>DATHNI010000416.1:0-45741 GCA_035486135.1 Acetobacteraceae bacterium
GGCATTGCGCGAGCCCGATTCATCACTAGACAAAGCATTTTTTTCATCATTTCGGTTTCGGGTTCACCCCGCAAGCCGGAACGCGCAGGGTGCAGACCTGAGCTGGCCGGAACCGGGCAGGGGAGGGGGCCTGAATCCCCCAGCCGTGACCTGACCGCGCCGGGTTTTGGGTATGGGCAGGGCAGGGGACCCCCGAAAATCAAGGGGTCGCGCCGTCGCGCCGGATCAGTTTTCGGTTGCCGTTCCCGTTCCCCCGTCGTAACCCTGACGCGCCCTGTCCTGACCGGAGCCGCCCCATGCCAGACGCCGAGATCCCGGAAGCGGAGCCGCCGCCCCCCTTCGCCATCCCGTACCAGCCCGATCGCATGCGCTGGGCGCTCGGCGTGCTGGGCTGGAGCGGGCACGAGCTGGCCCGGCGCCTCGCCATGGAGCAGGGCAGCGTCCGCCAGATGATGCGCTCGGCGAACCCTCGCGCGTGCCCGGAGCGTGTCGCGCTGTGGCTGGAGACCTTGGCGGCGCTGTATCTGCGGTTTCCGCCGCCGTCATTGGTCTATGACGATGGCGAGCCGGCATGTCCGGCGGCGCGGCTGCGCTATCTGCTGGACCGCCTGGGATGGTCTGCTATCGAACTTGGCCGGCGGGTCAGCGTCAGCGAGCACGTCGCCAGCAACTGGATGCGCACCCGCGGCACGCAGCAAGCCCCGGCCGCCGTGCAGGACTGGCTGGAGCTGCTGGACGACTTCCTGGTAGCGCTGCCGGTGCCGATCGGCTGGGCGCGCAAGCAACGTCCCGCGCCCGAGCCGGGCGACGGTTCCCCCAACGGGACGTTGGCCAATGTTGACGATGCCGCTTGACAACGGAGCACTTTAAGGCGCTGAAATAACTAACCTGCCGATTGTCACGTCAGGATGCCTGCGAATGCAGCCCCCAACGTGAAGTTGGCATTACGGAGCCAGCGACCCGGCGCCTCGACTCGGCGCCTCGGTTGTAGTGCCGTTCAACCGGCGGTGGCCGTCATAATGGCGATTATGTTAACTCTCCGGAAGTAACCGGACAGTCGCCGCAAAGTCCTCACGGGCGCCCTCGCTCCGCTCGCCGGTTTGACTGCCCAGAGCAAGTAAAACCGTCATCTGCCCTGCCGCGCGTTACTTCCTGTTCGCGCTACGGTTGCAGACAGGAGCGACCCCATGGACGTGATCGTCATTGTCATCCTCCTGTTGCTTGTGTTCGGCGGCGGCGGCTTCTACGGCCATCAGCGCGGCTACTATGGCAATGGCGGCTTCGGCCTGATCGGCGTGGTCCTCGTGATTCTCGTGCTGCTGCTGCTGTTCGGACACGGCCGGTTCGGCTTCTGATGGGGCTCGGCAACATCATCTTTGGCGACGGGCCCATCCTGTCAGCGCTGGCGGCGCAAAGCACGAAACTCGACCAGATCATCAAACTCTTGCAAGGACTCACAGGCATGTCTCAAACGCTCCAGAGCGAGATCACCCAGCTCACCGCCGACGTCACCGCGCAGACCACCGTGGTCAACTCCGCGATCACGTTGGTCAATGGCTTTGCCGCTCAGCTCTCTGCCGCCGTTGCCAACGCCGCCGCGGCCGGTGCCACGCCGGCGCAGTTGGCCGATCTGACCGCGCTCGACACGCAGATCACCACCAGCTCCGCCGCGCTCGCTGCCGCGGTCACGGCGAACACCCCGGCCGCACCGGCGCCGGCACCGGCGCCCGCGGCGGCCTGATCGTCAAACGCAAGGGCAGCTTAGCCGGCCGTCGTCCGCGGTTTCCTCCCCCGGGTGCGCGGCCGGTGCTGGAGCTGCCCTTGCGCCTGGTGTCGCCATGGCCGATCCCCTCATCACGATCGACAGCGCGAAGACCGTCGCCGCGCTGCGCGGCGCCGTGCGGCAGATGCGGTCCACCGCGTCGGCCATGCTCAATGACCTGGCGTTTAAGGTGCAGCGCGTCGAGAACTTCGCGATGCTGCAGGTGTTCAATACGCCACGAGCCTTCACGGCTCGCTCGGTGCTGGTGAACAAATCGGACCGAGGCAGCCTCAGCGCCACCATCTACGTCCGCCCCGAAGTGGCGAAATACCTCGATCCCTATGAGGTGGGCGGCCTGCACGTGCTGCCAGGGCCGGCGCTGCTCAAGCCGGTGGACATCAAGCTCGACCCCTACGGCCAGTTACCGAACAAGACCATGGAGCGCCTGCGGGCCCGCCCCGACATCTATATCGGCCCGATCAAGACCAAATCCGGCGACGAGATAAACGGTGTGTGGCAACGCCTCAGCGTCAGCCGGAAGGGCCTCCCGCGCAGAAAACGCCTGCCACGCGGCACCATCTATCACCCGAAGCTCGGGGCGTTACGGCTGCTGATTCGGTTCGGTGTGGACTTGCCGGTCAAGAAGCATCTGAACTTCCATGCCCGCGCGGTTGCCCTGATCGCAGCGAACAGCGCCGAAGCGTTCAAGGCCGCGTTGGTGAAGACATACACCACCGCCCGGTAAGGCGATGGCGATCGACCCGAACACCGAGGCGCACACGCCGCTGATCGTGTCGGCGCCGATCATGGCCCGCATCGTCGGGCTGACTGAGCGGCGGCTGCTGCAGCTCGCCGCGGAAGGCATGCCGAAGGCCGGCCGCCAGGGCTACCCGGTCGCGGCCGCCGTGCAATGGATCATCGCCTATTGGCGCAAGCGGGCGGAGCAGACACCGCTCAATGACGCGCGGCGGCGCAAGGTCGAGGCCGACGCCTCCACCGCCGAGATCGAACTGGCGCTGCTGCGCGGCGACGTGGCGCGGGTCAGCACGATGGCACGCTCGCATGGCGCGGCCTGCGCGCGGGTCAGGACCCGGATGCTGGCGCTGCCGACGAAAATCGCGCCGCAGATCAAGCGGGTGAAAACTGTGGCGGAGGCCGAGGCCCTGATCCGCCGGGAGATCACCGAAGCGCTCGAGGACCTCAGCGGTGGCGCCAAGGAAGCAGCCTGACCCGGACCCGGACGGCCTGGCGCAGTGCGACACCGCGTTTCTCTCCGCGCAATACGACAACCTGCGGCCACCACCCACGCTGACGCTCAACCAGTGGTCTGAACGTCACGGCGTGCTGTCGCTGGAGACCTCCGCCGAGACCGGACGGTTCCGCGCCTATGGCTACCAGGTCGGCCTAGCCGATGCCTTCACCGACCCAACGATCGACACCATCACCATGATGAAGGCCGCGCGCGTCGGCTTCACCAAGGTGCTCGACCATGCGGTCGGCTATTTTTTATCGCAGGATCCATCGCCGATCCTGATAGTGCAGCCGCGCGTCGAGGACGCGGAGGACTACAGCAAGACCGAGATCGTGCCGATGCTGCGCGACATCGCGCCGCTGGCCGCGATCGCCGGCGACCCGAAGGCCAAGCAGACCGGCCAGACGATCCTCAAGAAGACGATGCTCAACGGCGCCAGCCTGACGCTGGTGGGAGCCAATAGCCCCGGCGGCTTCCGCCGCATCACGGTGCGCATCGTGCTGTTCGATGAGGTGGACGGCTATCCCCCGGGCGCCGGGTCCGAGGGCGATCAGATCTCGCTCGGCATCAAGCGGTCGCAGACCTTCTGGAATCGCAAGATTGCGCTAGGTAGCACACCAACGATCCAGGGCCTGAGCCGCATCGAGCAAAGCTGGAACGAAAGCGACCAGCGCCGCTACTTCGTGCCGTGCCCGCATTGCGGCGAGATGCAGACCCTAGAGTGGGGCGGCCCGACCGAGACGTATGGCCTCAAATGGCCGAAGGACGAGAACGGCCAGTACCACCCCGAGCAGGCCTACTACGTCTGCCGCGCGAACGGCTGCATTATCGAGGAGATCGACAAGCCCGACATGGTCGCCAAGGGCGAATGGCGGGCCTCCAGGCCGTGCCAGGGGCATGCCGGCTTCCAGCTCTCTGCGTTGTACTCGCCGCACGTCAACGCCTCCTGGGCGAAGCTGGCGGCCGAGTGGTTGGAGGCCAAGGGCGACGCGAAGCGGCGGCAGACCTTCATCAACACCACCCTGGGGCTGCCATATGAGGACCGCGGCGACAACGCCTTGAACGAGGCGAATTTGCTGAAGCGGCGCGAGGTGTGGGCGGGCGAGGTGCCCCCGCGCGTGGCGCTGCTGACCGCCGGCGTCGATGTGCAGGACGACCGCGTGGAGATCGAGGTCATCGGCTGGGGCGCTGATGAGGAGAGCTGGTCGATCGCGCACGAGGTCATTGAGGGCGACACCCAGGAGCAGATGGTGTGGCGCCTGGTCGATGAATACCTCAAGCGCAAATTCGTCCGTGCCGACGGCCGCGAATTCGAGATCATGGCCACCTGCGTTGATAGCGGCGGTCACGCGACGCAGCAGGTCTACACATTCTGCAAGGCGCGGCTCGGCCGGCGCATCTGGGCGATCAAGGGCGAATCAGCGCGCGGCGGCGCACGCTCGCCGGTGTGGCCGGTCAAGCGGCCAAGCGCCCGCAACAAACAGGCGTTCCGGCCCATCATCGTCGGGGTCAACGCGGCGAAAGATACCATCCGCTCGCGGCTGCACGTCACCGAGCCCGGGCCTGGTTACATGCACTTTCAGGTCGATCGCGACATCAACTATTTCGCCCAGCTTGTCTCCGAGCGCCTGGTGACGAAGGTCCTCAGCGGCCAGCGGTTCCGGGTCTGGGAGCTGTCGCCGGGGCGCGCCAACGAAGCCCTGGACATGCGGGTCTACGGCTACGCGGCGCTGTGCGGCCTGCTGCATTTCGGGCTGCGCCTGAACCGCCGCGCGGCGGAGGTCGCCGAGACCTATGTCGGGCCCGTGGTGCCGGCGGTGCGGCCGGCCGAGCCCGGCGCGGTGACCACGCCAGAGTTTCAGGGGCCGGTCTACGACCAGGTCACCATCACCACCGAGCAGCCCGCCACCGGGCGCCGGCGGCTCAAGGGGCGGCTGGCCGGCGTGTGAGTGAGGGGGACGGTGCCGCGGTGCCGTGAGAGGCGATGAGGCTCGCCGTGTGGGTCGGTCACACCGCCAGTCGCTCGAGCCTTCGACGGACCGCAGCACCGACGGCAAGATAGAGGTCCACGCGATGCGCTACAATCCGCGGACCAGCATCTTCGCGGGCATGTCGCCCTGGCAACTGCGGCAGGCCATCGAATCCTTGCAGGCGGCCTATCTGGAACTGATGGCCGGCGGCAAGGTGGTCACCGCCAGCTATGCCCAGGGCGACGGCACCAAGTCGGTGACTTACACGGCCGCGCAAGGCCAGAACATCGTCAACACCATACTGCAGCTCCGCGCCCAACTCGGCGAGGTGCGCCACCCCAGGCGAGGCTTCCGCGTGGGCTTTCGCTGATGGCCAACCAGAACCAGGTGCGTATCCTCGACCAGTGGGGCCATCCCTTCGCCCCCAGCCGCCAGCGCGGCGTGGTCGGGCCGCCGCGGATGCGGGCGCTGAACGGCTCGCCGAACATTCCGTACGACGCCGCTGACATCTATGGCGGCCAGATGGCCGACTGGCGGCCGTATCTGTGGTCGCCTGACGGCGAGATGAGTTTCGGTCAGCGGGACCGGATCGTTGCCCGCGCCCGCGACGCCGAGCGCAATGACGGGTGGGCCAAGGGCGGCGTCACCAAGATCCTCGACACGGTGATCGGCGCGAACTTTCGGCCGATCTCCAAGCCGGACTACCGCGCGCTCGCCTACTTCACCGGCATCAAGGGCTTCGATGCCGTCTGGGCCGATGAGTTCGGCCACGCGATCGACGCCTGCTGGCGCACCTGGGCGGGCGACATCAACCACTACTGTGACGGCATGCAGTGCCTGACCATGGCGCAACTGTGCTGGGTGGCGATGCGGCACAACCTACTCGATGGCGACGCGCTGGGCGGCCTGCTCTATCGACCCGAGCTGCTGGGACCAGGCAAGGCGCGCTACGCCACCGCGCTGCAACTGATCGATCCGGACCGGCTGTCCAACCCCCAACTGACCTTTGACAAGAACGTCATGCGCGGCGGCGTTGAGGTGGACAATTTCGGTGTGCCGGAGGGCTATTGGATCCGCCGCGCCCATGCTGGCGATTGGTTCAACGCGGCGAAAAGCGTGCACTGGGACTACTTCCCGCGCCGCACCCCGTGGGGCCGGCCGATCATCGTGCACAGCTTCGACCACGATCGTGCCGGCCAGCATCACGGCGGCGCCGGCGTGCTGACCTCGGTGTTGCAGCGGATGCGCATGCTGATGCGCTACGACAGCGCCGAGATGGAAGCGGCGATCATCAACGCGATTTTCGCCGCCTATGTGAAGTCGCCCTATGACCCGCAAATGGTCGCGGAGGCGATGGACTCCGACCATGCCGAGGAGACCGCGCTCGGCGCGTATCAAGAGCAGCGCAACGAGTTCTGGGACGAACGCAAGCGCATGTGGCTCGGCGGCAGCCAGGTGACGCATCTGTTCCCCGGCGAGGAAATCGGCCAGGTCCGCGCGGAGCGCCCGGCTTCGAATTACGAGCCGTTCGAGGTGCAGGTGCTGCGCCACATCGCGTCCGGCATGGGCATCACCTATGAGCAGATCAGCGGTGACTTCTCGCGCACCAACTTCTCAAGTTTCCGCGGTGCCACCAACGAGGTGAAGAAAACCTTTGATCGGCGCGCCAAGAATTTCGACAGCGGGTTTTTCATGCCGGTGCGCGGCGCCGCGGTCGAGGAGTTCATGGACGTCGAGGACGTGCCGCTGCCCGCTGGCGCACCGCCCTTCGAGGAGTTCCGCCTGGCCTATTCGAGCTGCCGCCTGCTGCGGCCGGGTCGCGGCTGGACCAACCCGCTCGATGAGATCAGGGCCTCCGGGCTCGCCATGCAGTACGGCCTCTCCACGTTGGAGGAACAGGCCGCGGACGCGATGGGCGAGGATTGGGAGGAAATTGTCGATCAGCGCGCGATCGAGATCCAGCGCTTCAAGGATCGCGGGCTCGAATTGCCGGAAGTCTACCAGGGGCCGCCGACACCGCCGGAAGCCGCACCGGGCGGCCGGCCTGGCAGCAAGCCGGACGGCGGCAAGATCGGCTCGGGAGGGTAGTGTGGCAACGGCTCTCCGTCGCGCTGGTGGGCCGACAAACCGCGCGCTCCACATAGTTGCCGAGATGGAGCGCGCCTGGGGTCCTGACGAGCATGCTGCGCAGCGCGCCCATCTCGTAGTCCGGGAACTGGCCCGATGCGGCCTCATCCCCGGCGTCGAGATTAGGGATGGCCTGGCGGTGGACGTACCGGACGGCCGCAAGGTCGGCTCAGGAGGCTGCTATGATGAAGCCCGCCCCGCCGCCGCCGGCCCCGAGGCCACTGCCGATGTCCGAGCCGATGTCGCGCATGGAACGGTGTGAAGCCCTGATCGCGCTGGCGATCGTCGTGGGTCTGATCGCCCTCACGGTGCTGGTGCCGTGGCTCCGTCGATGAGAAACCGCCTGCCGTTCCTCTCGCAGCGGCTGTTCAACGTGCCGCTGGCGATCCACCCGCGCAAGGCGGAGATCGTCGTCGGCGCGCTGGCCGAACGGCTCGGCATCACCTCGCTCAATCGGCTGACGCCGAACGCGCTGCGGCCGGATGCAATGGATTGGTTCGATGACGATGACTACAGCGATCGCGACGCGGTCAGCCCGGACATGGGCTATGACGTGGTGGCCGGGGTTGCGGTGATCCCGGTGCACGGCACCCTGGTGCAGAAGCTCGGTTCGGTGCGGCCGTATTCCGGCATGACTGGCTATGACGGCATCCGCACCGCGTTTCTCTGCGCCCTCGATGACCCGGCCGCGCAGTCGGTGGTGTTCGACATCGACAGCCCCGGCGGCGAGTGCGCCGGCATGTTCGACCTGGCCGATGCGGTCTACGCCGCGCGCGGCGAAAAGCCGATCTGGTCGATCCTTAACGAGATGGCTTTCTCCGCTGCCTACGCGCTGGCGAGTGCCACCGATTACATCACCGTGCCGCGCACCGGCGGCACCGGCAGCATCGGCGTCGTCGCCTGCCATGTCGATTTTTCCCGCGCGCTGGAAGGTGCCGGGCTGACCGTGACCTTCATCACCTATGGCGCGCGCAAAGCCGAGGGCGCGCCGGAGTTGCCGCTGAGCAAGGATGCGCTGGAGCATTTCCAGGCCGACATCGACACGCTTGGCGACCTGTTTGTCGAGACCGTCGCACGCAACCGCGGCCTGGCCGCCTCCGTCGTGCGCGGCACCGAGGCCGCCACCTTTCTCGGTCAGGCCGGCGTCACGCTCGGCCTGGCTGATGCCGTGATGGCACCGCACGAGGCATTCCGCGCGCTGCGCGCCGGCCTGACCTGACCTTTACCGGGAGACCCCCCATGACCCTCAAGGCCAAGCTCGCGACGAGCACGCCGTCGTTCGCTCACCTGGTTGGCCGCGCGCCTGCGGCGGCTGCGGAAGATGATCCGCCGCGCAAAGAGGGCGAGTCCGACGAGGACTACGCCAAGCGCGCCAAGGCGGCGGAGGACGAGGACAAAAAGAAGGACGGCGAATCCGACGAGGAGCACAAGGCCCGCGTGGCATCGAACCGGGCGCGGCGTGCGGCCGAGGACGAAAAGCCGGACGAAAACGCCGCGGGCAATGACGATGACAGGGGCGATGACGACAGCGACGGTGGCGACATGCGCCGCGAGGGCATCGGTCAGGCCCGGCTGCGCGAGCGGGCGCGCTGCGCGGCGATCTTCGGCGACCCCGCGGCGGGCCGTAATCAGGAGCTGGCCGCCACGCTCGCCTTCACCACCAACACGCCGCGCAGCGAGGCGATCCGGATTTTGCGCTCCGCGGGCACCCCTGCACCCGCCACCCCAGCGGCGGCGCCACGGCGCACGCTGGACAGCCGCATGGCAGCGCTGCCGCCGATGCCGGTGATTGCCGGCGGGGCCGCCGCGCCGGCCAGCGGAGGCGCGCCGAAGGATCAGGCCTACCAGACCGCAACGCTGATGCTGGTCGCCAACATGAAACGGCTCGGCGAGGGGCCGGAGGCCATCGCGAAATTCATCGCGGAGCGCAACGCCGCCTGAGCGCGGCGGTCGAGCCCTTAACCCGTCATCCAACGAGGTTTTCCCATGTCCGGCACCCTGCAGAGCCCGTTCCCGCTGGGCGACAACCCGCAGCAGCCTTATGCGTCGGCCGAGACCTATATTCCCGACCAACTTATCGCCGGGAATCTCAAGATCGTCTCCGACACGGTGACGATCGGCGGTTCCACCGCGCTGCCGCGCGGCGCCCTGCTCGGCCAGCAGAACCTGGGCACGCTCGTTGGCACCCCCGGCAAGACCTTCGCCACCGGCTCGGTCACCATCGCCGCTGTTCCCACCGCCGGCGACACCCTGACGATCGGCGGTACCGTCATCACCTTCGTGGCGGCGAACCCGTCCGGCAACCAGGTGCTGATCGGCGGCCCTGGCCCTGACGGCAACCCGGTCACGGTGCCGACGATCGCCGGCACCGCGACGGCGCTGATCAATTTCCTCAACGGTTCGACCGACACGAACCTGGTGAAGTTCACCTACTCGCTCGCTGGCGCGGTGATCACCACCACCGCCGCCGCACCCGGCACCGGCGGCAACGCGCTCACCCTGGCGACCTCGGATACCGCCGCGTTCACGCTGTCCGGTGCGACCCTGTCCGGCGGCACCGCCAACGCCGGCGCGGAGACCATCGGCAGCCTCACCGCCGGGCCGCGGCTCAAGAGCGGCAACTATGTCGTGGCCCTGACCAGCACGACGGCGTTCACCGTGACCGACCCGAGCGGCGTCGCGCTCGCCCCCGGCGTGGTGGGCACCGCCTATAGCGATCCGCAGATCAATTTCACCGTCACCACCGGCGCCAGCATCGCCGCGGGCGATCAGTTCATCATCGCCGCCGCACCAGCGACCAACGCCTACGTCCTCGCCAGCGCCGCCGCAGTGGATGGCAGCCAGAATCCAATTTGTGTCCTGGCTGACTACACCGTCGCCGGCTCGGTCCTCGCCCCGGTCTATTTGATGGGCGAATTCAACGTCAACGCGATGACGTTTGGCGCCGGCATTTCCGTCGCTGCCGCAAAGGCCGCGCTGCGTCCCTTGGGCATCTTCCTCAAGACGGTACAGACCGCCGCCGACCCGAGCTGATCGCGCTGCCCTAACGGCCTTGGGCAAGCCGCTGCCCGTCACGAGACGCGCGTCCTTCTAACTGGAGAGCCCTGCCATGTCCGGCTCCATGTCGCCGAATACCTTCATCTACGACACCAACACACTGATCGCGGTGGTGCCGAACTTGAAGCGGGCACAATCGTTTTTGCTCGACAAGTTCTTCCCAAACGTGGTGACCGCCGACAGCGAGTTCGTGTCGATCGACGTCGATGTCGGCATGCGCCGGATGGCCCCGTTCGTCTCACCGCTGGTCGAGGGCAAGCTGGTCGAGCAGCGGCGCATTCAGACCAACACCTTCAAGCCACCCTACATCAAGGACAAGCGGGCGCCCGATCTGCGCAAGCCGGTGCGGCGCATGATCGGCGAAAGGATCGGCGGTGACCTCACCGGCGCCGAGCGCGAGATGGCCAACCTGACGTTTGAGATGACCGACCAGGTGGACATCCTGACCCGGCGGCTCGAATGGATGGCGGCGAGCGCGCTGGTCACCGCCTCGGTGGTGATCGCCGGCGACGGCTTCCCCACCGTGACGATCAATTTCGGCCGCAGCGCCGCGCTCACCGTGGCGCTCACCGGCGCCAACATCTGGGGCTACACCGCCGGCTTCAATTCGGACGGCAAAGACCCGATCCCGGTGCTGTCGATCGAGGGTTGGCAGCGCGCGATCCTCAAGGCCTCCGGCGCCGCCGCCACGGACATCGTCTTCACCTCGACTCCCTGGCTGCGGTTCTTGAACGCCGAGGGCGTGCAGGGCGCGATCTACTACCCGCGGCTCGGCGATTTTCCGAACTCGATCAACCCGGGTGCGCAGATCCAGCGCGGCGCCGCCTACAAGGGCCGCTGGGGTCAATACGACCTGTGGCTCTACAACGATTGGTACGTTGATCCGATCACCAACGTCGAGACGCCGATGATCGCCGATGGCACGGTGATCATGTCGGGGCCGGACATGATGGGCACCCGCGCCTTCGCGCAAGTCCTCGATCCTGCCTTCAATTATGCCGCGCTGCCGTTCGCGCCGAAGACGTGGGTCATGGAGGACCCGGCGCAGCGGCTGATCATGATGCAGTCGAGCCCGATCGTCATTCCGAGCCGGGTGAACGCCTGCCTCGCCGCCACGGTCTGCCCCGGCCTGTTTAGCTGATCCCCCCTCGGAGACCCCGCACATGGCCGATGCACCGCAGGCTGCTGAGCCGCAGCCGGAGCCGCCGCGCGCGGCCGCACCGCCGAAGGCCGCGCCGAAAAAGGGGGCGCCCAAGCCCGCTGCGCCGCGTGGCAGCGTGCCCACGGTGGCAGCCTCGCCGACGGCGGGCAAGCCGAAGACGATGCGTGCCGCGGTGGCGCCGGACCGTACCGTCGTCATCGGCACCCCCCGCATGCTGAACAAGAATGACCCTGGCACACAGCAAGAGCTTGGCCCGGGCAGCCTGGTGGAGCTGCCGGTCGATGAGGCGATCCGGCTGATCAAGGCCGGCTTCCTGCTCGATCCGACCGGCCGCGTCGAGGCGCCCCCGATTGGCGCCGGCCCGGTCTACGACAACGACCTGACCACGGGCGTCCGCGCCGGCTGACCGACCATGGCCATTGATTGGGACAGCCTGGTGCTGCGGCCCACCGCCGTCATCTTCGGCGATGAGGTCGATTATGTGACGCCGTATGGCGCCTGCAGGATCCGCGGCGTGTTCGATGAGGCCTACCTGGCGCTGAACCCGGCGCTCGGCCGCGGCGGCCCCGACACCGGCGGCTTCGTGCTCGGTGACCCCGGCGCGATCACCACGGAAATGCCGGTGCTCGGCGTGCGGCTGGACCAGAGGTTCCCGGCACCGCCGGCGCAGGGCGACGTGCTGCGCATCCTGACCGGCCGCCATCGCGGCGAAGTCTATGAGGTCAAGGAGGTCCGCCCGGACGGCCACGGCCATGCCCTGCTGGCGCTGAACGAATACGAGCCCTGACATGCCGCTCTATGACGGCATCTCCCGCAAGGGATTGCAGGAGGTGGCGATCGCCGCGCTGATCCGCGCCAACACCATGGCAGGCGAGCGCGTGTTTGAGCCGCGCGACTGGCCGACCCGTCCCGAGCTGTTCCCGGTGCTGCTCGTGCAGACGCCGATGGAGAGCAAGACCAGCCAATTCCCGGGGCTGCTGCAATTCGACACGGTGATCCACCTGGTGGTCGTCGGCCGTGTGGTCGGCAAATCCGCCGAGGCGGTCAATCAGCAGTTGGACGTGTTTTCCGGCCAGGTCGAGGAAGCCTTGATGCTGGACCCTGAGTTCAGCCGCGCGATCCAGCAGATCCTCAGCATCGAGACCCGGATCACGGTCAGCGCCGAGAGCAAGAATCAGATCGGCGAGTTCGGCGTGACCTTCGAGGTCCAGGTCTACCAGGCGTTTGGCAGCGACGGCGAGCCGCTGGAATCCGCTCTGGTGACCATGGCGCAGCCGGCGGCACCGCTCGCCGAACCGATCGTGCTCGACCTGAAATTCAACGGAGTGCTGTCCTATGTTCGTCAAGCCTGGAATTGGCTCGGACGGTAAGCCGCTGATGGTGCGCGGCCCCGACCGCGTGCGGTTGCCAGAGGCCGGCGCACACCGCCCTGAAACGAGTTTCTGGCACCGCCGGGTGACCCACGGCGACGTGGTGCTGGCTGATCCGCCCACGCAGCCGACCGCGCCGAAACCGGCTGCTGATGGAGCCGCGTCATGAGCGGCACGCTGGGCTTCAAATATTTCCCCTCGATGCAGTGGCGCCCGAGCGGCACCAACATTGAGTTTGACGCATCGCAAGCCAACACGGCGACGCAGAACCAGCGCGCCCTGCTGATCGGCCAGATCACCAGCGCGGGCTCGGCGCAGCCGAATGTCCCCGTGCAGGGCTACAGCCAGAATCAGGTCAACCTGCTGTGCGGCGCCAACTCGATGCTGGCGCAGCTCTATGCCCAATACCGGGTGCAGGATCCGTTTGGCGAGGTCTGGCTCGGGCCGTTGAGCGATAACAGCGCTGGCACCGCGGCCAGCGGCACCATCACCATCACCGGCACCGCCTCCGCCGCCGGCACCTTGGCGCTCTATGTCATGGGCATCGCCGTGCCGGTGCCGGTCAATCTCGGCGACACCCCCACCGTCATTGCCGGCAACGTCGCCGCGGCGGTGGTGATCGCGACCACCCCGACCGGGCTGGTGCTGCCGCTCACCGCGTCTGCGGCCGCCGGCGTGGTCACGCTCACCGCCATCCACAAGGGCCTGGCGATGAACGACATTGACCTGCGGGTGAACTACATCGGCGTGCAGAACTCGGAGGTGCTGCCGGCCGGCGTCACCGTGGCGTTCTCCAATCCGGTCACCGGCAGCTCGGCCGGCACGTTCTCCGGCGGCGCCACCAATCCGGTGCTGACCACACTGTTGGGCAATCTCGGCGTCCAACTGTTCGATTTCATCGCCTGCCCCTATAGCGACAGCGCCTCGCTGCTGGCGTTGCAGACCTTCCTCGGCGATCAGGCCGGACGCTGGTCGGCGGAGGAGATGCTCTACGGCCACGTGTTCTATGCCTTCCGCGGCACGGTCAGCGCGCGCAGCACGTTTGGCGTCTCGCGCAACGATCAGCACGCCTCCTGCATCGGGTATTTCGACAGCCCGACGCCGGCCTGGCTTGAGGCGGCCGATTGGTGCGCGGTGCATGCCGTGCGCATCAAGGTCAACCCGGCGCAGGGCCTGGCCACCCAGGCGCTCGGCCTGCTGCCGCCGCCGCTGCTCAATCAGGACACCCCGGGCGAGCGCAACACGCTGCTGTTCGATGGTATCAGCACCTTCACCGTCGATGCCGCCGGCGTCTGCCGCATCGACCGCACGATCACGACCTATCAGCAAAACCCGAGCGGGCAGCCCGACAATTCCTATCTGAACACCAACATCATGTTTCAGGCGATGTACGCCGCGCGCTACATCGCGGCACAGGTCACCAGCCAGTTCATCGCCTCGGGCAAGATCCTGGTGGTCGATGGCACACCGATCCCGCCGGGCTCACCGGCCACCACCCCCTCGGCGATGCTCGGCGCGGTGATCGGGATTTACGCCTACCTGTGCTCGATCTTCATAACCCAAAACGCGGCGATCTTCGCGCGCAATGCCTATGCCCAGCCGGGTACCAAGGGCCAGGTGCTGATGTATCTGCCGATCGACTTCTCCGATCAGGTCATCAACGTCGGCATTTTGGTACAGTTCCGGCAAAGCACGTGAGCTGAGAGGACCGTCCTATGTCTGCCACGCTTCAGCCGTCCACGCCGGTCAATCGCCGGCTGGCGGGCATCACCGCGTTCACCGTCAATGGCAGCGCGTTCCCGGTGACCGAGTTCATCTGGGACCCCGCGACCCAGGAAAACGCCACCATGGTCAGCCTGTCCGGCGTCGATGGGTATTCCCAACGCCCGGTCGCACCGTTCGTCAGCGGCAAGTTCCGCGACGGCGCGTCGGTCTCGGTGACCGCGTTCACCAACCTGTCCAACGCCACCGTGGTGATCAAGCTGGCCAACGGCAAAACCATCCAGGGCTCGGCGCTCTGGTATGTCGGCCGACCCGGGGTCAGCGGCGCCGATGCGACGTTCGATTTCCGGTTCGAAGGCGTCGCCGGGTCGATCATGGAGACCGGAGGCCCGACGCAGTGAGCTGGACCCCACCACCCGAGCCGTTGGAGTGGCCGCTGGTCAAGCCGGTGGATTTCGGCGGCATGAAATACGTCTCGGCCCTGTTGCGCGCGCCGACCGGCGAGGACGTGATGAAGGCGACGGCGATCCCCGGCGTCACCGGCGTGGATCAGCAGCACCACTTGATCGCAGCGGTCTCCGGCGTGCCGTATGACGTGCTGAAGATGCAGCCCTATTGGCTGATCCGGAAGATGTCCGATTACTTCGATGAGTTCATGGGAGCCCCGGCCCCCGACCCTTTGGAGAGCTGGCGCAAGGCACGCCGCGAGGCGGCGATGGCAGAGGCGCAGGCCGCGGCCAAGGTGACGACTCCAGCGTCCTGATCGACCTGGCCCGCTCCGGCGGCCTGGAGATCATCGCCGCCCGCGTTGGCCGGTTCTATGGCGACGGGCTGACCTGGGCGCTGTCGCTGCCTTTGCCGCGGCTGCTGCGCTGGTTCCGGCTGATGCCGGAGATTACCAGACGTGAGCCGCCGCAGACCGTGCAGCACATCCACGTCCGACGCTGAGGTGTGCGGTGTCCGGCAGCTCCACCATCTCCATCACGATCAACGCCGCCGATCTGGCAAGCGCCAAGTTCGACGCGCTGACCAAGCAAATCCTCGGATTGCAGGGCGCGGCCGGCCAGGCTGGTGGCGCCGTGCGCAAGATGGGCGACCCGGTGCCGTTGGCGCGGCTCGCCGAGGGCATGCAGGCTTTCGGCAACAACACCCTGGCGGCTGCGCGCGCGGTGGAGCGGGTGGCCTCGCCGATGGCGCTGCTGACCGGCGCGGGCTCGATCGCCGGCATCGTGGAGCTGTCCCGCCGCTGGGCGGAGATGGGCAACACCGTGCTGAAAACGGCCACCGCGCTCGACATGCCGGTGGGGCAACTGTCGAACATGACGATGGCGGCGCGGGTCGCCGGCAGCACCGCCGATGCAATGAACGCCAGCCTCAATGGCGTGTTCCAGACCATCAAGGATGCTCAGTTCAAGATCGGCGACTCGGCGACACCGATCTGGCAGCAGCTCGGCATCAACCCGCTCGATGAGCACGGTAACGCCCGCAACCCGGCCGACGTTCTGCGCGACTATGCCGAGGCGATGAAGGGCATGGATGCGCACCGGCGCTACACCATCGAACTCGCCGCGCACATCGATCCGAATCTAGACCCCTTTCTGAAGGACGGCGGCGAGGGGTTCGATGCCGCGATGAAGCGGGCGGAGCGCACCGGGGGCGCCTGGACCGACAAGATGGCGGAGGACGCTCGCGCGCTGCGAAGCTCATGGAACGAACTCGGCGAGACGCTGGAGGGCGTGTTCAATCGCATCGAGGACAAGTGGGAGCCGTTTCAGCAGCAAATGCTCGACGGCGTGTCGCACTGGATTGAGAAAAACCAGGAGCTGGCCACCTCGCTGACGGAAGTGCTGGGCCCGGCGATCACCAGCCTGACCCTGATCAAGCCGGCGATGTGGTTGCTGCGGCTGCTCGGCCTCGAAGCGGTCGCGGCCCCCGTGCTGCCGGCAGCCGCCGCAACGGCGTCGATCTACGAACTAGCGCATATCCCGTCGACTCAGACCCAGGCGCAGGAAGATGCGATCCTAGGCGGCAGCTTCGCACAACGACACCCGGGCAACGTGCTAGGTCCGGCGCAGCCGGGGGGTGGCCCGCTCCCCGAGACGTATGGGCCGCCTCTGCCGGCCTATCTCGGCGGCCCTGTCGTGCCTCCGCCGCCAGGAGGGTGGCCGTCGACCACGCTGCCGCCACCTGCACCACCGACCGCCGCGCCGCAGGCCTCCGACCAACCGCCGCCCACCTTGCCCGCCGCGCCGCCAACCACCGGCGAGTCCCCGATCCCCCCGGAAGGGCGCGCGCTGCTCAACACCATCGCGCGCACCGAGAGCGGCGGCCGTTGGGGCGCGATCTACGGTGATCCGGCCGGCGTGCAGTCGATCACCGATTTCTCGCATCACCCGCATATCGGCCGGCTGATCACCAGCGGACCGAATAAGGGCCTCACCAGCTCGGCCGCCGGCGGCTTGCAGATGATCGGCTCGACCTGGGACGATGAGCAGCGCCGCCTCGGGCTGACCGACTTCGAAAAGGAGTCGCAGATGCGCGCCGGCTGGGACCTGGCGCAGCGGACATACTCCGAGAAAACCCATCGCGATCTCGCCACCGATCTGCGCGACCCGATGCGCTTCGCCCAGATCGGCGCGGCGCTGCATGGCCAGTGGACGTCACTGCCGGCCGGCATCGAGGCCACCACCACCAGCGAGCGCTTCTCCCAGGATCTCACGGCCAATGAGGCGCAGGAGACCGGCCGTGTGCATGTGACGATCGACCTGCATGGTGCCCCCGCCGGCACCACCGCCGCTGCCTCGGCGACCGGCGCCGCCTCAGTCGCGCCGCCGCGCGTCGCCACCGCGATGGGGCATATCTCGTGAGCGGCTTCACCGGCATCACCGGCTTTGCCCCGCCGACCTCGATCGCCGGCTTTCTCGGGCTGCTCCAGGTTGCCTCGTTCCGCGGCGTGCCGTTCAAGGTGATCGGCGAACAGGTGAAAAAAGGCCGCCGGCTGGCGGTGCATCAATATCCGTTCCGCGACGGCGGCTGGCCCGAGGACATGGGCCGCGCGCTGCGCACCTATTCGTTCACCGGCTATTTGATCGGCGACATCGCGCCGGCGATGCAGCTCGCGCTCGATACCGCCCTGGAGGCCAAGGGGCCGGGCATCCTGGTACATCCCACGATCGGCGCGGTCAGCGTGGACGTGGGCTCGGCCACCAGCGCTGTGCATCGCGACCGCATGCGGGTCATCAGCTTTGCCTTCGAGTTCATCGAGCATTCCGGCACAGTCTCGCCGTCGGCCATCATCGCTACCGCGGTGGCGGTGCTGCTGGCCGGCGCCAGTGCCCTGCTGGCCGCCAACAGCGACCTCGGCAGCGTGGCCGGCCCGGCCGCCGCGCTTGGCCCCACGGTGATCGCTGAGGGGGTCACCACGGTGACCGCCTTCACCACCGCGGTGACCCTGGGCGGTGCTGACCCGACCGGCATCATCAGCATGGCGGCCGGCCTGCCGCCGCCGGACGCGAACACCTCCTATGGCCGCTACGCCGCCGGCTCGACCGTGACCCTGCTGCCGGTCGGCACCACGGTGGCCAGCTTGCAGGCGCAGCTCGTCACCCAGCGCCAGGCGACCGCTGCGGCGGCCGCCACGGTCATCGCCGCGGCAGCCAGCTACAGTGCCGCCACCGATCTGCTGACCCCGCTCTCCACCATGCTGGAGGCGATGCGGGCCGGGATCACTGACCCGGCCGACCAGGTGCGCGTGCTGGTCGGGCTGGCCGCCTTTACCTACACCGACACGCAGTTGGGCACGGTCGGCATTCCCGCCGCGGCCGCGACGATCCGCGACGCGATGGTGGCGGCCTGCGCGATCGCCGCCGGGGTGAGCCTGGCCTATGCCTCGGCGGCGTATCAGCCGGTCAGCTACAACGACGCCGCGGCGCTGCGACTGGTGATGACGAACGCCTTTGACACGCTGGTCACCACCGCCGGCGATGCCGAACAGGACGCCAGCTACGCCGCGTTGAAGATCCTGCGCGGCGCGGTGATCCAGGACCTCACGGTGCGCGGCGCAGCGCTGCCCTCCGTGGTGACCGTCCGGTTGCCGCAGAACATGCCGTCGCTGGCGATCGCCCAGCGGCTCTACCAGGACGCCTCGCGCTCGGATCAGATCGCCGCTGAGGCCGTGGCGCCGCATCCGGCGTTCTGCCCGCTGTCGTTCCAGGTGCTCTCGGCGTGAGCGGTGCCGACACGCTGACACCGGGCACCGTCAACGACGACGGCGTGCTCGATTTCGGCACCATCAACATCACCGCGCCGCGCTATGTCCCGCCGACCCCGGCAGTCAGCAGCTCGCTCGCCTCGACCGATCCGAACGAGGTCATCGTCCAGCTCGGCGCCAACCGCTTCCAGGGTTGGAAAACCGCCTCGATCACCCTCTCCTGCGAGACCCTGCCGAACAGCTTCAGCGTGACGGCCTCGGTGGAATTCATTCGGAATAATTTGGCGGCGACCCGCTCCGGTCAGCCCTGCACCATTTTCATCGGCAAGGACACCGTCATCACCGGCTGGCTCGACCGGCGGACGATCTCGACCAACCCGACCAATCATGGCGTCACGCTGACCGGGCGCGGCCTGACCCGCAACCTGGTGGATTGCAGCGCCGACCTGGTGAACGATCCGGGGCTCAAGGGCGGCATGATGAACGCCACCAACACGCTCGACCTGGCCACCCGGCTGAGCAAGGCGTACGGCGTCACGGTGCGGTCGGCGGTGGCGGATCTCGGCATCCCGATCCTGCCGTTTCAGGTGGCGCTCGGCGAGACGCCGTATCAGATCATCGAAAGCGTCGCGCGCTACGCCGGTTACCTGGTCTATGAGGACAACAACGGCAAGCTGGTGCTCGATCGCATCGGCACCAATGCGATGGCCTCGGGCTTCACCCAGCCGGGCAACATCGAGAGCCTGATCGCCACGCAATCGGAGGACGGCCGCTACTCGGATTACGTGGTGGTCTACCAGGGCATCAACACGCTGACCGAGATTTCCCCGCTCGCCAATCAGCGCGCGATCGCGACCGATCCGACGATGCCGGAACACCGCGTGCTGATCCAGGTCTCGCGCCAACTCGTGCCGGCCTATGATGTTGGGCTGGCGATGGCGAATTGGGAATTTGCCCGCCGGCTCGGCCGCAGCCAGGCCGCGCGAATCACCTGCGATTCCTGGCGCGACGGCGACCGGGACGCGGGCACCGGGAAGCTGTGGACACCGAACTGGCTGGCACCGATCGAGGCGCCGGACAACGACATCACCGGCGCGAAGTGGATCATCGGCACGGTGACCTTTCGCAAGGACCTCTCCGGCACGCATGCCGACCTGGTGCTGATGCCGCCGGCGGCGTTCACCCCACAGCCGAACCCGCTGAACCTGTGGAACGCCGAGGTGGCGGGCGTGAACCCGTCCGCGCAATCCCCCGCGCCGGCCTCGACCAATCCGGCACAGCAGAGCGCGCCCTGGCTGCCAGGGCCGGCCACCACGGGGCCGAACTCATGACCTGGCTGGAAGTGCGTGTCGCCGAGCTGGAGCGCGAGCTGGCCGACATCAAGCGGCTACTCGGCGTGCCGTTTGCGATCGCGCAAAGCACCCTGCCGCCGATCGACAGCGGCCCGGTGCAGACCGTGCAGTTGCAGCTCGATCCGCTGTCGCTGCGCGACAATGTGCCGCTGCTGTTCAACTATGGCCACACCGCCGTGCCGCCGATCGGCGCCAACGTTCATGTCGCGTTTCTCGACGGCCAGCGGTCCAAGGCGGTCGGGATCGCGTCGGGGCATCAGACCTACCGGCTGACAAATCTCGCGCTCGGCGACAGCGCGCTCTACGACAGCCGCGGGGCATTCATGTGGCTCACCGCGTCTGGCCCCTCGGTCAATGGCGCCGGCAACCCGACCCTGATCACCGGAGATCTGCATGTCACCGGCGAGATCATCCGCGGCTTCGGTGGCGCCGACCAGGTCACCCTCGGCCAGCATCGCCACGGCACCGGCACCACCGCCGCCGGCACGTCCGTGCCAACCCCGGGTCTGTGACGGGAGCAACCCATGGGCGATGCAACGATCGCCTGGGACCCGGTGACCGGCACCGGCGACCTGGTGATGAACGGCGGCGATCTGCAACAAGGCTATGAGCTGCAAACCGCCGTGCTGATCAGCATCTTTTCCGATGCGCAGGCCGATCCGGGCGACATAGTGCCGGACACCAACGATCCGCGCGGGGTGTGGTTCGACACCTATGCGGCGTACGAAGACCCGACCCTGCCGGTGATCGCCAACGACCGTTTCGGCTCCAAGCTGTGGCAGGCCTTCGTCCGCATTCGCAACCAGGACACCTTGAACTGGATGCGTGACGAACTGATCACCTGCCTCAGTTGGATGATCACCGATGGCGTCGCGTCGGCGGTCGATGCCAGCCCGTATTACCTCAGCAACGGCGGCATCGGCGCCCGCGTGATGATCACCGCGAACGGGGTCAACACGATCTACGACTATGCCTGGGGCGCGGGGAACCTGTTGCTGCCGCCGCCGACGTGACGGAGAGCCCTGATGCCGTTTCCGCGCCCCACGCTGACGGCGTTGCGCGCGTCCGCGATGCAGGACATCACCGCCTCCGATCTGCCAAATGCAGACGGCTTCCTGCGCCGCTCGGTGCTGCGGGTGATGGCCTGGGTGCAGGCCGGGCTGGCCTATCTACACTACGGCTATCTCGACTGGATCAGCCTTCAATCCACCCCGTTCACCTCGACCGCGGAATACCTTGAGGCATGGGCCGCGCTGGCACCGACGCCAGTGCTGCGCGAGGGGCCGCAGAAGGCCAGCGGACCGGGGACCTGGAGTGGCGTGGCGACCTCCGATCTGCCCGCGGGCACCCTGCTGACCCGGCCTGATCTGACGCAATACATCACGCTCGCGGACGCCACGGTGGGCGGCGGCGGCTCGGTCACCGTGACGGTGCAGGCGGTGCTGGCCGGCTCGGCCGGCAACACCGATAGCGGCACGCCGCTGACGCTCAGCGTGGTGGTGCCGGGGGTCAGTCCGGTGGGCAGCGCCAGCGGGCCGCTCACCGGCGGCACCGACCTTGAACTCGATCCGCCGCTGCGCTCGCGGATGCTGGAGTCGTACGCGGCGCCGCCGCATGGCGGCAACCAGGCGGATTACGTCACCTGGGCGCTGGAGGTGCCGGGCGTCACCCGCGCCTGGGCGAGCGTCGGCACGGTCGGCGGCACCGTGTTCGTCTATGTCATGCTGGACGCGTCGGAGGCCATTCACGGCGGCTTTCCGCAGGGGTCCAACGGCGTTGCCACCTTGGAGACCCGCGACACCGCCGCCACCGGCGACCAGCTCACGGTGGCGAACTACATCTACCCGCTGCGCCCGGTCACCCCGATCGTCTATGTGCTGGCGCCGGTGCCGGAGACGGTCAACGTCACCATCGACGTCTGGAGCAGCCTGTCCACCACCCAACAGGGCCAGGTGGCCACGGCGCTGACCGAGATGTTCCTGCAAGCGGACAGCCCGCTCGGCACCACTTCGCTTGAGCAAAGCCAGTTCTCCGCCGCACTGAACGCGATCGGCGGCCTTCCCACCTTCGCCATCACCGTGCCGGCGAGCTGGCCGATCACCTCGGCGGTCGGATCGCTGTTCACGCTCGGCACGCTGGCCTAGGGCGCGATCCGGTGACGCTGCTCGTATTGTTCAGCGGCGGGACCAGTTCGCCCCCGCCGCCGCCACCGCCCCCGCCGCCGCCACCGCCGCCACCCCCGCCACCGCCGCCGCCGCAACCCGCGCAGCCCGGGGCGTTCGGCACCACCGATTACGCCGCGGCGATGCAGCGCCTGCTGCCGCGCGGCCGGGTCTGGCGCACCGACGCTGCCGCGACCATCCCGCAGGTGCTGCTGGCGCTGGCGCCGACCTATACCCGCTCGACCGCGGCCGCGCGGCAGGTGCTGGTCGATGCCAATCCTGACACCACGCAAAACCTCCTGCGGGAATGGGAGGAGTCGCTCGGCCTGCCGGATCCGTGCACGCCGCTGAACCCGTCGCTGGAACAGCGCGCGGCGGCGGTGCGGGCGAAGTTCGCGGCACGCGGCGCGCTGAACATCCCCTATTTCATCACGCTGGCGGCGGCGCTCGGCTACGTCATCACCATCACCGAGTTTCGTCCGTTCTCGGCCGACATGCCGTGCGAGCTGCCGGACTATGACCCGTACTGGGCCTTTGTTTGGCAGGTGAACGTGCCGGGCGCGACCACCTTCTATTTCTCGGCGGATGAGTCGGCCGCGGACGATCCGCTGGAGACCATCGACGCGCCCGAGCTGATCTGCCGCATCCAACAGGACGCGCCGGCCGAGACCACCGTCATTTTCCTCACGTCCTGAGCGAGCGCCATGCAACGCATCTATGACCCGACCGCGGCAGCAGTGTTGCCGACGCCGCCGGCGCTCACTGGCAATATTGGCTTTTTCCAAGGGGGGACCGGCGCCACGCGCGTGCGATATTGGTGGCTCAACATGGTGCAAGAGGAGCTGATGTCGCTCCTCGCCGCCGGCGGCATCACCCCGGACACCACCGGGACCAACGTCACGCAGGTGTTGCAGGCGCTGCGGGTGCTGTTCCGCGTCAAGCTGACCGGCGCGCTCAATCTCTATGTGTCGACCACCGGCAGCGACGCCAACAACGGCCTGACCGCGGGCACCCCGTTCCTCACCTTGCAGAAGGCGTGGAACACGATCATTGAGAACTACGATCTGGACGGCCAGACCGTCACGGTCAACGTCGCCAATGGCACATACACCGCCGGCGTGGCCTGCGTTGGCAACCCGATCGGCGCGACCAGCGGGATCAACAATGTCCCGGGCGGCGCTGGGCCCTCCGTCATCTTTGCCGGCAATCCGACCACGCCGAGCAACTGCGTCATCATCGCCACGAATAACAACTGCTTTATGGCGACGAACGGCGCGCAGATCGCGGTTAACGGGTTCAAATTAGAAGCGTCCGGAACGACCACAAACTACAATGGCGAAGGGCTCGGCCTGTACGCCTTTTTCGGCGGCGGCATTCAGTTCAGCAACATCAACTTTGGCGCATGCAGTGGCGCCCACATCCTGTCCACAGTCGCCTCGCTCATCCAGTCGACCGGCAACCCCTATACGATCTCAGGGGGCGCGCCCATTCACGTGCAATGCTATGATGGCGGTTACGCTACCTGCGCTGGTTCGGCCGTCACGTTGATCGGCACGCCGGCGTTCTCCTCCTCGTTCGTCAATGCGGGTGCGTGCGGCGTTATGTATATGCCGGGTATGACCTTCGGCGGCAGTGGCGCGACCGGGCCGGTTTACGTTGTCACTCTGAATGGCGTGATCAACACCAACGGCGGGGGCGCCTCCTACTTCCCGGGGAATGCTGCCGGGAGCGCGAGCGCCGGCGGCGTCTACAACTAACCCCCGGAGGCGTCGATGTATAACGCGATGAACTGGTATTGGGCGGTCGGCGGCTCGACCACCCAGGTCTGGTCAAGCCAGCGGGTGGCCTACGTTCCGGTGACCGATGCGACCTATCTCGCGTGGCTGGCGACCGGCAATGTGCCGACGCAGATTGCCTCCGCCGCGGCGCTCGGCCAGGTGATCATGGCCCAATGGCTGCCGGCGTTCCTGACCGCCGGCGTGGCCGTCGCATCCACCGGCACCCCCGCCCTCGATGGCACTTATCCGCTCGATCAGGTGTCGCAGAATCAGATCACCGGGATCTCGGCCGGCGTCGCAGCCGGCAAGGGCCTGCCGGGCGGCGGTTCGACCTTCTTCTGGCAGGACGTGACCGGCGCGCCGCACGCCTTCACCGCCGCCGCGTTCACCGATTTCGCCAGTGCGTTGGAGAGCTACGTGTACAACTACACGCAAGCGCTCGGCGCGATCATCGCTGGCGGCAGCGCGAGTTTTCCGACACTGCCGCTGACCATCGCCTGATCTGGCCCCGCCGCCGCATAAAGGACACCCGCCATGGCTGACAATTTGACTCCCCCGTTCACCGGGACGGGCGAGGCTGGCGTGCCGGTCAGGGCCAAGGATCTATCCGGCACTGGCGCCGGCCCGTTTGTGCAGCTCGTCGGCCTGGTCGATGAAGCGACCGGCAATACCGACGTCGGCTCGGCGATCACCACGGCCATTGCTGCGACCAACACGGCGCTCGCCACCACCAATTCGGAACTGACCACCGTCAACACCTCGGTCGGCGCGACCACCACGGCGGTGAACGCCGTCGAGACAGAACTGACCACGGTGAACGCCTCGGTCGGCGCTGTGACCACCGCGGTGAATGCCGTTGAGACCGAACTGACCACGGTGAACACCTCGGTCGGCGCGGTGACCACGGCGGTGAACGCGGCCGAGGCTGAACTGGTCGTCGTCAACACGTCGATCACCGCGACGAACACCGCCCTCGGCACGGTCAACAGCGAGCTGACCACCATCAATACCTCGGTCGGTGCCGTCACCACTGAGCTTGGCGTGGTGAACACCTCGATCGGCGCGACCACCACGGCGGTGAACGCGGTCGAGACCGAACTGACCACGGTGAACACCTCGGTTGGCGCTGTTACCACCGCGGTCACGGCCGTGGGGGCGAAGCTGCCCACCGCGCTCACGCCCGCCGGTGGCCTGCAGGTGGGCGGCAAGACTGGCAACCCCACATCGACCCTGACGCGGCCGGCGAATACCACGGCGTACACGCAGAACAATGCCATCGCCTCGAACACCGCGGCGGGCTCCGTTGTCGTTCCCTCTTTCACCGCAAGCCCCGCTGCCAATGGCACCGGACGCATTACCGGCGCGCGCCTGGTCACGAACGCGAGCAGCGGTTGGGGTTCGGTGGCGGTGCTGGTCGAGTTCTGGACCGCTGCCCCGACGCTGAGCAATGGTGACGGTGGGGCCTATGCGATCGCCACAGGCGCCGCGCACTGGCTCGGTTCGGTGTCCTTGACGTTCACCCAGGTGGGCGACGGCGCATATGCCGCCGCGGTGCCGAACGCCGGCGGGGTGATCGATTTCGCGCTGCCGAGCGGCACTCTGATTTATTGGACCATGACGATCATCTCGGGTGCCGGCGCCACGCCGATCAGCGGTCAGACCTTCACGCTGACGCCGTCCATCCTTGAGGATTGATCGCATGCCCAGCCGGTTTAATGTGATCCGACGCAGGACGCCCGGCGCGCAATATATCGGGCAACTGGCCACGCGCTGCGTGCTGGCGCAGGGTTTTTACGCCAGCGCGGCGTCCTCGAATTGGGGCAACCGCCAATACCACTACGCCCGCGACGACATTACCCAGCTTCAAGTGGCCTTCGGACAAGGTTGGTATATTGACGCCAGCACAATCAACGTTGAGACGGATGTAAACACAACTGCAACCGTCACCATGACGGCATCCATCGAGTATCCAGCCGGAAACTTCTACCAACTAAAATGGGGTGGTTCTCCCACCCTTACGGTGGCACAAGGAACGACGCAATTTACGGACGTGCTGAACGTGGTTATCCCGAAGGGGGCCAAGTTCTACACCCGTCAGTATCTCACATCGACGGCTGCCGGGGGTTTTAACGTGTCCCTCAATAACCTCGGGGGCAGTTCATACACCTGCATGGACCCCGCCAATGGGGACGCGTCCGTTTATTTGGGCGGCGACCAAACCATGGGCGGCACGATGAACGATGAGCAAGGCGGGCTTATCCAAATGCCCATCCTCGCGATCGTCGGGCCAACGCGCCAGCCATCCATCGGCATCATTGGTGACAGCCGCACCGCGCTGGCAGTGAACTGCTCAGCGTCCTTCAACAACGGCAACACTGGCGGCGAAGCGATCGCGGTCGGCCCTTACTATGGCTACATCAACGTCGGGCGCGTTGAGGATCAGGCGAATTTCTGGTCGCTTAATCCAAGCGGCCACGTCAATCGTCTGCTGCTTCTGAAATACTGCTCGCACTTGCTGTGCGAGATTGGGATCAACGACATCCACGTCGGCGGACGTTCGGCTGCGCAGCTAAAGGCGGATCTCACAACCATCGCTGGCATGGTCCCCAGCTTGGCGATGTTTGCCAGCACGATCCCACCGGAGACCACAAGCACGGATAACTGGGCCACCACGACCAATCAGACCCCGCTGGCGACGGCACAAGAGGCCATTCGCGAGGCGGTTAACATAGCCATACGTGCAGGTCTCCCAGGCATGGCCGGCTATTACGACCAGTGCGCTTTTGCTGAATACAACTTCCTCGCCAATGGTGGGGGCGGCTCCGGTCTGTGGAACCCCGGCCTAACGGCCGACGGCATTCACTACAACCAGACCGGCTATAATGGGTTCGGAACGTCAGGCCTGATTGACTTCAATCGGTTCATTCTCAACCAAGCGCGATAGGAGCACTCCCGTGTCCCTGCTCCTGTTGTTCAGCGGAGCAACGAGTGTGCCGCCCTCGCCGCCGACGCCGCCGACGCCGCCGACGCCGCCGCCGCCGCCCTCGCCCCCGTCGCCACCACCGCCGCCCGGCTCGATCGGCAGCCTGCGGCCGCGCCGGTTCGGTGCATTCAACCCGGCGCCGCGCCTGACTTTCGCCAACGTCGAGCCGGGTGAGACCCTGGACTATCCGATCGAGCTGGCGCGGTTGCCGCTGCCGGGCGCCCGCGTGCTGCGCGATCTGATCAACCAGGGCGACGCGCCCCGCAGCGCGGCCGTCCAGATCAGCCCGAGCGGCACCGGCGAGCTGACCTGCACCGCGCTCACCCTCGCCGGCCTGGTGCTGACGCCCTGGTTCACCGCCGGCGTCGCTGGCCGCGAGTACGTGCTGCAAATCACCCTGACCATGACGTCAGGCCGGATCATCGTGTTTGCCGCGGTGGTGCCGGTCGCTGCCGACTTCGCCCTCGCGCCGCCGCCAGAGCCGCCCACCTGGGATTTCGGACCGGAGACAACCTGCATGGCGCCCAGCCTCGCGACCTCCGTCACGCCGGCTGCGGCGCTGCTGCTCGCCACCGTGCCGTGCACCGTGCGCTTCGTGCATGGGGTGGCCACCACGGTCCCCGGCTGGCTGCTGCTGCTCGATGCCAACGCAATCCCGACTGCCGGGGCGACGGTGAACCCTGACCTGGCCTGGCCGCTCGCAGCCAACGCGCCACCGTTTGACTTCTTCCCGGGCATCGCGATGCAGACCGGCGCGGTGCTGCTGTTCTCCGTCGCCACGGCGCCGAACCTCTACACCCCGTCATCGACCGCGTTGCTGGCGGGCGAAACGCTGTGACGCGGCCGCAGTAGGTCATGAACGGCAACGGCGATCTCCCCGAGCGCCGACGCTCCGCTCCCCCCACCTTGGACCGCGTGGAAGCCGTGGCGCGCGCAATCAGCATGGCCAAGGATGAGGTGCGCGAGGAGTTCAATCAGCGCCTGGTCGCCGCGGCTGCGACGGCCGACGCCCGACGCGACGGGCTGGTTGACGCGATAGAGGGCGCGCGGACAGCCACCGCGAATGCGCACGCCGACACCGCGCGCCGCATCGAAGCGCTCCAATCGGTATTCGAGGAGCGGTTAAACGGCGTCACGCGACTCACCGATGAGCGTTTCGAGGCGCAGCGCTTGGCGGTCATCGCAGCCTTCGCCGCGCAGGAGAAGCTCGGTCTGGCGCAGAATCAGTCGAACGCCGCGGCGATCGCCAAATCGGAGGCCGCGACCGCCAAGGAACTCGAATCACTCGACGGCAAGATCATCTCGCTGCGCGACGCGGTGGCCTCCGACATTCGCAATTTGGAGGGGCGGTTGAACCGCGGCGAGGCCAGCCGGGTCGGGGCGCGCCAGGCTGAAGCTGACTCGCGCGACTCGCTGGGCACGGTGCTCGGCGTGATCGGCGCGGTGACCGGCGGCCTCGCCTTGCTCATGCTGATCTTCAACACGTTGTCCGCGCATCTCGCGCCGCCGGCCCCGCCGACCGTACTCGAGGCGCCCCCGCCGGCGGCAACATCGCGCTGATCCAACGCGCCTGCAAAGTCCACACCCGTACAGGAGATTACGTATGTCTGGCATTACCACACAAGGCGGCGGCGCTGCCGCGAGCTGGGCGCATCAGGGCGGCCACGCGCTGAACCGCGCGGCGCACTGGATTCTCGCCGAGGCGCTGCTGGCCGGGACGGCCTGGTCGTCCCTCAAGGCGAGCGACCCGATGTTGGCCAAGGGGATGAACATTGTGATCGCCGAGGGCGTCGCGCGCGGCCTGCCGGAAGCCGAGATCCTCGCCACCGAGCATGATCTGCTGGCGACGGTGGCCGCGGTGGCCGCCGCCACCGACACCGCCCCGGTGCCGCTGGGCACCACCGACCCGGGGGCACCCGTCGTCGCCTCCAATGTGCCCGCCGCCAGCCTGGGCGGGGCCGCCAGCGTGCCCGCGGCCGCCAGCGCCACCGGCGGCGCCCACACGGTCACCGGCGCCACCAGTGGCACAGACAGCCTCGCCGCAGGCGCGGGCGGCGCCCACACCGTCTCAGGCACGGGGGACAGCCTCGCCGGCGGCGACCATGCCAGCATCGGCGGCGTCGCCCACGACTGAGCCCGGCCCGGCCTCCCCGGTCGCGGCCCGTGTGCGCGAGTTCGCCGCCCTGGCGGTCTCGCTGCTGGTGCTACTGACCTTCCTGGCCGCCATCGCCATCGCCTACGCCATCCGCAACGACACCCTGCTGACCGCGCTGCTCAGCATCGCCGGCGCGAATGCCACCACCGTCGTTGGATACTGGCTCGGCTCGTCGGACGGATCGGCGAAGAAAACCACGCTGCTGACCGCGGCCGCCGCGGTCCCCCCGAACCCCGCCAATGCGGGCCAACCAAGGAATCCGTCATGATCGATCGTCTCCGCGCGCTGCTGCGCCGCCTGCGCCTCCGCGCGCCCTGGCTGGGCGGCCTCGCCGCGATCGCCCTCACCGGCTGCGTCGTCGGCGCCTCGCCCGCGTCGAAGCAGATGATGGCCAACCTGACCACCGTCGCCAACGCCGGCACCGCCGATCTGGACGGGGTGATCGCGGTGGCAAACGCCGCGACGCCGCCGGCGCCGCACCTGGCAGCGTGCGCCACGGCGACGCTCCAGGTCGCGGCTGCGATGAAACAGGTGCTCGCGGCAACGCCCACCGGATCCACCGTTGGGGTGTTCACCGCGGCCGCCGTTGCCAGCCTCTATCAGCCGGGGTCCGCGCAGTACAACTACGCGGTGACGACCATCGAGACCGGCTGCATCGCCGAGGTGCATGACGTGATGCAGTCGGCGCAGGCGACGGCCGGGATGCCCGCGGCGATCGTCGCCGCGCTCGGCATCGCCGGCTTGCCGGCCGGCCTGTGATCGACCGGCGCGTGGCGGCGGTGCTGATCCTCACGCTGGTGGCGGCCGTCGTCGGGCTGCTGCTGCTCGCCGACTGGCAGTGCGTGCGGACCGGGGGCATCTGGCCGGAGTGCTACGAGGTCCGCGCCGGCCACTACACGCGGCTACAGGGGCGGCTGTGAGCCAGGCACCATTGACCGGCGCCGACACCGCGGCGGACCTGGCGCTGCTGCGCAGGTTGGCCGCGCCGGTCAGCGCGGCCTATGCGGCCTATGCCGCCCGCGCGCTGCCGTGGTTCGTCTCGCCCAGCGGTACCTGCCAGGTCTACCGCGCGCTGCTCGGCGATGTGAACGTGTTCAGCTTCGGGCCGACCGAGGATTTCCGCGAGTGGCTGGTGGATTTCCTCGCGCTCGATGTGCCGGTGAAACTGCATCCGTCGTTCGGCCGGGTGCATCTCGGCTTCTGGGACGACATGCAGGACGCGCTCGCCGCGATCACCGCGGCGCTCAGCGGGCTCGGCTGGCCGCCGTACTATTTCGCGTCACACTCCAAGGGCAACGAGCACATCCTGGCCGGTGCGGTGCTCACCGACAGCGGCCACCCGCCGCTGGCGATGGCGTGCTTCGAGCCGCCCTGCGTCGCCGGGCCCGACCTGACGGCGTTCTTCCAGGCGCGCCAGGTGCCGGTCCTGTGGACCAAGACGATCAACGCCACCGGCGCCGACATCGTCACCCAGGTGCCGGACGGCCCGGCCTGGCAGCATCAGGGGGTCGAGATCATGCTGACCGTGCCGGATAGCGACGGCATCGCCCAGAAACACGAATGGCCGGCGGTGCTGGCGGCGCTCGCGGCATGACCGGCCCTGTCCTCACCGGCCCGGCCGGTCTGACGCTGCCGGCGCTGCCGCTCGGCATCACCCTGGCCGACCCGTTCGCCGCGGCCAATCCTGGTCAGCTCAACCTTCGCGCGAGCTGCACCCATGGCACGCTCAGCGTGGTGGTGTCCGGCCTCACGGTGACCGGCAACGGCACCGCCGCGCTCGACTGCGCGCCGAGCTGGCAGCAGGCGGTCGCTGCCCTGGCCGCGCTGGCCTACACCCCGCCCTGGCCGGTGGTGGCCGACACGATCGTCGTCACCGTGTATGACCAGGCCGGCGACGAAACGGCGATCTCGCTGACGTTCGGCGCGCCGGTGCCGCCGCCCGCGGAGGTGACAGCGGTCGCGCCGGTTCTCCCCACAGTCACCGCGCGGCGGGCGCATGACTTCTCCGCCATGGTCGCGGTCAACACCCATCTCGATTTCGGGGTGTCCGGCGCGACGCCGCAATATGGCGACCTGGTCGCCGTCGCCGGTCTGATCAACCTGATCTGGGGCCGCAGCGGGGTGGCGCCGCTGTTGCGCGACTGCCCCGGCGCGAACACCGATCCGGCCCTGTGGGGCACCTTCAGCCAGCTCTGCACGCCGCTGCCGGCGCGGTTCATCGCCTATATCGGCGAGACGGCGCCGGGCGGCTACGCCCCGACGATCGCCAACGCGCTGGCGATGGGCGATCTGGTGGTGGCGCTGGAAGGGCCGGACGAGCCGGACACGGCGGCGGGCAATGGGCTGACCGGCGGGCTCACCGCGGCCGCGGCGATGGCGGCCGCGGCGACCTACATGCCGATCTTGTTTGCCCAGGGCCTGCTGCACAATCTGCCGGTGATCAATTTCAGCTTCGGCCAGGGCTGGACCGCGGCGAATGACTGGCAGGGCGATTACGCCGCGGTGGGCAACCTGGCGGCGGTCTGCACCTATGCCAACGCCCATACCTATCCGGGTGCCCTGCCGCCGGCGGCGACCGTCGCCGCGCTGAACGCCGATGCCCGGCTGGCCGCGGCCGGCCGGCCGGTGGCGACCACCGAGTTCGGCTACCTGTCCACCATCGGGCTCGATGTGCAGGCGCGTTTCCTGTTGGCCGGCCTGTGCGACGCCTTCGCGGCCGGCGCGCCGATCTGCGCGATCTATGCCCTGCTGGACGACATGAGCGGCGCCTGGGGGCTGGCGGATCCGTCAGGGGTGCTACGGCCAGCCGGCACCGCACTCGCCACCCTGCTGGCCCTGCTGGCCGATCCCGAGGCCACCGCAGCGACGTTCGCGCCGGGCGCGCTGGCCTATGCCGCGCCGGGCTGCGCCTCGATCCTGCTGCAATGCGCCGATGGCAGCTTCCGGCTGCTGCTGTGGGCCGAGGCGCCGCTGACCACCGGAGCCAACCCGACCGTCGCGGTGCCGCTCAGCCTCGCCACGCCCATGCTGATCTCGGTCTATGACCCGATGTCCGGCACCGATCCGCTACTCACCGCGAGCGGCACGACGATCGCCCTGGACGTGCCGGTCTCGCCGCTGGTGGTGACGCTGCACCCGGTCTGACCACACGCCCTATCGGGTCCGACCGCTGCCGGCCCCTGGTCGGACCGCATGGCTCCGCTGGTCTGACCATCGCGCCATCCGGTCGGACCGCAGGCCGCATCCGGTCTGACCGAACGCGGCGCCTGGTCGGACCGCAGGCCTCGGCCGGTCTGACCCGCACACTCGCCTCGATCATGTGCGCAGGCCTGCGCCGGCAGAATGTACTGGCACTCACCCGGGCACCAGCGGCGCGGGTACTTCCAACATCGCGGGAGCTGCTGCTGCTTCATCCGGTCTGACCGCCCCCCCCGCGATTGACAGCCACGCGACGGCCACGCCAGCATGGCCCAGGCATAGACTGTAAGCACCGACTAGGCCCGCTGGGGGAAACCCTGGCGGGCCTTTTTCATGTCCGCGGGATGGTCGGCGCCGGCCGCTGCAACACCGGCCAACGGGCCGCATCGAGCGCGGTCTGCATTGCGTCGAAGCCAATATCGGCGAGAAACACCCGCACCATGACCCCGGCGCGGGCGGTCGGCAGGGTGGTGTCCTGGCCGGCCACCAGACGTTTGAACGCGGCGGCATCGAGCACCACGGCCAGGGTCTCGGGCGTGGGCTCCGGCGGCTTGCTGCCACCGCTGCCCTGATGCGGCGGCTCCCCGCGTGGTTCGGTTGCTGCGGTTTCGGTCCCGCTCATGCCACCCCCGCGGTTGCCGGTGTCGTCATCAGCGCCGCCGCCGCGCCGTAGCGGTCGGGCCAGCTCTCCGGCCGCGGCGTGCCCGGCGCCCAGACCCGCAGGTAGTAGTCCCACGCGCCCGCCGCGTCGCCGATCGCCGGCAGCGGCGCGGGGTCCGGCAGCAGCGCCAGCCGCGCCACGCAATAGGCGAGGTCATCGCACCAGGCCACGGCTTCGAACACCTGATCCAGTCCCGTGGGGATGCACAGCGCCTGGCAGATTTGCACCATCAGCGGCCGGGTGGCCTCGCCTGTCGTCACCGCCAGAACGGCGCCGTTTTTCTCGCACTGCCAAAACCCGCGCGCATACGGAACCGGCACCTGCAGGCGGCGCGACCATTCGGATTCCTGGCCGGCGATCGCCAACAGCAGACACCGCGCCGCCGGCGTGTCGTAGCGGGCCAGCAGCGGCGCGGCATGGGCGATGATCGGCAGGAATTGCGCGGGCGTCATCGACGTTCCTTCTCGAGTTCAGCCGCTTCGAAAAGCTTGCCTTCGCGGCCACACAGCACCGGCGAGCTGCGCGCGGAGCGGCAGTCCATCTGCAACCCCTCCCCGGTCACCACGTCGTAGATGGCGTCACAGCGGTGCGCGGAGGGCGTCGCCGGCGGCGGCTCGGCCACCCTCACATGGTGCTTGCAGCACAGGCAGATAGGCACCGGCGCCAGGGTCACGGTGGCGCCTTCGGCGGTGATGCCAGAATCTCCAGCGCGGCAGCGGTGCGTTCGTGCGCCGCCGCGATGCGATCGAGACCGTCGAGAAATGACCCGAGGATGTCGGCCACCGCTGCCAGTACCTCCTTATCGCCCTTGGCCTCGGTCAGTCGCTTGGCGATGAAGGCACCGGTGCTCATCGGCTGCGTCCCTTGCGCGGTTCGGCGGGGAACGGCCGCGTCGGGATCCCGCCGCTGAGGATCTGGTAGAGCGAGTCGATCACCGGGTCCCAGGTGCCGGCGGCGTTGCGCGCATTCACCGTGGCGATCTCCGCCGGGAAGATCCGATAGTAGGGCAGGATCGTGGCCAGCGGCGGCTGGCCCACCTCGTACTCGGCCCGCAGCAGCAGCGAGACGATCAGCCGCGCGCCATCGCGGCCGGTGACCAGCGCCCATTCGGCGCCGTCGTGACGCGGCTGGCGCAGGAACAGCATGGTGCCGACCACGGCGTGGCGCAGGAGATCACGCGGCTGCGCGACATAGAGGCTGTCATAGAGGCTGTCGCTCATTGGATCGTGCCCTCGGGCAGCGGGTAGAGGTTGTCGCACAGCAGCCGGGCGCGGCCTGCGTCGGGCAGCCGTTTGTCGCAGCACGGGCAGGCATCGCACAGCAGCCGGCCGTCGCGGGCGAAAATACCCCAGTCGGACCCGACCGTCTGCACAGTCAGACCATCGCGCCGTTCGGTCGGACTGATCCACCCGTCTGGTCGGACCTCGGTCATGGCGCGCGCCGCGAGCGCAGGGTGATGGTGATTTGCTGCGGCCCGGCATCCGGCGTGCCGAATTGCTCCAGGAAGTCCGTCACGTCCCGGATCACCGCCGCGATCCCGCTATGCTGTCGCTCGGCCTGCACCATCTGGGCCGCGCCGTCGACATCGAACGCAATGGTCAGATCGTGGACATCGCTCATGCCATGTCGGCCCCCAGCGAGACCAGGATCGCGCCGTCGTCGGTCAGGCAGACGCGCAACAGCGGCCGTGGCGCTTTCATGACGATCTCCTGTTCGAGCATGCGCTGCCTGATGAAATCCAGCATCGTTCGGCGCATCCCAGCGCCTCGATCGCCCGCAACAGCGCGCGCGCCTGCACTCGGCTCAAGACCACGTCGCGGAGATGGTCGTAGCGCCGGCTGCTGGAGAACTCCACGCTCCACGTCAGCTCCTTGAGCGCCCGGTTGAACGCCGACATCTCACGTTTGCTGACCGGCCCCAACAGCGTGCGAAGCGCGTCCTCGGTCATGGCGCGCCCGGCTCCTTGTGTTCGACCACGTCCGGGTTGTTGCGGCGGACCATCGCGGCCAGGGTCTGCTCGTCGCGCTTGGCCATGATGACGATCTCGCCGTCATAGCCGTACGGCGTCGCATCGAAGGCGATCTCGTCGCCGGCCTGCAGCCGCTTGAGATTGGCGAATGACAGACCAAGGATCAGCACCTTCCGTCCGCTCTCGGTTCGGCCGGTTGCCTTGATCATGCCAGCGGCCGCACCGTGGTGGCGGTGATCACCCCGACCGCCTCCAGCCCCTGCGGTCCCTGCACGCACACCTGCCGGCCCTGCATCGTCCTGCACCAGGCGGCGCAGGCCTCCCGCGAGCCACGGAACACCAGCGGCGCGATCTGCGCCTCCGCCTGCCAGGTCAACACGCGAACGCTCACCGCCGGCGCATCCGTGGGCAGGACGCCCGCCGTGCTTGTGGGGGGTGGTTTCGCTGGCGGCGTCGGGGGCGGCGGGATCTTGGCCATGCTCATCGCTCCCGCAGCGCCCGCTGGTTCCAGCCGAGATGCCAGGACAGCCGCGGCACTGACGGCGTGTTCGAACCGTAAGGGTTGGTGTGAAATTCATGCCCGAGCCGGTGTGCGATCACGCCATCGGCGAAGGCGTCAATGTCGAGATCGCGCGCCGGCGCACCAGGTTCGAGGAGGCGCGCAAAGGCCGCCTCCTGCGCGGCTAGGCTCTCATCCGGCATCGGTCACCTCCCTGGGCGGCAGCGCGGCGATGCGCGCCAGCTCGCCGTCCACCTCCGCCACCGTGGCGTGGATGACCGGGCCGCCGCGATCGGGGTCCGTCGCGCAATAGGTCTCGAAATCGCATTCGATATGCAGCCCGAGCATGCCGCGCAGCACCGAGACGACGTGGCCGTTGGGGAGGTGCGCCTCGGCACGCTCGGCTTTGTGCGGCAACAGGTCACCGATCGCCGGCGCTAGGTCCGGCAAGGCCGCGCGCAGCCGCGCCATCATGGCCACGTTTTCCGGCGTGGCGCCCAATGTCGCATGCGGTGTGAACACCAGGTCGGCGTAGCAGATCATCGCGGCCACGGCGGTAACAGGAATACCGGCCGCACGTCGGAGGTCACGCGCGTCATCGCCACCGCCAGCGCCGCCGCCGGCACCCCCTCGGCCACCGCCTCGGCCTGCCAGGCGGCAAGCAGGTCCCAGGTCAGCATCGCCGCCTGAGCGTGGCCACGCCGCTGATAGTCACTGCCGCCGAGAAGCCCGTCGGCGCGGCCGCAGAGGAACCCGGCGACCAACGCAAGCTGATCCTCATCCGCCGCGATCTCAGCCGCCAGCCGTCCGGGCGGCGTGTCGCGCCCGTCAATCACCTGGTAATGCTGCGGGATCAGCATGTCCGGTGCTCCTCGTGGCGGCGCCTGCACCCAACGGCCGGCCGCATCGTCATGTGACCAGGCTGGATGCGCCGCCAGCAGCTCCGCCGCCCAAGGGAACGTCGCCAGCTCCGCATCGGTCACCCAACCGAGCGCGCCGAGCGCGATCGGCTGCCAGCGGCCGGCGCGGTCCACCCGCACCGGATAGTCCAGATCATCGGCCAACACGCGCTCCCATCCGCTCAGCCACGCCGCGAACTTGGCCGGGTCGGTGAACCGGTCGGCCGGCGCGCCGTCGGCACCGTCCAGCGGCAGCACGCCACGGCTGACCGAGAGCCGGGCGAGACGCTGCACCTGTCGGGCCTGCCAATCATCGGTCATCGTCGCTCGAGGCGGCCATAATCTCGTCCTCAATGGCCTCCAGCTCAGCAATTTCTTCTGGTGTGAAGATCGTCACCTGCCGGTCATCGAGCGGCAGTTCGGTGTGGCAAAGGCTGACGTACCTCACGCCTTCCTCATTGCCGACGTGATCCATGTATTTTTTGAGCAAGGCCCGATAGTCGATCGCGTCGCTCACTGTCACAGCACCATGTACGCCACCAGCAGGATGTAACTGCAGGCGGTCAGGACGATCGCGAATCGGGCGAGCTGGCGCGTCGCGCGGAGCTGCCGCTCCAGGGCCATCACGCGCAGGTCGAGCGACAGCGAGTGGGTCATGCCAGGGCCTGCGCCAGCAGCCAGGCCAATGTCGCCAGCCCGGCGGCGACGACCGCGGCAATGCCGACCCGCGCGGCCCAACGCTCGCCCCGGCGGATGCTCCGGCGCAGCGCGCGCTTGCGGGCCAGCGTGCTCATACGGTCGCCCGCGCCGGCAGCGCCATGCGCCCGATCGGCCGGTCGATCGCCCGGCTCAGTTTCAGCCGCAGGGCGTCCGCCCGCTGCGCCGCCGCGCGCAGCAGCGGGATGTCGGCCGCCGGCAGGGCGAGCGCCCAGCGGTTGCCCTCGATCCCCTCGATCAGCACCGCCCGGTCAATGTCCGAGAGCACCAGCAGCGGCCGGCCGTGCCGCAGCACCGCCACCAGGCTGACGACGCGGGCGATCACCTGCGCCCGCTGCCAGCGCGCCACGTGCTCACCCGGCGGCGGCGGCCGGTGCAGGATCGCCTCGGCGGTGCCGGCCACATCAGCCAGCCGGTGCAGCAGCAGGGCGCGCTCGATGTCATCCAGGTTCAGCAGCACCGGCCGCCGCGTGCGCGACCGCGCCGGCGCGGCGACTTCCAGGAAGGGCCGCCGCAGCGTCATGCCGCGGCCTCCGGGAAGCGGGCGGCCAGCTTGCTGCCAGGGATCGGCGCAAACAGGTTGTCCAGGATCGGATTGTCCGCCACCCAAATCATCTCGGGCATCGGTGGGCGCAGCGTCACGGCACCGGCGCGGTCGATAGGCCACGCGCTGGCGCGGTAAGCGCCCGGCGCGGCGCTGACGATCATCACCGCCTCGGTGCGGTCGGGCCGGTCAATCGGCGCCAGCCCCGCGAGGGCCGGATCACTCTCGGGCCCGTTGCGGGCGCTCCAAGCCTCGAAGGCGATCCAATAGGCGATGATCGGGGTGGCGGCGATCAGCACCCGCAGCATGGCGGCGATCGCCACTTTCAGCGGCTGCGCCGGCATCTCGTTCAGCCTCAGCATCGCCTCACCATGCGCGGTGAACAGCCCGATGGTGGGCCGCACCGCGTCGCCCGCGCGCAGGAGGTCCTGGGCGTACTCGGCGGCGGCAGCGGCGAGCGCGTCCGGCGCGGCGGCGAGGGCGATCAGCCCCGGCGCAATCGGGCCGGTCCGCTTGGCCCGCAGATCGGTCAGGATCTTGAAGCCGCTCGCGATCACCTGGTCCGGGGTGGTCGCGGTGAGGACGGTCACGTCGGGGTCGGACATACTTGGCTGTCTCCCAACGTCATGTTGCCGCCAGACTCGCGGCTGTGCAACCCGTCGGCGAGGATAACAACGGGATTGTGGGCGGGCGGACGGGAACGCAGCGAGAACGGAGATTCAGCGGACCGAGTCGCCGACCCGATTCCCCTGCCACGCTGCCAGCCGCGCGGCACGCTCGGCGCGCTCGGCGGCGATCTTCGCCCGAATGCGCTCCCCCTGCCCCGCAAGAAGCCCCGCCGCATCGGCAGAAACGCCCGAATTTGCAGCGAAATGCAGGCTGCCCGAGAAACCAGATTCAAGGTTTAGAGGGCTTACGGAGTGGCGCGGCTGGGCGGCCAGTGGATAGGCCCGCAGCATCGGCGCCGCCCCGCCAGGGTCTAGGACATAGGCGTTGGAGGTCTGTGCCACCCGCCAGCCGACGCGCACCAGCCGCCGCTGCCACATCACCAGCCCCAGCTCGCGCGCGGTGTTCAAACTCCGCTGCACGGTGGAAATTTCCACATGGGCATTGGCGGCCAGCCGCGCATGGCTCGGATCGCAACGGCCGGTGCGGGACAGATGCTGCTCCAGTTCCAGGATCACCCATTCGCCCTTGGGGGTCAGCCGACCGGCCCGGGCGTGGGCGTGCACGAGGTAGCGAAACCGGGCGCGGCGTTCGCGGTCGAGCGGCACCTGACGGCCATCGCCGAACACGGAATTGCGGTGCCAGGGTCTCGGATGTGCCTGATAACGCGCGGCATACGACATGGGCTTGCCCCCCTGTCGAGGCTGGCCGCGAGACGCACATCCCCCATGCAAGAACGAGCTTGCAAACTGCAACGCCATGTTGGATGATCTGGGCCTAGCGAGAGGCCTGAGACCGCTGTGCCAACAGCGGGATCATCCAGGGATGCGGCTCCGGCCGCTCTCGATTTGGTGTGGTGGTGAACTCCTATACCCGGGCGGGCGAGTCCCGCCCGGTGTCACCAGCCTGACCCGACTCCCCCCATGGTTGCAAGAGTTATTCACAACGCCGCGTTGGCGTGCCGAGTCGTCAGCCGCGACTCGTGGACGCTGGCCGTTTCCGCACGGTCTGACTGCGCGGCGATTTGGTCGGACGGAAGGCCGCGCTCGGTCGGACCTCACCGCCCCGGATGGGTGGTGAACTCCGTGCGGTGGTCCTCCTGCGGCGGCACGGCTTCGCGCAACAAACGCTCGGCATGGGTCAGGCTGTGCTCGTGCGGGTCTACCGCGACGATCTCAAACGTCCGGCCGGGGTAGCGCGCGTCGATGGAGCGGAGCAACGCGATCAGCTCGCCATACTCCGCCAGGCTGAACCGTCCGCGAATCACCACCGCCGTGATCCCTGCCTCGCTCATCGCTCCCCTCGCCCGCGTGGCGTCCAGCCAACCACACCGAATGGCCCCTGGCCGCCGTCATGCGACCCGGAATCATCCAGGCTTTCGTGCCACTGCTCCCAGGCCAGCGCTGCATCCCAATCCGGTGGCCGCATCAGGCCGCGCGCGGCGATGAACGCCACCAGGTCGTCAGGCGTGAAGGCGGGCCCGTCCATCTCCAGCACGCAGCGGTCGATGATCTCGCACGGCGTGCCGGCGGTGTATTCCCGGTCGATGAAGCCTACGCGCTCATCCGTCCAGGCCGGCCAGTGCAGGCCGCAGGGCATGTGTGGCCAGAAAAGCGGGGTCTCGTAAGAGCGCGCCCGCGCCGGCTTCATCGGCCTCCGGGCGGCACATAACCGGACGGCGGCCGCACGAACGTGCTGTCGCCGGTCAGATCGCCCATCCGTTCATGGAGCCACATCAGCCGGCGCGCCTGCTCGAGCGGCAGCACCGCAATCAGCCGCGTCACGTCGTCCGGCAGGTGGTCGAGCACCGTCTGGCGCAGCGCGGCGGTGGTGGCGGCCGAGGTGGTGACCGCCGTGGCCAGCGACTCCAGGCTGAACCGCGGGTCGTCGGTCTCAATCTGCACCATGACGACGAGCGAGGTCATTCACCTTGGTCCGACTGTGAGGCGGTGGAGTCTGCCTGCACCGGAATTTGGTCCGACCGTGCCGCCGTGGAGTCTACCGCCGCCGGGGCGTCGGTCTGACCACCCTTCTTCATCCAGCTCAACCGGTCCCGCAAGAGACCATGCGCCAGCCTGACCAGGTTGGCCGGGGCCGGCTTGTTGCTCACGCCATGCAGGCTCGCCATCAGCGTGATGACCCGCTCGATCTCGCCCAGGTCCGCCGGCAGTCGGTCCGGTCTGCCCGGCGGTACGACCATGACCGGCAGGCGGTTTCGCGCGCGCTGCTGCTGCACCATTGCCGGAATGGCGCGGCTGAACCACTCGCCCAGAGTTTGATTGTCCCGCTCGGCGGCGGCGATCGCCGCGTTGCGGATCTCCGGCGCAATGCCCTTGATCGTCCACGGCTTGACCCGATCCTGGTCTACCTCTGCCGCCGCCCGGTCTGCCTTGCCCGGCCGCCGGTCCGCCCGGCTCGATGGCGGGTCTGCCTCTGGCGCTGCCAGGTCTGCCTCTGGCCCTTGCGGGTCCGCCCGGTCGGCTTCGGCCCGCGGCTGGTCTACCTCGCGAGCCTGCTGGTCTGCCCCGATCGCCGATTGGTCTGCCTCTATGGTGCTGCTGGCGGCCATGGTCCGACTGTCTCCCCTGTATGGTCGGACCACATTATCATTCCGGTCGGACTACGCAACGCCGCGTTGTTCCGGTGGCGGGTCGGGCGGCACGCTCAGCAGCGCGTCGCGCAGCCGGGTGCGTTCCTCGGGGTCCTGAACGCTCTCGATGAACCGGCAGGTCAGACAGAGCTCCGGCGCGGCCGGGTCCTGCACGAAAGACACGATGTGCCAGCCGCAGCCGCGGCACTCGAATTCAACTGGCATGCGGTACGGCCGGAGCGGCCGTCAGCCACGGCCAGCCGTCCAGCGTGGCGCAACGGGGCGAACACCAAGACGCGTCGCGCGGCTGGCCCAGCCGGTCGGTCCAAAGTCCAACCACGAACACCCCCTTGCAGTGATGGCAGCGCCGGCAGCGCTGGCTGGCCAGACGCGGGGTCGGCAGCGGCACCAGCACGCCGGCAATTTTCATATGCACGCCGCGCGCGGCAAGGGTCATCGCTCGGACCGCAGTCCGGCGATCAGATCCAACGCCATGTCGGCATACTCGGCGATCGCCGCCGTGAGCCCAGCCGCGGGCAGGGGAGGGGAGGCACGAATCACGTTGGCGCTGATCATCGCGCAGGCGACCAGAGTGACGATCGGCTCCTCCTCCCGTGTGCGGCGGTCGAGATCCTTGATCAGCCGGACCAGCGCCGGGGCGTTCTGGACCGCGAGCATGCGCACTGCGCCAACCCAGAGGTCGTGAGCGTCCGCCTCCGCTCGTGCCTCGGGCCCGACTGCGGCCGCTTCGCGCAGTTGCGCCAGCGCCGCATCGAAGCCAGCGCCCAGGCGGCTCATGTGACGCTATCCAGGCGGCCCACGGCGTTCGCCGCGCACATCAGGTACTCGAAGCCGATGCGGCGCTCGGCTGCCGTGGCCCTTCCCAGCCCGATGGCCAACTCGGACAACAGGCGCAGCTCCACCTCGATAAGCCCGGGCAACGCGCGCCACAGCGCCGCCATGGCGTCGTGCGACTCCTCCGGCAGCACCACGGGCGGCGGGATCGGCGAGCAGCCCGGGATGTGCGCCTCGCAGCTCACGCCCGCGACCAGCGCGACGACGTCGGCACCCGCGTCGGTGTTGCCACGCCAGGCGCGCACGGTCACACCATTGGCGTCGAAGAATTCCTCAGTCGGCACCACGGTGATGCTGGCAATGGTCGGTGTTTTGTCCACAGGCTTACCCCCAACGTGCGGTTGTCCCCATAGAGGGGGCAACCTTGTTTCATGTGGATCAAGTCGGCGGGCGGCGCCCGTTTGCGGTCGGTTTGCGTGCTGCTGGCGCAGGCCGTTCGGCCGCCAACGTCACTGAGGTGGCGGGCCAGTGAATGCGCCCCGCCGCCGGCGGCGTGTCCGGCAGCTCCGGCTCTCCGCCGCCGTTGACCGGCACCGGCAGGCTCTCCGTGCCGCGCTGTTCGAGTGCCGCCTGCAGGTGATCGCGCACCCGGATCACCGCCAGCGCATCATCGACCGGCACGCGTACCGTCATAGTCGCGAACTTGGTCATACCAACTCTCCCTGCTTGACCGGCGGCCGGTAGCCGGGGTCACCGGGGAAATCGCTCGCCGGACCCGCAGGCCCCGCATCCTCCGGTGGCAGCCAGCCGTCCTCGGGCGGCGGCCCGGGATCATCCTCGGGCGGCGCGCTGGTGCCGGCGGTCGCCGGCGGCTCGGTCCGCCCCCAACTGTCGGCCAGCGCGTCGGTGACCTGGCTGTAGAGCTGCGGCCGGTTCGCCTTGAACCAATCGATCCGCTTGCGCACGTCGGCGTTGTCGACCAGCGCGAAATGCTCTTTGCGCTCGCGCACCGCGGCGAACTGCTGCACCAGCTCCATCGCCACCGCGATGTTCTTGGCCTCACCGCGCAGCACCAGGCTGCTGGGCTCCACGGGTTTCGGCGGCGCCGGGTTCTCGCCGCGCGCCCAGGCAGCGATCGCCGCGCCGGTCGCCTCAGAGAGTGGCTGGCCTTCCGGGATCAGCGGGTCCAAATCCTCCTGTGGCTTGAGGATCACCGGCACCCCAGGCGCCATGGTCGGCTGCAACAGCAGCGCCGTCGTCATCGCGTAGGGGATGTCCTCGCCGCAAATGGGCGCCCAACCGCCATCCGACCATTTGGTCTTGCCGGTCTTAGGGTCCTTGGTGATCAGCAGCTTCTTCTTCGCCTGGCACACCAGGATCACGTGCATGTTGAGCTGCCACAGCCGTTGCAGCATGTGCATGTGCGCACCCTTCGGCGCGATCCATGACGCCGCCTTGACCGCCTCGAATTTAGACGCATCGCCACGCGACAGACGCAGGATTTCCTCACCCTGCCAGTCCAGCACACCGCCCGGTCCAACATGCTCCCAGGAAAAATTGTCGCAGATCCACACACGCACCCCGGCCTTTTGCGCCACCACCGCCGCGGCTTCGAACAGTTGGGGGCGGAACGGCTCGCGCAGCGGCAGGTGTTTGAATTTGAATTTACCGGCGTAAAACAGCGCCCGCCCGTTCTCCGTGTCGGCCACCCCGATCTCGCCGCCCTCGGCGAGCCCGGTGGCGAGGCGCAGTGCGGAATAGGTTTTGCCGGTGCCATAGGTGCCGGTCAGCATGATCAGCGCGTGGGACGCGCCGCGCACCGCGGGGGCGTAGATTAGCGGCGGCGGGGTGTAGCCGTCAGGCATAGGGGGGCGATCCGTCGCCGGGGGCATGTTTGGTGTCGTCGTGCTTGAACACCTCCGTCGAGAGCTGCTCGATCGGCACGCGCCCCTCCGTGCCGGGCCAGCCGTTGCACGCCATGGCCAGGCGCTTGGTCCCGGCCTGGAAGCCGGGCAGGCACTGGTCGCACAGCACGGCATAGGCGCCGTCCATCGGCAGACGACAGCCCACGCAACCCCAGCCATGGCCGGCGATCGGCGCGCGGCGCTCCAGCATCATGACATTGCGCACGGCCGCTGATTCATCGTGGCAGATGCAGCAGGCACCAAGCCACACCTCATAGATCAGCGCATCGTTCATCGTGGCCCCATCAGCGTCAGTAGAGTCCGAACTCATCCGCCGAGGTTCCCGGCCTTCATCATGCTGGCGATCAGCGCGGGATCCTCGCGCACCGCCATCAGGCCGCGGCCAGTGCGGGTCTCGCTCTCCCAGGCTTTCAGCTTCCAGTATGGCGGGTACAGCCATTCGGTTTCGTCGCTGTAGCCGGGCCACTCGCCGGTCTCGCGACACCGCGCCCAGGTTGCGATGGCCGCGCGCACCTGCGCCTCGGCGATCTCGATGGCCTGCGGCGTCAATTCGAAAACCTTGATGCCGTATGGCCGGCGGGTCTCCACCACGCAGAACTTCATGCCGGCCGGCGGCTCGCCGCGCACGCACTCGGCGCCGCGCGGATAGTAAACCCCCTGCGTATCGTAGCCGAACTCGAAGGTGGAGCGGCTGAACGAGCGCAACGACGCGCGGCCCGTCGTCGTCTTCAAATCCCAGAGGTAGGCGCTGGGTTCGTCGCACAGCCAATCCACCTTGGAGCGGCCCCACTGCCGGCCTTCCTGCCAGATCAGGGTTTGCTCAGGCTTGCCTTGCGTGAAGGCGCCGGTGCGCTCTCTGAATTTCTCCAGTGCCTCGACCACCCGGCGCACCGCGTCATAGCGTTCGGCCTTGAGCGGAATCAGCCCCTCGGCGAGCGCGGTGTCGCGCAGTCGCTTGGCCTCGTTGCTGCGAAACGCGGTGACGTTCAGCACGCGGATGCGGCTCTCGCCGTGCAGGAATAATTGGTGCGCGACGTGACCCACGTCCTGCGCCTCGCTGGAATCGCCGTCGCCGTCGCCGGCGTCGGGCGCCAGGCCGAGGCGCGGATGCGAAGCCCAGGCATGTGCCGGCGAACCGTCCTCGCCGACCAGCTCCTTGATGGTCGAGTTGTTCAGCGACGGCTCGATAACCGGGTCGGCGAGGTAGACCGGGTCGCTCAGCGTGTAGATGCCGGGCACGGAGATGCGCTGCGTGAGGGCGAGGCTCATTGCATGGACCTTCTTGGCGGCGTGGCGAGCCTTACGTCACTGCCCAGCCGCTCCGCCCAGGCGGCCACGTCTCCGTCGATCGCGTCCTGCAGCTCGCGGCTGCATGCGGCGCGATCGTCGGCGCGGCCCAGGTCCGCCTCAGCGCTGATATACACCGCGGCGCCATCTGCCAGCGCCAGGCGGCGGGAGACGGCGATTTTGACGACCCTCATTGCCGCGTGACCGGCGCATCGACGGCGAAGGACACATCTGCCGTCCTCATGTCGCGCACCTGCTCGTCGGCCATGACCCTTTGCACCTCGGCCATGCAGTCGGCGTGAGTCGGGCGCGCGGTGATCTGCACGATGACCGGCAGGCCGCGGTCGCGCAGATCGAACTGGTGCACCTGGGACCTCAGCCCGTCTCGGGCGGCGTCGGGGATCAGGAACATCAGCAGCGGCACGCCAGCGGATGCCAGTTTGGCGAACGCGAGGAGAATCCAATCCGGGCCGGCCTTCGGGTTCGGCTCCATCGTCAGGCCGCGCGCTCGCAACATGGCAATGCCGGTGGCGCGATCGCGGCAGCGGGTCATCGCCACCTGCAGCGGCACGCCGACTTTAACCAGGTCAAATTCCTGGCCGATGCCGCCGCGCATGACATCCCAGGCGCCGTCCGGGATAACGAAGAACACTTCCAGGATGCCGGTCTTGGCGGCCGGCGGGACCGCGAAGACGACCTGACGCTCGCGCAGCCGCTCGGCCATGGTGCTCATGGCGCGGCGGCCTCTTGCCCACAGCGTTCCTGTGCGGCCGCCAGCTTGAGCGCGACCGCCGCCAGCAGGATCGCGCTGAACTCGGGATCGCCCGCCGTCGCCTGCACCACCTTGGTCACCACATGCAGGGCGATCGCCTGTGCGGTGTCCTCGACCTGCAAGGCCAGCCGGACCGCCAGGCGGGACGGTGAGGGGG
>DATHNI010000417.1:0-23413 GCA_035486135.1 Acetobacteraceae bacterium
CAACGATCCGTGCTGCAGCCTCATCGATGGCAACGACTACCTGACCGGCCTGGCGGGCGAAACCCTCCAGACGTTGCAGAATGATACCGCCGGCCTGGACATTTGGTACGACGAGACGATCACCGCCGTTCCGGAGCCGGCGTCCCTGGCGCTGCTCTCCCTGGGCGTCGCCGGCCTCGGGATGGTGCGCCGCCGCCGGAACTGACCAGCGCCGGCCAGCCGCGTTCTCCCAACGCCGGGCAGACGCAGTCTCTCCCGCTCCGGCCAGGCGCATTCTTCGTGATTCCTCGGGCCAAGTCCCCGAGCCCGGTCCGGGAGCCTTGGCCGCCGGCCGGCTTTGCGCCACAGTCCGCGCAAACGGAGGACCGTGTGCCATGGGCATCACCGCACAACTCGCCGAATTCACCGCCGGCATCAGCCTCGATCGCCTGCCGCCCGAGGTGGTGAACCGCGCGCGCTTCCTGGTACTCGACCTGGTCGGCAACATCGTCCGCGCCCGGCATGACGCCGAGAGCACGCCATCCTTCGTCGCCGCGGCGCGCGCCATGGGCATGGCCGCCGGCAACTCCGGCGTGTTCGGCGATGCCGCGCGCTATACTCCCGCCGGTGCCGCATTCCTGAACGGCGCGCTGGCGCATTCTCTGGACTTCGACGACACGCACGCCGCCGGCTCGCTGCATCCCGGCGCGCCCGTCATTCCCGCCGCGCTGGCCGCCGGCGAGATGGTCGGCGCGTCCGGCGCCGACGTGCTGGCGGCGATCGTCGCCGGCTACGAAATGACCTGCCGCATCGCGCTCGCCCTGCCCGCGGGAGAACACTACGACCGCGGCTTCCACCCCACCGCGACCTGCGGTGCATTCGGCGCGGCGGCCGCCGCGGCCCGAGTGTTCGGACTGGACCCCGAGGGCGTGGCCGGCGCGCTCGGCACCGTGCTGAGCCAATGCGCGGGCAGCCTGCAATTCCTGGTCAACGGCGCCTGGACCAAGCGCTTCCAGGTCGGCTGGGCAGCGACCAACGGCCTGATGGCGGCAACCCTGGTGCGCGAGGGCTTCAAGGGCGCCGCCGAGGCCCTGGAAGGCCGCCACGGCTTCCTGCGCGCCTACGCCCCCAACCCCAACCCGGACCGCGCGGTGCAGGACCTCGGCTCGGTGTTCGAACTGATGGCGACGGCGGTGAAGCCCTATCCGTCCTGCCGCTACGGCCATGCCGGCATCGACGCGGCGCTGGCGTTGCGCGCGGCGAACGACCTGAAGCCGGCCGACATCGACCGCGTGACGCTCGGCCTGCCGCGCGCGGGCATGATGCTGATCGGCCAGCCGGCGGACAAGAAGGCCAACCCGGAGAACGTGGTGGACGGCCAGTTCAGCGGACCGTTCGTCATCTCGGCCGCGCTGGCGACCGGGGCGATGGGCTGGGACAGCTACAACCACCTGCGCGATCCCCTGCTGCGCGGGCTGCTACCGAAGGTGACCTGCGAATTCGATCCCGAGATCGAGGCCGAGTTCCCGGCCAACATGTCGGGAAAACTCACCATCGAGGCAGCGGGCCGGCGGTTCACCCAGAAGGTGGTGGTGCCGAAGGGCGAGCCCTCGAACTTCCTCAGCGAGGCGGAGCTGCGCGCGAAGTTCGCCGGCCTGACCGACGCGGTGCTCGGCGCCGAACGCGCGGCACGGTTGGCCGATGCGGTTCTGGCGATCGATACGGTGTCCGATGTGGCCGGCCTGATGCGCCAGGCTGCCCCGCTGATGCCTGCGCGGCTGGCGGGGGAGTAGGCCGGGCGAGACGGTCGCGCGACGGAAACTCGCCCTCCCCTTGTGGGAGGGGGTTGGGGGAGGGGTCTCGTGCCGCACGGCCTCCTCCCCCCAACCCCCTCCCACAAGGGGAGGGGGAGTTTTCGTCGCGCGACGGCCACGCAGTTTCATTCATGGCGGGTCGGCCACCGCTGGCCGGTGGGAATTTGCAATGACATGAAGGCTTGCAAGGCCGAGGCGGCTCGCGATTTGCCCCGCCGCATCCCCGTGGCAATGTGCCGCCGATTCACTCGGAGAGCAGCCATGCCCGCACCCGCGACCAAGACCCTCGAAACCGTGCTTCGCCACGCCGACACGGTGTTCGACCAATCCCGCGACACCCTGTTCGATCTGCTGCGCATCCCCTCGATCAGCGCGCAGCCGGCGCATCAGCAGGATTGCCGGCGGGCGGCGGAGTGGTGGCGGGAGCAACTCACCGCGCTCGGTTTCCGCGCCGACGTGAGGCCGACCGCGGGCCATCCGGTGGTGGTCGGCCATTACGACGGGCCGGCCGACTACAAAGGCCCGCACGTCTTGTTCTACGCGCATTACGACGTGCAGCCGGTCGATCCGCTGGACCTGTGGCACAGCCCGCCGTTCGAGCCGCAACTCGTGGACGGCCCGCACGGCAAGCGGTTCGTCGCGCGCGGCGCGGTGGACGACAAGGGCCAGTCGGTGATGTTCCTCGAAGCGTTGCGCGCGTGGCATACCGCGGGCGGCGGCATCCCCGCGCGCATCACCGCGTTGATCGAGGGCGAGGAGGAAGTCGGCAGCGTCAACCTGGAACCCTTCGTCGCGGCGCACAAGGACGACCTGGCCTCCGACCTCGCACTGATCAGCGACACCGGCATGTGGGACGTCGACACGCCCGCCGTCACCACGCGACTGCGCGGCATGATCTATACCGAGGTCACGCTGAAGGCGGCGAACCGCGACCTGCACTCCGGCCTGTTCGGCGGTTCCGCGCTGAACCCGATCAACGCGCTGACCCGCATCCTGGGCGAGTTGAAAGACGCCGACGGCCGCATCCAATTGCCGGGGTTCTATGACCGGGTGCGGCCGGTCTCCAACGCGCAGCGCGCGCAGTGGGATGCGTTGGGATTTGACGAGAAGGCGTTCCTCGGCGGCATCGGCCTGTCCGTGCCCATCGGGGAGCGCGGCTACTCCGCGCTGGAGCGGCTGTGGGCGCGGCCGACCGCCGACATCAACGGCATCTGGGGCGGCTATACCGGCGAGGGCAGCAAGACCGTGATCGCCGCGGAGGCCAGCGCAAAGGTGTCGTTCCGCCTGGTGCCCGACCAGGACCCGGATGAGGTCCTGGAGCAATTCAAGCGGTTCGTCACCGAACGGCTGCCGCCGGACGCCCACGCGGAGTTCAAGGCACTGTCCGGCGCGCCGGCGTTCGAGGCGAACCTCGACTCGCCCTGGGTGCACGCGGTACAGGCGGTGCTGCGCGACGAGTACGGCCGCGAGCCGCTGCTGATGGGTAGTGGCGGGTCGGTGCCGGTCGTCACTTCGCTGCGCAAGGTGCTGGGCATCGACACGTTGCTCATGGGGTTCAGCCTCGACGACGACCAGGTGCACAGCCCGAACGAGAAGTTCGAACAACGCTGCTTCCATCACGGCATCCGCTCGCATGTGCGATTGCTGGCAAAGTTCGCGGGAGGGTGAAGGGCTGAAGGGAGTCGCCGTGAGGGGTTTGTTACCGAGCGCTCTGCCGCCAGGCGACATGTCGAAGTGTGTCATGGCCGGTTGAAGTGTGTCATGGCCGGTGCGGATGATCCCGGGACATATCCACCGTCCGTGCGAAGTGCCTGGTTCGCAGTGTCTCACAAAGTTAAGGCAAAGCGAGGCAAGGATTCACAGAGAAGGTTTCATGGTCCGTGGCGCGCGTTGATGCGCTCCGGCACCGGCCGCTTTGTGAATGCTTATCTCGGCTTTCCTGACCTTTGTGAGACACTTGCACGGTCGCAAGCGGCACGAACGGCCCCCGCTACGCACGAACTTGCGTGACGCCAACGTCATCATGACACCGCCTTCATGTGTCTTGCTTACACAAGCGCTATCGCCTGGAAGTGATGCGTGCACGACAGCAAAAGCCCGCTGACCCGCTGGACAAGCTTTCCCCGCCGGCACCAACTTTACTGACAACAGGCGGCGCAAAAGCGCGCTCACAGTCAACCGGGAGGACGCACCATGGGGGCAACACCCAAGGCTGCGGGTTTGAAGGCGACGCAACGCGCCGCCTTGCTGCTGGTGTTCATCATCGGCATGCTCAACTACGTTGACCGCGGCACGTTGTCGGTGGCCAATCCGCTGATCCGCCACGACCTTGGCGTGTCGATCGCCGAGATGGGCGTGTTGCTCTCGGCCTTCCTCTGGCCATACGCATTCTTCCTGCTCCCCTCCGGCGGCCTGGTCGATCGCTTCGGGCCGCGCCGCGTGCTGTTCGCCGCGCTGTTGCTGTGGTCGATCGCACAGGCCACCGCGGGCTTCGTCACCAGCCTCACCCAGTTCATCATTGCCCGCGCCGCCTTGGGTATTGGTGAAGCACCCACCTTCCCGGCCTTCGCGCGCGTGGTCCGCGATTGGTACCACTCGCGCGACCAGGCCTCCGCGATCGGCGTGTGGAATGCCTCGCCGGCGCTGGGCACCGCGATCGCGCCGCCACTCCTCACCGGCCTCATGCTGGCCTTCGGCTGGCGCTGGATGTTCGTGGCGATGGGCGGCCTCGGCGTGATCCTCGCCGTCGTCTGGTTCACCATGTTCCGTGAACGCGCCGAGGTGGCGCTCGAGGCAGCAGACGCGGATCACCTGACCGCCGGCGAGGCAGAGGTGGACGACGTGCCGACAACTTTCGCCGCATGGCGCAAGCTGTTCGGCTTTCGCGCAACCTGGGGGCTGATCTTCGGCTTCTTCGGCAACGTCTATATCGGCTGGCTGTTCATCGCCTGGCTGCCCGGCTACCTGGAAATGCAGCGTCACATGAGCATTCCGAAGACCGGACTCATCGCTTCGATCCCCTATGTCTGCGGCGTGATCGGCAGCATCGCCGGCGGCTGGATCGCAAGCCGGCTGCTGGCGCGTGGCGCTTCCGCCATCAACAGCCGTAAGTTTCCCACTGTCGCGGGCACCGCGGCGATGGCACTCGCCACGCTGGTTGCCGCCCTGACGCCGAGCAACACGATCGCGGTTGCCGCCATCTCCGCCACCATGTTCTTCGGCTTCTTCGCCAGCGGCACGTCCTGGTCGCTGGCGACCGCGTGTGCGCCGCCGCAATACGCGGCCTCGCTTGGCGCGATCATGGATTTTGGCGGCTTCGTGGGAGGCGCGCTCGCCCCGATGGTGACTGGGTTCGTGGTGCAGGAGTCCGGCAGCTTCGAGCCGGCCCTGGTCGCTGCCGCACTGATCGGCATGGCGTCCTCGGCGGCGTACCAGTTGCTGATCCCCGATCGGGCGATTCAGGTCAGAGAACTGCACCTTGATTTGGCGACCGCGCCTTCGGTTCCGCTGTAGGCCGCACTGCGCGGGTTCCCCGCCTCACGACACGCCAGCGCGCCGCCGCGGTCCACTGCGCCTGGCGGAGCCGCCGGCCCAGCCGAGCAGCCGCCGGCCCCACGCCCCGGCGGCGTTTCGCCCGTCCGGTTGCCCGGTTGCCCACCGCCCCGCCCGGTCGCCGACCGCCCCGCCCGGTTGCCCGGAACCCGCCGCCCCTTGCGGCATGGGCCATTGCGATGATAGTGCCCCCGCGCTGGAACAGGGACCACGGACACATGCCGTCCACATTTGAGACCGTCGCCGGAATCATCTCCGAGACGTGCGATATCCCCCGGGAGAAGATCACCCCGGAAAGCCACGCCATCAACGACCTGGGCATCGACAGCCTGGACTTCCTCGACGTCGCCTTCGCCATCGACAAGGCGTTCGGCATCAAGATGCCACTGGAGCAATGGACCCAGGAGGTCAACGAGGGCAAAGTCTCCTCCGACGAGTATTTCGTGCTCGGCGGCCTGTGCGCCAATATCGACAAGCTGGTCGCGGCCAAGGTTGCCTGACCGCTGAATGCGCGCCCCCTGAATGCGCCCCCCCTGAATGCGCCTCGAATATTTCCAGATGGTGGACCGGATCAGCCTGCTTGATCCGGAGGCGCGGGTGGTCCGCGCGGACTGCACCGTCCCCGACGAAAGCCCGGTCTTCGAGGGCCATTTCCCCGGCCATCCCCTGCTCCCCGGCGTGCTGATGATCGAGACCATGGCGCAGACCGGCGGCTGGCTGGTGCTGGCCACCCTCCGCTTCGCCCGCATGCCATTCCTGGCCCAGGTCAAGGAGGCCAAATTCCGCGGCTTCGTGACACCCGGCCAGGCGCTGGAGGTGGAGGCGCGGCTGGTGCAGGATGGCTCCGGCTACGCCGTGGTGACCGGGCGAATCGACCAGGCGGGCCGCAAGGTGGCCGAGGCCGAGATCCGCTACGGCGTCGTCCCCTTCCCCAACGACGCGCTGCGGGCGCAGATGCTGGACATGGCGCGCCGCGTGGCGGTGCCGGAGGCCTATCTGCCAGGGTGACCGGCCAGAGTGATGCGCCAGAGTGATATGCCAGAGTGATTGACCAGTGGGACCGACCAGAGGGATTGACCGGGTGACGCCTGACCGCGACGCATTGATCACCGGGATCGGCCTGGTGTCCTGCCTGGGCGAAGGTCCCGACGCGCACTGGGCCGCGCTGGACGCGCCGGGCGGGTTCACCCCCGTGGTGGACACCGCGCGCTTTGCCCCCTGGTCCGTTCACCCGATGATCAAGCTGGACCTGGACAAGCAGATCCCCAAGCGCGGCGACCAGCGGCAGATGGAGGCCTGGCAGCGCATCGGCGTGCACGCCGCTGGCCTCGCGCTGGACGCCGCCGGGGTCAAGGGCAACGCCGAATTGCTCCAGCGCATGGACATGATCGTCGCCGCCGGCGGGGGCGAGCGCGACTATGCGGCCGACGAGGCGATCCTCGCCGCCATGCGCCACGCCCCCGATCCGGGCGCGCTGCTGAACGAGCGGCTGCTGGCGGATCTGCGCCCGACGCTGTTCCTCGCCCAGCTTTCCAACCTGCTGGCGGGCAATATCTCGCTGGTGCACGGGGTGGTCGGCTCCTCCCGCACCTTCATGGGCGAGGAGGCGGCCGGCACCGACGCCGTGCGCACCGCCTGCGCGCGGATCGCGGCCGGCCAGGGGGAGCTGTTCCTCGTCGGCAGCTCATTCAACGCCGAGCGGGCCGACACGCTGATGATCCACGAGGCCGGCGGCGTCCTGTGGAAACAGCCGGCCGGCTCGACACCGGATGCAGCCGGGGGCGGTGCCCCGGCTTTCGCCCCGGTCTGGGAGCGCCAGGCGATGGGCGGCGGCATGGTGCTGGGCTCGGTCGGCTGCTTCCTGGTGATCGAGAGCCGAACCCACGCCGTGGCGCGCGGGGCGACGCCTATCGCCCGGATCGCCACGGTCGCCACCGACCGCTGCCGCCGCCGCCCAGGCGAATCAGCCGCGGTCGCCAACCGGCAACTGGCAACGATCCGGCCGGCTTTGCGGGAGGGCGAGGCAGCGGTGGTATCGAGCACCTCCGGCGCATCCGCGCCGACCGGCGAGGAGGCGGCGTTCCTGCAGACGTTGGGCCTGCCGGTGCGCGCCACCGCCACAGCGCTGGGCCACTCGTTGGAAGCCGCGTTCCCTGCCAGCCTGGCGCTCGCGGCGATGGCGGTGGCGAAAGGCCGCATGTTCGCGCCGCTGGAAGCCGCCGAAGCGGCGATGCCGGGGACTCTACGCCAGGTGCTGGTCACCTCCTGGGGCCTGTGGCGGGGCGAAGCCATGGCCCTGATAACGGTTCCTGAATAACCTCTCCCGCGGGAGCGGGAGAGGTTACTCCCTGTCCCTCTCCATCTCCCCGTCGTCCTTCCTCACTCCAAGAGGCGCCTGATGCACCCAACCCTCGATCATCGTGGCCGGCCAACGGTGGTGGTCACCGGCATGGGCGTGCTGACCTCGCTCGGCCAGGGCCAGGCAGAGAACTGGCGCAAGCTGCTGGACGGCGTCTCCGGCATCCACCGCATCAGCCGCTTCCCGATCGCCCACCTCCGCACCAACATCGCCGGCACGGTGGACTTCGTCTCCGTGGACGAGCCCTCCGCCCCCGCCCTGACCGAGGCGATCGGCGCCATCGTGGCCGAGGAAGCGCTCGCCGAATCCGGTATCGGCACCCCAGGCGACTTCCCCGGCCCCCTCCTGCTCGCCATGCCGCCGGTCGAGGTGGAATGGCCGCAGCGCCTCGCCGCCGACGCGGTAGCGGCCAGCCGGAACGAGCCCGTCACCTGGATGGACCTCCTGCACGCCGTCAGTGACGGCCGCTTCGCACCCATGCACGAGCGCTTTCTGTTCGGCGCCGTTGCGGAACACCTCGCCGATCGCTTCGGCACCAAGGGCTCCCCGATCGCCACCTCCACCGCCTGCGCGTCCGGCGCGACGGCGATCCAGCTCGGCGTCGAGGCGATCCGGCGCGGCGAGGCCGAGGCGGCCCTTGTGGTCGGCACCGACGCCTCGGTGAACCCAGAAAGCCTGATCCGCTTCTCGCTGCTGTCCGCCCTCTCCACCCGCAACGACCCGCCGCAATCCGCCGCCCGCCCGTTCTCGCGCGACCGCGACGGCTTCGTCATGGCGGAAGGTGCCGGCGCCCTGGTGCTGGAGAGCCTGGCGCACGCCAAGGCTCGCGGGGCCAGCATCCTCGGCGTGGTGGAAGGCTGCGGCGAGAATGCGGACAGCTTCCACCGCACCCGCTCCTCGCCGGACGGCAAGCCGATCATCGCCTGCATGCGCCACGCGCTGGCGGATGCCGGGCTGGCGCCGGACGCCATCGGCTACGTCAACGCGCACGGCACCGGCACGCCGGAAAACGACAAGATGGAGTGGATGAGCCTGGCCGCGGTGTTCGGCGAGCGCGCCGCGTCCCTGCCCACGTCGTCCAACAAGTCGATGATCGGCCATACGCTGAGCGCAGCCGGCGTGGTGGAGGCGATCTTCACCCTGCTGTCGCTGCGCCACGGCGTGCTGCCGCCGACCATCAACTACGATACGCCCGACCCCGCCCTGCCGCTGGATTGCGTGCCAAACGTGGCGCGCGAGGCGCGCGTGGCGCATGCAATCTCCAACTCGTTCGGCTTCGGTGGGCAGAACGCCTGCCTGGTCCTCGGCAAATGAATCCTCTCCCGCGAAGCGGGAGAGGACGGCGCGAAGCGCCAGGTGAGGGTGATCGGGTCGCCCCGCAGCAGTCTTATGCAGCGCGCCGACCCGATCACCCTCACCCTCGGCGCAAGGGCGCCTCGACCTCTCCCGCCGAAGGCGGGAGAGGTTTTCTTCTCGCATGACCCGCGCCCTTGTCATCGGCGGCCGGCGCGGCATTGGCGCGGCGGTGGTGCGCGCGCTGGCGGCACGCGGCATGGCAGTTACCTACACCTACCGCACCGCCCCCGGCGACTTCCCAGGCGCCGCCGCGACCGCACTGCCCCTCGACCTCGCCGATCGCGACGCGGTGGACGCTTTCGCCCGCGCGCAGGAGGCCGGCCCGGCCTGGGATGCTTTCGTACAGGCCGGCGGCACCACCTACGACGCCCTCGCGGCGATGATGGACCAGGGTGCGGCAGAGCATGCCATGCAGGTGAACTACTTCGCCTTCGCGCGCCTCGCCCGCGCCGTCGTGCGGCCGATGCTGCGTGCGCGGACCGGGCGGATCGTCGCGATTGGCTCGGTGATCGGCCAGTTCGCCAGCCAGGGCAACGCCGCCTACGCCGCCAGCAAGGCCGCCTTGCTCGCTTATGTCCGCTCGCTGGCGATCGAGAGCGCACGGCGCGGAGTGACGGTGAACTACGTCGCCCCAGGCTTGGTCGATACCGAGATGATGGCGCCCTTCGCCGCCTGGCGCACCGCAACCGAGGGCCGCATCCCGGCCGGCCGCTTCGCGACGCCGGATGAGGTCGCCGCGGTGGTGGCATTCCTCGCGTCAGCGGACGCCAGCTACGTCAACGGCGCCTACATTCCGGTGGATGGCGGACTGACCGCCTCGGCGGGGATTCCGCGGGCGTAATACCAGCCCGCGAAATGGTTGACGCACGGACGACGCGCCACGCGCCCCCGTGTCATGGCCGGCGAAGGCCGGCCACCCACGACTTTCCTTTGCTGCACACAGTAAAGTCGTGGCGGCCTGCGCGGGCATGACGGTGCGGCTGTCGTCCGGTTGGCAGTAGTAACGCGACGCTGTTACTGCATGAACGCGTTCAGCTCCGGCGTGGCCATCGTCGTCTCCAGATAGTCGAATGTGCCTTGCTCCTTCACTTCGCGGGCAGCATTCAACAGCCCACTCATCGCCGCGCGATACAGCGACGTTGCGAGGCTGATCCGCTTCACACCGGCCGCGGCCAGTTCCGCCACAGTGAACGAGCGGCCCTTGATCCCCGCCATGAAATTCACTGGCCGAGACACCGCGTTGCATACCGCGCGCACCGCGGCGAGGTCCGGCAGGCCGGGCGCCATCAGCACATCCGCTCCGGCTTGCTCGAACGCGAGCAATCGCTTGATCGTGTCATCCAGGTCAGGATTGCCACGCAGGAAATTCTCCGTGCGTGCGGTCAGGGTGAACACGAATGGCAACGCGCGTGCCGCTTCGGCGGCGGCCGCGATACGTTCAGTGGCCAGGCCAAGGTCGAACAGCGGCTTGTCGCGATAGCCCGTGGCGTCCTCAATCGAGCCACCCACCAAGCCGGCGCCGGCCGCCAGGCGGATCGTCTCGGCCGCTTCGCCCGGTGCATCGCCGAAGCCTTTTTCCAGGTCGGCAGACACCGGCAATTCGGTCGCCGCGACGATCGCGCGGCAATGCGCGAGCGCCTCGTCACGCGACACCATGCCGTCGCGGCGGCCCAGCACGCCGGCCTGCGCGCCACTGGAACTCGCCAGCGCGGCGAAACCGAGGCCCGCCAGGATGCGTGCCGAGCCGGCGTCCCACGCGTTGGCAATGACGAAATGACCCGCCGCCTCGTGCAAGGCACGAAAGCGTTGGGCCTTATCCGATTGGCTCTCCGGCATGGCTGTGTCTCCTGCCCGCGATGTCACGCTGGGCAGCAAACCGGCAAGCCGATTGCAATGCAATGGGTGTCCGCACCGATCGGCGGAGTGGCGCCATGCAATAGGTGTGCACCGACCGGCGAGGCGACTGGCGGCGTGTGCACGAGCGGCGGCGAGAGCGCGGCCGGAGTTGCTATTACCCCCAGGCAATCATGTTGAAGTGTACAGTCTTCTTCAGTTTGACGCGCGCGGTTGCGGTGGTGACAAGTGTCGCGCAGGCTTTCCCGATAGGTCAGTTGGGCAAATGCCATGACCCGGAAATTCGCGGCACAAGACAGTGTCCGCACTGTCCGGTCGCCGCCATAGCGCGTGACAATCCGGCCGAACGTGCTCCACGGCAGGAAATCCATCAACTGAGCGAACAGCGTCTTGCCGGTGTTCATCGCCGAGTCCTCCCCGGCCGAGCGTCGGGGAGGCGCGTCAGAAATTCAAATCGACACCACCCGAAGTTCGCCGGAAACCGGCTTTACAGGCCGGTCTTCGCGTCATTGGGCCGCAGCGAACCGGACACTACTGGATGAATATACCAGAAACAGTTAGCACCAACTTATCCATCAGCCCGCAGACCGCTGCCCGTCCAGGCCGCACGGTAGTACCGCCGCAGAATCGGTGACGCGAGGTACGCGGAGCAGGCGGGACTTGAAACCAAGATTGGCGGCACTGCTTTCAGCCGGCCTGGCTGGCCGGTTCCCCGGCACTCGTTGGCGGCGGTCCCCGTGGGCACAGGGTCAGGGGGTGGCCGGATGCGCGAGACGATCGCCAGGACTGTCGCCTGGCCGTCCGATTACGAGTGGAATGCCAGCCAGATCACACCGCCGATGACAACGTAGATCGCCGCGGACAGCACGAGTCCATTGGTGAGCGTCCGGCCCGACATCGAAGGCTTCTCGCATGGGTCGTACATGATTCCCGGTCCCGCTTGCTGCCGTTCAGGGGCGGCTTGGCGTTCGGAAGCAGTAGCTGAAGTCGCGCGCATTGCAATCACTGGCGTACTCGTTCCATCGAGGAGAGGATCAGGTCATACCGCCTTAATCCTTACGGCCTGGTAAAAGCAGCTTGGCCAGTCAGCGGCGCCGGATCATCATTACGGTCAAGGTGAGTTTGGCGGCGGCGGCGGTCCTGCAGGCCGGCCTCGGCCGTTTCCGGCCGTCTCGCCAAACGGTCTGTCGTGCCGGATCGGCAGTTATTTCTTGAACGTATAGCCAATATTCCGCTAGCGTCTCCTGGAGCGAGATCGGCCGCAGCCGTTTCACGGCTGCGTGATGACATGCGACCCGTATTGGCCTAGCATCGAATCGATATACAAACGTCCAGGCAGGTCACCGTGGCCGCCCCGGGGGGGATTGCGCATGGGCCTATACCAGCGGCTGCTCCATACCGTTTCGCGTCCAGCGTTGCTCGGTAAGGACAGCGTCGGTGGCGACAGCGTTACCGATCACGATAATGTGTCACAAAAACGAACCGGTCGCCGTCTTCGCAAACATGACTCCCAGCCGCGTTCCGGCCAGCCGGCTTCCGGCCGGCGCGACCGGCTGCTGCGCACGCCGCTGGTGTTCGAGACGCTCGAGCCGCGGGTGCTGCTGTCGGGCGACCCGATCACGCTGGCCATGCAGAACGCCCTGGTATCCGGCCTGCAGAGTTTCGAGAGCTGGACCGCCAACAACCTCATTCAGACCGCCCAGCTCGCGCAACAGCTTCCGGTGGTCAGCACCTCGGTCGGCGACCTCGTCGATCTGCCGGCGCAAATCCAGACTCATCTGGTGCAACCGGCGCAGGCCTATTTCGCCGCCGCCGGCAGCGCGTCCACGTTCGAAGGCCTCGCCGCCGCACTGCGCGCGGACCCGGCGGAGGCCGGCACGGTGCTCGGCCAATTCGCGGATGGCGAATACTTGTTCGCGCTCAGCAACTTCCAGACGAGCACGCCGATCAACCCGGTGCTGAACCTGGCCTCGGACAGCGCCGGTACCGGCCTGCAGTTCAGCGCCCCGCCGACGCTGTCCGGCAACGCGACCGTATCGATGGCGCTGAGCTTCGGTTTCGACACCGGCACTTCGACCGGCGCGACGCCGGGCTTCTTCATCCGACCGGCCACGATCACCGAGGGCGTGACCCTGGCGGCGCCCAGCTTCAATGCCACGGCGACGCTGGGCGCGGCCGACGCCACGGTCACCGGCGGTGCGGCGTCGCTCAACGCGACGGCGACGGTGCAGATCAAGGACCCGATCTTCGGCGACACCAACAACTACATCACTCCATCCGAGCTTGCCTCGGCCGAGAGCGCCACCGGCGTGCCGATGGCATCGCTGGTCTCGGCCAGCCTGTCCGGCTCGGCGAGCGTGACGCTGCCGATCAGCTCCAGCCTGGTGGCGGGCGGCCCGCAGACGCTGCAGCTCGCCTGGTCCAATGTCGCCGCCGGCGGCAGTTCCAACCTGTCGAGCCTCGGGGCCTGGGCGCAGCTCGACACGATCTCCCCATCGCTGATGCAACAGGCGGTGGCCGCGCTGCCCGGGATCATCCAGGCGGCAGCGGGCAGCCAGGGCTTCGGCGCGACGCTGCCGGTGGTCGGGAGCAGCCTGGGGCAGTTGTTCGATTTTGGTGCGCAGTTCAACAACGCGGCGACGGCGGTGGCCGGCGCGACCTCGCTCAGCCAGGTGGCGAGCGCGTTGCAGGCAAACCTCGGCGCCACGGTGAGCTTCACCGTGAATACTGCCGACAACGAACTCGACATGCTGGTCACCGTCAGCAACGCCTTCGACACCACGGTGCCCTACGCGATCAATACGCAGGTGGACGGCAACACCCTGATGGTGTCCGGCAACCTGAGCGCGACGGGAACCGCCACCGCCACGCTCAACCTGGGCCTGTCGTTCGATACCGCACTGCCGGATGCCAGCCGGATGGTGCTGATCGCGAACGGCAGCAGCCTGAGCCTGGCGTTCGATGCGGTAACCGCGACCCCCATCGTCACGGCGGCGCTGGGCCTGATCCGCGCCTCGGTGGGCAACGGCAGCATCGCGGTCGGCGCGCAGAGCGGCAGCGGCGCCGATCCGACCCAGCCCGCAACCGCCACGATCAACTTCAGCAACGGCAATTCCAGCAGCGCGAGTGGCGGGCGGGTCACGCTGGCGCAACTGGCGTCGAATTTCACCGCCACGATCGGGGCGCCGGTCTTCACGGGGGCGATCCAGGCGACGCTGCCGCTGATCGGCGTGAACGGGGCGTCGAGCGCGAACCTGGGCATCACCTGGTTGCTCGACCAGCCGACCGGCACCGATCCGCAGATGACCGGGGCAGCGCACGCGGCCAGCCTGGCGGTCACGCTCAGCAGCCTGACATCCGACCCGACGCTCACCGCGCAGGCGGTGGCCGGCTTGCAGACCCTGGTGCCGTGGGCGGCGGCGGCCACGACGGCGGCCGACCAGACCGGCGGCCTGGCGACCCAGTTGCCGCTGGCAAACCAGACGCTCGCATTGCTCAGCGGGCTTGCCCCGGCGACCGGCGGCGGCACATACCCCGGGGCGCTGAACGTCATCGCCAGCGCGATCAATTCGTTTGCCGTCACCGGTGCGAGCACCGCCAATTTCCAGTCGGCGATCAACACCGCACTGGCCGCGTTCACCGCCGCGAACCCGGCCTACACGTTCAGCGTCAGCGCCTCCGCCGGAGAGATACCGGCCTCCGACACCACCGACGCGGCCGCCCTTGGGCTGACGCCGGGCGTCGACCAGTTGGTGTTCACCCTGTACGTGACGGAGACCTACAAGAGCACTCCGACGCTCGGCCTGACCCCCAGCGCCGCCGACGACAATATCGGCTTTTCTGCCCCCGGGACGGCGACCGGTACGGTGAACCTGGCCCTGACATTCGCGGTCGAGCTGACCCCGAACGTCTCGGCGCAGGACGGCACCTATGTGATCCTGAACGGCCTGACCGCGGGGGCCACCGCCCTGGTCAGCGGGCCGTTCCCGATCGGCATCGGATTGCTCGGCGCAACGGTGAGTGCGGGGAGCGTCGGGCTGACCACGTCGGTTGACGTCGCCATGGCCGCCGATGGTTCCGGCACGCCGCAGGCATATCCGATCGGCGCCATTCTGGGCACCGCCGCCGCCAATCTGTTGAATGTTGCTGAACAACAGCCATCGACCGTGACCGGCCAACTGACGCTGACGGCGACGCCGGCGACGACCTTCGGCACGCTGGACAACGGCACGACCACCATCATGATCAGCGGCGATCCGCTGAGCGGTACCGCGCCGACGGTGGTGTTCAGCGGGACTGAAGCGACGCAGTACCAGTCCTTCGCCAACATGGCGCCCTCCGACCTGCTGGGCGCGCTCTCCACCCTCGGGTCGGCGATGGATGACGTCGGCGAGTCGAGCCAGTTGAGCGTCGATGTGCCGCTGACCAACATGCCCGTCGGCGAGGCCGCCGATTTCGGCACCATCTTCGATACGGACATTGTCAACGCCCTGACCAACAGCTCGAACGAGCCTGTTTTCGACAGTATCGAGACGTTCGAGACGGACCTTGCCGCGCTTCCCGGGGTCACCGGCGCCACGGTTGTTTACAACAGCGGCAGCAACCAGTTCGACATCGCCTTCACCCTGTCCGAAGGCTTCCCGGCGCAGCCGGCGTCGTTCGCCTATGACCTGAGCGGAGCGTCCGGCACGACCCTGGGCAACCTGACGGATGTCAGCGCGACGACGGCGACGGCGACGCTGTCGATCAGCGGTACCGGCACCGTCGCGGTGGGGTTCGACTTCTCCCTGACACCGAACAGCGTGCAGATTCAGGGCGTCACGCCGGTGCCGTCGAACGGCGTGCTGGCCGCCGGATCGGATGCCCAGTTCACGCTGTATCTGAGCGCCCCTGGCATCGCCTCGCCCGGGACGCCGGTGCCGGTCACCGTCGCGGCGTCCGCCACGCAGTCCAACACCACGCCGGCACAGCTTCTCGCCGACATCAACACCGCGCTGCAAAACGCCCTGACGGGCGCTGGCCTGGCCGCCAACCTGGTCGTGGCCAGCTTCGCGTCCGGCACCCATACATTGGTGCTGACCATGATCCCGGGGGCGTACACCGACATGTCGGTGACGACCCTGCCGAACGGTCCGGCGGTCTACGAGCTTGGCCTGGCGCCGGCGAACACGCCGACGGCCTCGATCGTCGGCCAGACCGCCGTGCCGAGCAACGGCCAACTCAGCTCGGACGCCACGTTCACCGTCACCGCCGACGGCGGCACCGCCACGCCGGTCACCATCACCGCGGCATCGACCGCGGGCAACGTCAACCGAACCCAGTTGCTGACCCAGGTCAACGCCGCGCTGGCGCCGGTGAATACCGCGCTGGCTGCCGCGAACCGCTCGATCATCACCGCGAGCCTGACCAGTGCGAACCTGCTGTCGTTCTCGATTTCCGGCTATGCCAGCACGCTGTCGATCACGGATGCGAATACCGGCGCGCAGACCGGTCTGGGGATGGCCCCATCGGGATCAGTGCAGCCGGGCGCCCTCGAAGTTTACGCCGAGGCCTCCGCCGGGACGGTCCCGACCGACGGCGTGCTGACCCAGGATACGACCTTCGCGATCACCGTCGATGGGCAGCCGACGGTGGACGTGACGGTCACCGCGGCATCCACGCAGAACAATGACGCCCCGGTCACCACCGGCATCACCAATCCCACCCCGCAGCAGTTGCTGGCAGAGGAGGAGGTGCAAACCCCGCTGCAGTTGCTGACCAACGAGATCAACCAGGCCCTGGCGACGCTGAACAACGAACTGGCCGCCGCCGGCCTGGCCGAGGTGACCGCCAGTATCGGCAGCGCCGCCGCGAATGCCGACCTGGACGCCGGGGAAGCAACGACCGGCAGCGATCAGGTACTGTTCTTTTCCACCTTGGGAAATTCGGCAACGATCGTCGTGCAGGGCCAGCCCGGCAATCAGCTTGGCATCGGGGCCGACGATACCAGCGCCACGCCGATGCTGATGGTGGCAGGGGGGCAGAGCTTCCTCAACAACATCGACGTGACGAAACTGACGCTCAACGCCAACCTGACGGTGACCGGCAGCGTCAGCGCCACGGCGGAACTGGGCGTGGTCGCGATCGACCTGGGTCCAACCAACTCCTTCACGCTGGCCCCGACGGTTTCTTTGTCGCTGGAAAGCGGGTTTGTCCCGCTGGCGAACCTGACGGCCAATCCCGCCAGCATCGGAAACTTCTTCAGCACCACGTTGGGCGGCGCGGCGTCCGTCACGCTGCCGGTCAGCGCGGCCGACGGATTGGGCAGCGCGCTTGGCCTGGATGCCAACGCCGCGCTGACCCTGAACGCCACCGACATGTTCACGCTGTCAGGCTGGACCGCCAATAGCTCGGCGCTGGAGGGACTGGCCAACCTGCAGGATTTCTCGTTCGCGGATGCACAGGCGGCGGTAACCCAGCTTGGCTCGGTGATCGCCGCGTCCGCCGCGAGCACCACAGGATTGTTCGGCCAGATCGTGCCGCTGATCAACCAGCCGCTCGGCACCGCGATGGGGATCACGCAGGACTTCGCCAACCTGGCGTCGGACCTGCAGCCTGGGATGAATTTCACCCTGGATCAGCTCCAGGGCGCGCTGAACACCGCGATCGGTCAGGCGTTCGGGATTTCCACGACCGGCAATTATGTCACCGTGCAATTGTCCGGCAACTTGTTGCAACTGACGCTGGATTTTACCCCGGACCTGACCAAGCAGACCAACGTGCCGTTGAATTTCGACCTGCCGAACATGGGCATTCCGTCGAATTCGAATTTGCCCGGCGTCACCGATTTCACCGGCAGCGCCATGACGGTGACGCCCAGCGCCAGTTTCAACCTGGTGCTGGATATCGACATGACGTCGCCGACCAATCCGGTTTACGACCTAGGTTCGGCGACCCAGTTCATGCTCGGCCTGCTGGTCGACGGTCCGGCCAGCGGGACGGTGTCGCTCGGGCCGCTGGGGTTGACCTTCGCGGGCGCCACCCTCGCGCTGAGCGCGACTGCCAGTGGAACGACTCCCGCGACATTCGCTATCGGGCTGACCGGCACCACGCCGCTGGCCACCCTGAAAAACGACCTGACCAACAATACCTGGCTCAACAACGCCGGTCCGGTCACCGCGACGATCACGGGACAGGTGAATGTCAGCCTGCCGCTCTCGGAATCCGCCGGCGGCAACGCCACGTCGGTTGGCACGCTGACGCTGACCATTCCCAATCTCAGCGCGTTCAGCACCGCCTTGCTGACCTCGGGCAACACCAGCAGCGAGCTCACCTTCAACCCGCCGAACCTCGCCAGCACGTTCTCCAGCGACGACCTGCTGGGCAACGTCACGGGGATCATCGGCGCCCTGGATAATTATCTCGACCAATTGCAATCCCTGCTGAATGGCCAGCTATTTGGGCTCGACATTCCGCTTGTCGGCAATGCGCTGTCGTCCGCCGGCAGTTTCGTGACGCAGATAAAAAACGACATCGACGCGATTGCCTCATCGGGAGCGTCGGAGTTCCAGGGCATCTACGATGCGCTGACGAATGTTCTCAAACAGTTCGATCCGGCGACACCGGTGGTGCAGATCCAGTACCTCGATCCGGCGCAATCCAGCAGTTTCCAGAACTTCACCTCGGGTGAGGCAACGTCCCTGTTGCCGAACGCCCAGGCGATCCAGGATGTTCAGATCATCCTGACGCTGGGCAGCACCTGGGCACCGCTCCAGTCGCCGATCTTCAATCTTGGCTTGCCAGGCTTCGGTCTTTCCGCCAGCGCGGGCGCGGTGCAGGTCAGCGTGGGTTGGACCCTGACGTTCACCGTGGGCATCGATCGCGACGCCGGGGCCTATATCGTCGCGCCACCGAGCGGCAGCTCCAACGTGACCGCGGACATCAGCGCCAACGTGAAAACCGGCGGCACGATAAGCGCACAGCTTGGCTTCCTGGCATTGACGGCGACACAGCCGACGCCTGGCCAGCCGGATCCGGCCAACCCCAGTGTTACGGCGCTGCCGACCCAGGTCGGGTTGAACTTCTCCGCCGGCTTCACCGGAGGCTCGAGTACTATAGGCGGCGAATCCGTCATTCCGGTCAGTTCGTTCGGCGCCGGTAACCTTGGCAACATAAGCCTGACCGGCAGCGCGTCGGTGGATCTGGACCTGGCGCTTGGGTTCGACTTCAGCAGCGGCGGCGGCGTCGATACCGAGTATCCGAATTTCACCGCGCAGCTTCTGGTCGGCGTGGCGCCGGACGACACCATGAGCGGCGGCAGCACGACGCCGGGCGCGTGGACCTTCGGCGTCGGCCTGAACGGCGCGAACTCCACCGCGCCCAGCGTATCGCTGAACAACATATCGCTCGATCTGGGCGATTTCCTGAACCAATACCTCGGCAAGATCATCGACCCGCTGGCCGAGGTGCTGGAGCCGCTTCAGCCGATCCTGAACTTCCTGAATACCCCAATTCCCATCATCAACGAGCCGCTGATCCAGGCGGTCGTCGAGTTGTTCGGCGGCGACGTCCAGGATTTCTCGCAGATCGTCAGTTTCGTGAACGCGATCGTCAATTTCGCCGGCGATCTGGGCAGCACCGGATCGCTGCCACTGGGCAATTTCAGCCTCAGCCAGTTCGATCTGCGGCAGACGCCCGGCAGCGGCGGCAACGCGATCCCGAACGACACCACCTCCGCCGGTTCCAGCGCGCTGATGAGCGATTTGGAAAATCCGTCGGACTTCACCGCCAATTCGAGCGATCCTGATCCGCTGCAAGGTGCCGAGGACGACTCCTCGGGCTTCAGCAGCTTCATGCAGGAGGCCGGGACCGGCAGCATCCAGTTCCCGATCCTGACAAACCCATCGACGTTGATCGGCCTGTTGTTCGGCCAGCAGGCCAGCCTGGTGACGTTCTCGTCGCCGGAGCTGTACGCGACCGCCAGCACCAGTATCGACATCCCGGTCTATCCATTCGTCACGGCCGACCTTGTAGCGTCGTTCGCCGTCGATGCCCGCTTCTCCGGCGGCTACGACACCACCGGCATCATCGAGGCGGTGCACGACGCGGCGAACAATCCAAGCGCCATCCCGGCCGATTTGCTCGATGGCTTCTATATCAGCGATGCCGAGACGCAGAGCCTGATCGGCATGGAGCCGGCGACCTTCGTCGGCATCCAGGGCATGATCGGCGTCGGCGCCAGCGTTGGCCTCGGCAGCTTGCTCAGCGTCGGTGTCGGCGGCGGCATCGGCCTGAGCATTAGCGTGTCGTTGAAGGATTCCGTCCCCGACAACTACATGACGGCGGCGTACCGGCAGGCGAACGATGGCGACGGCAAGACCAGGCCGAGCGAAATCGCTGCCTGGATCGACGATTTCGGCAACCCGCTCTGCGCGTTCAACCTGAACGGCGACATCACGGCCGATCTGTTTATCCAGGAACAGGTGATCGGTCTTACGTTTACGCAGACCATTTTCAACGTGACCCTGTTTTCCTTCACTGTCGGTGCCGACTGCACCACCGTCAACGAGCCGCTGGGCGAAGTGAACTCCGCAGGCCAGCTCACACTGTTCACCGGGCCGCTTTACTATATGCGCGATGTTCCGGGTGCGGGACCCTCGCAGGAAGGCAACGACGACTTCACGCTGTCCGAGATATCGCCCGGCGTCATCCAGGTCACTGCTAACGACGGGGCGAGTGACCAATACAGCGGCGTTGAAAGCATCTACGCGCAGCTCGGGACCGGCGACAACACCCTGAATATCACGCAGCCACTGACCTGGGACGACAACGGGACCATCACCCCGGTCAACGAAACGATCATCGGGGGTACCGGCAGCCAGGAAGGCAACGACACGATCATGGCCGGCGGCGGCAACGACGTGATCGAGGCCGGCGACGGCACCGCCCAGATCGAGGGCGGCACCGGGTCTGACACGATCTATGGCGGGACGCAGGACAGCCCCGGCGAGAGCATCGATATCGTCACCCGGAAGGTCTATAATGCCGACGGCTCGACCTCCACCGAGACCGAGACCGTGTTCGGCGACACGATCACCGGTGGATCCGCGGGCCACAACCTGATCTACGGCAGCTTCGGCTCCGACGTCATCAAGGCGCCGGGTGGCAACAACACGATTTACGGCGGCCCGAACGACTACAACATCATTGTCACGCCGAATCCGAACGCCGAATGGGGCCAGGGTCCGGCCAATATCGACACCTCGATCCCCAACGTTATCCAGGATGCGGGCGGCGGCAACCTGCTGGTGGGCGGGTCCGGGAACGACGAGATCGAGGGTTCCGGCGGCGACAACACCCTGGTTGGCGGCGGCGGCGACAATCTGCTGATCGGCGGTCCGGGTTCCAATTTGCTCTATGGCGGGGTGAACGCCGCCTTTGTGAACGAGGAAGCCGCGACGCTGGCAGAGCAAGCGCCGCCGGGCAGTTTCGCGATCACCCATCCCGGCGGCAACCCGACGCCGGTCAGTGTCGCGATCCAGCCTTCGTCCGGACCCGGCCAGAGCGTCATATTCGGCGGTTCGCCATCGCTGACGCTGCTGAAGCAATACAGCAGCGAAAGTTATTGGACATCGCTCGGCCTGCCGGTCGGCGAGTTGCCAGTGAACACGGCGAAAGTCCCCGCCCCGGCGCCGGGCGACGGCCCGGACACGATCTACGCCGGCACCAATGGCGACCTGGCGTTCGGCGGCGAGGTCGATAACACGATCTATGGCGGCACTGGTCCGGACACGCTGGTCGGCGGCCCGTCTACCGACCTGATCACCGGCGGCGGCGGCAACGAGCTGATCTACGACCGCGGCATCGCGACGATCTATGGCGGCACCGGCAACGATACGATCAACGGCGGTCCGGAAAGCAACACGATCTACGGCAACACCGTCACCGGCAGCAGTGGCGGCAATGACATCATCCAGGGCGGCAACGCCAACAATTCGATCTACGGCGGCACCGGCGACGCGACGATCTTCAGTGGTGCCGGCCCCGATACGATCTACGGCGACAGCGTTGCTGGTGGGCAAGGTGGTAACGACGTCATCTACGGCGAGGGCGGCAACGACACGATCACCGGCGGTATCGGCAACGTCACGATCTATGGCGGCTCCGGCGCCGATACGATCCTTGGCGGCAGCGGCAACGATTACATCTCCGCCGGCAGCGGCAACGACACCGTGCTGGGCGGAACCGGCAACGACACGATCTATGGCGGCGGCGGCACCAACACGGTATTCGGCGGCCAGGGCAACGATTTCATCAGCGGCGTCGGCGGCCACAACGATTCGATATTCGGCGGCAGCGGCAACTCGACGCTCTACGGCGGCGGCAACAACGACACGGTGGCCGGCGGCGAAGGCAACGACGCCATCTTCGGCGGCATCGGGACAAACCAGATCACCGGTGGCTCGGGCAACGATACGATTACCGGCGGCAGCGCCTACGACCTGATCCTGGGCGGCACCGGCAACGATTCGATCTTGGGCGGCACGGCGGGCGACCTGATCCAGGGCGGCACCGGCGCGGATACCATCACCGGCGGGACGGGCAACGAGACGATCTATGCCGGTGCGTTGCCGAGCCAGATCACCGGCGGCAGCGGCACGGATCTGCTGGTCGGCGGCGCGTCGCAGGACACCATCACCGGCGGTTCCGGTCCCGATACGATCATCGCCGGTTCCGCGCCGTTGAACGTGCTGTCGGGCGGAACAGGCAACGACCTGATCTATGGCACCGATGCGATCGGCACGGCCGGACATGGCGACACGATCACAGGTGGCAGCGGCAACGCGACGATCTACGGCTCGGCCGGCGACGATTCGATCTTCGGCGGCACGGGCAACGACGTGATCTATGCCGGCATGGGCAACCAGACGATCGTCGGCGGCAGCGGCACCGACGCGATCTATGGCGGCGCGGGCAACGATCTTCTGCTGGCCAGCCTGTTGGGCACCGGCACCACCGACGACTCGATCTTTGGTGGCACCGGAACCTCGACGATCGTCGGCAACGCCGGCAACGACCTGCTGTATGGCGGCGACGGACGCGACTCGATCACCGGCGGCCTCGGCAACGACGTGATCTATGGCGGCGCCGGCACCGGCAAGACGATCTTCGGCGGCGGCGGCAATGCGACGATCTGGGGGTCTGTCGGCGGCGGCGATTCCATCAGCGGCGGTGCCGGCAACGTCGAGATCTTCGGCGAGGGCGGCAACAACACGATCAACGGCGGCGCCGGCAACGATACGATCGAGGGCGAGCTTACCGGCAACCTGATCTCCGGCGGCACCGGCAACGATCTGCTGGTGGGAGGCGAGGGCAACGACACGATCCATGCCGGCATTCCATCGGAGACGCAGCCCAGCTACGGCCAGGACACGATCTACGGCGATATCGGCAGCGGCAGCGCGACTCCGTCCGTTGCCGGCAACGACGCGATCAACGGCAACGCCGGCAACGACCTGAT
>DATHNI010000418.1:0-17473 GCA_035486135.1 Acetobacteraceae bacterium
TCGAAGCGCAGGATCTCCTCGATCGCGTTCGGCACCAGGTCCGGGTCGTTGCGCAGAACCTCCCACTGATCCGGATGGCGTAGCAGCGAATAGAGGCCGTTGCCGATCAGGTTCACCGTCGTCTCGTGACCGGCGGCGAACAGCAAATTCACATTCGCCCGGAGTTCCGCCGTCGTAAGCCGGTCGCCGGCTTCCTCGGCCTGCACCAACTGCGTAATCAGGTCGTCCCGCGGGTCTTGCCGGCGCTGTTCGAACAGCGCCTCAAAATAGGCGGTCGATGCCAGGGTGCCGGCATTGGCGGTGTCCAGTTCCGCCCGCGTCGGCGGTGTCGGGTTCAGCAACGCCGTGCCGGAACTGGAACCGGTGACGAAACGCTCGCGATCCGGTTCGGGGATGCCGAGAAGTTCGCAGATGACCAGCACCGGCAACGGAAACGCCAAATCGCGGATCGCATCCATCTGGCCAAGACGCATGACCTTGTCGAGCAAACGGTCGGTCAGGTCCTGAATGCCGTGGCGTAGGGCCTCGACCCGCCTCGCCGTGAAGGCCTTGGTGACGAGGCCACGCAGGCGGGTGTGGTCAGGTGGATCGCTCATCAGCATCATATGCGTCAGTTCGACCACGGCGGGTTCGTGCAGCGCCGTCGGGCCAAAGCGGCGAGCCAGCGCTTCGGGATCGCTGTAGTGCTTGCCAAAGCGGCGATCGCGCAGCAGCAGCGCGGTATCCTCGTAGCCGGTCAGGAACCAGCGGCCGAACGGCGCCTTCCAGACCGGGGCGGTGGCACGCAGCGAACGAAAAATCGGATACGGGTCGGCCAGAAACGCGGGATCACGAAAATCCAACGACGTTGGCGCGGTTGCTGACATGAACGGCATCCTGGTTTGCAGACCGTAAACCCGCCTATATGGCACGACCAGGACGGAACCAACGGAGCACACCGCTTCGTGCGCCAGGTGGGACGGCACGCTGCCGTCCAGGCCGCTTTGACTACCTCGCCGCCCCCTTGAGCAGTTTCACTGTGACCGGAAACCGTTCAAGTTGTGATCCCCGCGCAAGCGGGGACCGATGCAGCCTGGGTCCCCGCTTGCGCGGGGATGACGAATGGCACCGGCCTTTCCAGTCACGGTGAAAATGCTCTGGTCCGCGATTGCTCATGCCGGACGGTGCCGGAAGCCTCCTGGTTTCACGCCGAGCATTGACCGTTACTGCGCGACCCACCCGCCATCGATCGACAGCGGCGCCCCGGTGATCGTCGCCGCGGCGTCGGAACACAGGAACACCGCCAGGCCCCCGATCCCCTCCGGCGTCGAGAACCGCAGCATCGGCTGCTTCTCCGCCAGGAAGGCGTGTGCCGCTTGCTCCACGCTGATGCCCTCCATCGCCGCCCGGGCCTCCAATTGCTGCTCCACCAGCGGCGTCTTCACCCAGCCCGGGCAGATGGCGTTGGCCGTAATGCCGGAATTGGCCAGTTCGATCGCCGCGACCTTCGTCATGCCGACCACGCCGTGCTTGGCCGCCACGTAGGCCACCTTCTGCCCGCTGGCGACCAGGCCGTGCGCCGAGGCGATGTTGATGATCCGCCCCCAGCCGCGCCGCTTCATGCCCGGGATGACGGCGTGCATGCCGTGAAACACCGCGGAGAGATTGATTGCGATGATCGCATCCCAGCGCTCGGTGGGAAAATCCTCGATGCCGGCGACGTATTGGATGCCGGCATTGCTGACCAGGATATCCACCGCGCCGAGGGTCTTCTCCGCCTCTGCCACCATGCCGGCGATCTGGTCCGGTTTGGACATGTCTGCCGGGCTATAAGCAACGCGCACCCCGCACCCCGCCGCCAGCGTGGCGCGTTCCTGTGCGATCGCCGCGGCGTCGCCGAAGCCGTTCAGCATGAGGTCGGCGCCCGCGGCGCCCAGCGCTCGCGCAATGCCGAGGCCGATGCCACTGGTAGAACCGGTGACCACCGCCACCTTGCCCTTGAGGCTCATGCGCGCACTCTCCTGTTATCGCTGCACTGCGGTACGGTAGGTGGTTCCAGGGCGTGGCGAAAGCCACAGGGGGATTGTTCCGAACCCGGCCGGCGGGGATAATCACAAGCATGTCGGAGGAAGCTATTCGCCATCTCGGCGCCGATCGCCGCTTCGCGGCCCTGATCGGACGCGTCGGCCCGCCAAGGCTCACCATCGAGCGCCGGCGCAGCCCGTATGAGGCGCTGACCCGCGCGATCGCCCACCAGCAACTGCACGGCCGCGCCGCCGAGGCGATCCTCGGCCGGTTCGCCGCGCTGTATCCTGACGATGCGTTTCCCTCGCCGGCCCAGGTGCTGGCGACCGACGAAACAACGCTACGCGCCTGCGGCTTTTCCGGCACCAAGATCGCCTGCATCCGCGCCATCGCCGCCGCCACCCTGGACGGCACGGTGCCCAGCCGGCGCGAGTCCACCCGCCTGTCGGACGAAGCGCTGATCGAGCGGCTGACCACAATCCGCGGCGTCGGCCGCTGGACGGTGGAGATGCTGCTGATCTTCACGCTCGGCCGCCCCGATGTGCTGCCGGTGGACGATTTTGGCGTGCGCGATGGCTACCGCGCGCTGCATGGCCTGGACGCGCAGCCGAAGCCGCGGGCGCTGGCCGAGATCGGCCTCGCCTGGGCGCCGTTCCGCTCGCTGGCCGCCTGGTATCTCTGGCGCGCCTCGGACGAGGCAAAGCGCGCGGTCGTGCCGACGTCGCGGGCGTGAGGCGGCGGTCCGGCGCCACCACACACATGCGCCGCCAGCCGCGAGCCGTATGATCCGGCCCGCGGTCGCCCGGCAACGAACGGAGTGCCGACATGATGAAACTCGATGGCAAGACGGCCCTGATCACCGGCTCGACCGACGGTGTCGGGCGGATGGTGGCCAGGCAACTCGCGGACGCCGGCGCCCGCGTCCTGGTGCACGGTCGCGACCGGGACCGAGGCCAGCGCGTGGTCGCTGACATCACACAGGCCGGAGGCAGTGCGGCATTCCTGGCTGCGGACCTTGCGTCCCTGCCTGAGGTGCAACGCCTCGCCGACACCGTTCGCCAGACCGAACCCCACCTCGATATCCTTATCAACAATGCCGGCATCGGCACCGCCGGGACGTCACGGGAGACGAGCGCCGACGGGCACGAACTGCGTTTCGCCGTCAACTACCTCGCCGGATTCGCGCTGACATATCTGTTGCTGCCGCTCATCAGGCACAGCGCGCCGACACGCATCGTCAACGTCGCGTCGGCCGGACAGCAGGCGCTCGATTTCGACGACATCATGCTGACGCGCGGCTACAGCGGGCGGCGGGCCTACTGCCAGAGCAAGCTGGCGCAGATCCTGTTTACCATCGACCTGGCACAGGAGCTTGCCGGGACGAGCGTCAGCGTGAACGCGCTGCATCCCGCAACCTACATGGATACCAGCATGGTCCGTCGCGCCGGTGTGACACCTATGAGCACTGTAGAGCAGGGCGCCGCGGCGATCCTCAACCTCGCTGCTTCGGCGGACCTCGAAGGACGCACCGGCCGCTATTTCAATGGCCTGCGCGAGGCGCGCGCCGACCCCCAGGCCTATGACGATGTGGCGCGCCGGCGTCTCAAGGCGATCGCCCTGGAACTGACCGGACTTGCGGACCGCGCTGGATAGGGCAAACCGTCCCGAAAGCCGAGCCGCTGCCGCGCAATCCGATGCGCAGCACCTGATATGGCGATCCTCGCGCTTGGACCCCGGGCGCCGTCAGTCCGCAAGCAGAATCACCACAAAGGCACGAAGGCACAAAGAGCAGGATCTTTGTGCCTTCGTGCCTTTGTGGTGATTCTGCTTGCGGACTGATACCAACCGCCCGAAAGACTGACACTCGAAGTGGTCAACCGGCCGCCCCAACCGTCATGGCCGGGCTTGACCCGGCCATCTATGCAGCCGCGGTGCCGCGATAGATGGCCGGGTCAAGCCCGGCCATGACGGTTGGGGCGGCTGGTGCCGGTACGTCAACCTTAAGGCGCTTGGTATAGTATGGCAGAAACGGCATCGAACTGTCAGGATCGCAACGCTAGGACGCCGGTGCCGCGGCCTCGTCTATTGCATCAGCCCCGGTGTAAAGCTCCGGCCAGCGCCGCCGCACGATCTCCCCGTCCGACGCATACGCGCGGCACGTGTTCACGATCGATCCCCGCCCAACCAGGAGCTTCTGGGCAATGCGGGCGTCGAGCTTGTCGCTGCCAGGCTCCGCCGCCTCACCATTGTCCTGCGCCTCGCGCCAGGCGCGGTACGGGCTGATGGTCTGGTACGCCGTCGTCGCCATCTGCTGCAGCAGCTCGCGCAGATGCGTGCACCCTGCGGTACCGCCGACCCGCTGGGCCGCCTCGCGCAGGAAGCCGGGCTTGATGCGCAGCCCGGTCAAGCTCGCGAAGGACGGCGCCGCGCTCGGGCATACCGCATAGGGAGCGTGGTCGGTCGCCGCCTCGCTCGCCACGATCGTCATCGTTTCGTCCAGCGTCAGCCGCAGCCACATGCCGTGCAGCTTCTCGCCCGCGTGCACGTAGCCGCGATCCTGGTTGACGAACCCGTAGCTTTTGGCGTCGGCAAGCTGCGCCTCGATGTCGAACAGCCCGTCATCCCGGCGATAGCCACAGATCTGGATGTCGCGCGTGTGCAGCTTCTCGCGCGTCGCGGCCTCAGTCAGCGGCATGGGGGCGTCCTTCGTGTTGCAGCGCAGCGTAACCGATATGGCACGCGCGGTGCACCCTGCAAACCCCAGCGTCGGCCCCACAAGCGTCGCCCCCAGCGCCGGACGATCAGAACAGCCGATCCTTGGCGGTATAGGGAACGATCACGTCGTTCGGATCGGCCAGATTGAGCATTGCCCGGGCGCGTTCGTCGAGCGTGTCCGGGTCCAGGTGGTTGGCCCGCAATCCGGAGACCCGCCGCTCCCAGTTGTCGCGATCCGCCTGCGCCGCGGCATGCTCTGCGTCGGCCTGCTGCAGCAGTTCCTGGCGCTGGGCGTAGGCCACCAGGCCGTGATTGCCCTGGGTGGCGCTCCAGCCGAAATAGCCGGTGATCGCCAGGAACACGACAGGCGCGATCGCTGCGTTCGCCCTGCGTTTAAGTTCGCGTCCCAATGCCATGATAACCCTCCGAATCGTGGCCACCATACAGCGCGCTCGCCAACGAGTGAACTGAAATGGCCGCAACCTGCCCGGATGTTGCCACGGAGCAGCGGCAGCTACGCGGTGCGACGGCGACAACCCGCCGCGAGAAGGAGACGAAACATGCGACTACGCCCTCTGGTCTTCACCGCTATCGCGGCCGCTTTTGCGCTGTCCGCCGCCGCGCCCGCCTTCGCACAGCACGACGACAGGGGACGCCGCGACTGGCACGCGGATCGCGACCATCACGACTGGCGTGGGCCCGGCTATGCCGCCCCACCCGTGGTGGTTGCTCCTCCCTCCTATGGCTATTACGCGCCCCCGCCGGTGGCGTTCGGGGTGCCCGGCATCAGCATCGGCATCAACCTGCCCTGACGCCGTCCGTCCGCGCGCCCGCGCATGCTGGGCCGCTTCCGGTGACCGGCCGGCGACGCCGCCTCGGATGACAGGCCGGCGCGCGGTGCCGCCGGGGCGGCCCCTCAGGGCATATTGCGCCGGGTGAGCGCCCGGACGGCCGCCTCCACCGCGCCGAGTTCATTCGGCAGCACCAGGAACCGCTCCGCCCGGTCGTACAGGTCCGCCAGCCGTGGCGGCAGCGGGGGCCGCCATCCCACCGCTTGCTCGATCGCGTCGGGAAACTTGGCCGGATGCGCCGTCGCCACCGCCACGGTGACGATGGCCGGCGCCGGCGGCAGCGCGCGCGCGGCGGCGATGCCGACGGCGGTGTGGGGATCGGCCAGGTAGCCGGTCGCTTCGTACAGCCGGCGGATCTCCGCCTCGATGCCCGCATCGTCGAGCCTGAAGCCGTGGAACACGGTGCGCGCGCGCCGCCACGACATGTCGGGCACCGTCATCCGGCCAGTAGCGCGGAACGCCTGCATCGTGCGCGCGGTGGCGGCCGGATCGCGATCGAGCAATTCGAACAGGATGCGCTCGAAATTCGAGCTGACCTGGATGTCCATGCTGGGCGCCAGCGATTGCTCCACCGGCGTCATGGACATGTCGTTTGTCGCCAGGAACCGGGCGAGGATATCGTTACGGTTCGCGCCGACGATCAGCCGCGCCACCGGCAGCCCCATCCGGCGCGCCACCCAGGCGGCCAGCACATTGCCGAAATTGCCAGTCGGCACGCTGAACGCCACCTCGCGGTCCGGCGCACCCAACGCCAGGGCGGCGGCGGCATAATATGGCACCTGCGCCGCGATGCGCGCCCAGTTGATCGAATTCATCGCCGACAGGTGCATCTCGGCGCGGAACGGCGCATCGGCGAACATCGCCTTCACCAGGTCCTGGCAATCGTCGAACGTGCCGGCCAGCGCGATGTTGCCCACGTTCGGCGCGTGCACCGTGGTCATCTGCCGCCGCTGCACCGCGCTGACGCGATTATGCGGATGCAGGAACACGACGGAGATGCGCTCGCGGCCAAGGCACGCCTCGATCGCAGCCGAGCCGGTGTCGCCGGAGGTGGCACCGACGATGGTAACCCTTTGGCCCCGTTCCGCCAGGACATGGTCGAACAACCGGCCGACCACCTGCAGTGCCATGTCCTTGAAGGCAAGCGTCGGGCCGTGGAACAGCTCCTGCACGAACAGACCGGTTTCGAGCTGCTGCAAGGGCACGACGGCGGGCTGGCCGAAGCCTGCATAGGCGTCACGGCAGAGCGCGGCCAGCGCGTCTGCCGGCACCGCATCGCCGACGAAGGGGTGCATGATGCGGGCCGCGAGGTCACCGTACGGCAACCCACGCATGGCCCGCCAGTCCGCGAAGCTGAAGCGCGGCCAGGATTCCGGCACGTAAAGCCCGCCATCCTCGGCGAGCCCGGCCAGCAGCACGCCGGCGAAATCGAGCACGGGCGCCTGCCCGCGAGTGGAGATGTAGCGCATGGCGTTATAGTAGTCCCTCCCCCGCCGAGCGGGAGAGGAATTCTTGTCAGGCCGCCGACGCCACCGTTCGCGATGCGGCATCCTTGATCATGTCCGCACCTTTTTCCGCGATCATGATCACCGCCGCATTGGTGTTGCCCGACACGAGCGTCGGCATGATCGACGCATCGACCACACGCAGCCCGGCGATCCCGTGCACGCGCAACTCATCGTCAACCACCGCCATCGGATCGTGCCCCATCTTGCACGTGCCGGTGACATGATACGTGGTCTGCCCGTTCAGCCGTGCGAACTCCAGAAGCTGCTCGTCGGTCTGGTATTTCTCGCCGGGATTCATTTCGAACGCACGATACCGGTCCAGCACCGCGTTGTTGACGATGGAGCGGCCGATCTTCATGCCGGCGACGACCGTCTGGCGGTCCAGTTCCTCGGCCAGGAAGTTCGGGCGGATCGCCGGCGCCGCCGCCGGATCGGCCGACTTCGCGTGGATCGAGCCCTTCGATTCCGGCCGGCACTGATACACCGTCAGCGTCATGCCCGGCTCATGCTCCAGGATGCGGGTCTGCGCGCTGCCATAGCTCGCATGGGCGAAATGGTACTGCACGTCGGGCACCGCCAGCTCCGGCCGCGTCTTCACAAAGCCATAGACGATGCCGGCAGTGAAGGTCAGCGCGCCGCGATGCTGCGTGTAGTACTTCACAACCTCCTTCATCAAGGCGACGCCCCGGGTTTGCTCGTTCAACGTGACCGGCAGTTTCACCCGCCAGTTCATCCGCGGCGCATAGTGGTCGCGGTAGTTCTCGCCGACCCCGCGCAGTTCGTGCTGCACCTGGATGCCGGCCGATTGCAGGATTTCGGGCTGCCCGATACCGGACAATTCGAGCACATGCGGCGACTTCACCGCTCCGGCCGCGAGGATCACCTCCCCGCCGCAGCGCGCCTCGTGCGTCTGGCCGCGCTGCGTGTAGGCCACGCCGACGGCGCGCTTGCCGTCCAGCAGGACGCGTGAGGCCAGGGCTTCGGTTTCGACACGCAAATTGGAGCGGCGACGCACCGGGTCGAGGAACGCGCGCGCGGTGGACCACCGCCGCCCGTCCTTCTGCGTCACCTGGTAATAGCCAAACCCCTCCTGCTCTCCATTATTATAGTCCGGGTTGCGCGGAAACCCCTGCGCCACGGCAGCATCGATGAAGGCGTCGAGCAATTCGGCGCGTTCCCGCATGGCGGCGACATTCAACGGTCCACCGAGGCCGCGGCTGTCGTCGCCACCCGGTTCGTAGTGTTCCGATTTCTTGAAGTAGCGCAGTACCGAGTCATACGACCAGCCACGATTGCCGAACTGCGCCCAGGTGTCGTAGTCGAGCGGATTGCCACGCACGTACAACATGCCGTTGATCGAGCTCGATCCGCCGAGCGTCTTGCCGCGCGGGATGGGGATCGAGCGGCCGACCACGTTCGGCTCCGGCTCGGTGGCAAAGGTCCAGTTGTAGCGGGGATCGTTCAGCAGCTTGGTGAAGCCGGCCGGGATGTTGATCCACATGGACTCGTCGGGCGGACCGGCTTCCAGCAGCAGCACGCGCGTGGCCGGGTTCTCGGTCAACCGGTTGGCCAGGACGCAGCCGGCCGAGCCGGCGCCGACGATGATGTAATCGTATTCGGGCATGGCGTTCCCCCTTCGCGGAGCGCAAGGGTAGCGGGGGCGTTGATGAGATGGAAGGTGGGGAACCGTGCTCGTCGTATGCCTTGGGGGCCGGTCGCAGTCCATCATGGAATTTGGGGCCGGTGCGAGGTGGATGGTTGGCCAGGTAAGTAAGTCATTTTGACACGGATTAGCGCGGATTGTTCCACGGATTAGCACGGAAAGAAAGTGTTTCTGATCCGTGCTAATCCCTGGAACAATCCGCGCTAATCCGTGTTGAAATGACTTGCTTGCTTCGCTACGCACGGTATCCAACCCACGGGAATCGAACCCCGATCGGCATTCAATGCGCGTTCGCACTCGGCACGATGCTCGTCACGGCGTGGTTTGCTGCGTCCGCGTCGTGGTTACGGTTGTTGCTGGCGCGGGCATGGCCATCGTGGTCGTTCGTTGTGACGTGGTCGTCGTCTCTGTCGTAGGCGCCGGTCCGCAGGCCGCGAGCAGGGCGGTGCAGCCGAGCAATGCCGCGGCGGCGGTCAGACATTTAGTAATGTGTCATGGTCGGCGAAGGCCGACCATCCGCGACTTTTCAGTGCGGCACGAAGAAAAGACGTGAGTGACCGGGCCAAGCCGGTCATGACACCACTGGCAGTGTCGTCCTATTTACCGACTGCTGAGTAATCAGAAGCGTAGTGGCGCACCGTTCGCACCGGCGACACCTGCCAACGGCAGGGCTGGGTGGCAGTCTCGTTGCGTTCCAAAACAGCCCGGCCCGATCGTGAGAACGATATTTAATCACTATTTCGTGTGACTTTCGATATACGACCTATTTATTTGGATATATTGGACCGGCACGTCTTGAACACGCAATAATCGTAGCCAGTTGTGCTGACAGTTCCACTCACCAGCCGGCGACTTTCCTGCTGCCATCCTCGACTGCCTGCCCTCGGGTTCATCGCCCGGACAGACGGACGCGGACCGGCCGGGAATGGAACCAATGCGATCATTCGAAGAGCCATTGCATTGACAATGCGCCGCGTCGCCCGTGCGGCGCATGCGCTGGATACCAGGCCAGCCGGCATCGCTTCTGATCGAGGACCATCATGAAAACAATTCTTGCGACGCTCCTTCTGCTGTCACTCGCCCTTACCGGCTGCATTGTCGAGCCAGGCGGTGGCTATCGGGATCACGGCTACGACAACAACAGCCATGCCGATTTCCACGCGGGCTTTAGCGATCGGAACTGATCCCACGACAGCCGGCTGAACCCGTTCGGCGTTCCCGTCAGGTTACCGGGACGCCAATCGATCGCTCCGGCTGAAAGAATGCCTGCCTGCCTGCAAAAAAGGAAACGACACACATGGGCCTGATCCTCGCAATACTTGTCCTGGTACTGATTTTCGGCGGTGGCGGCGGCTACTACGGTTATAGCCGCTACGGCGGACGCGGTGCCGGCGGCGCGCTCGGGCTTGTATTGACCGTTCTGCTTGTCGTCTGGCTGCTGGGTGGCGTGAATTTTGGCCACTATTGACGCCTGGCCGGCGGCGTTCGCCGCTTCCCGCTGAACTTCGCATTCCGCCAATTCCGGGCCTGCGCGCTGCGTCCTGTATCGGCGCCGTACATGCACGCAACGGACGATCGAACATAACGCCAAGAGATGCAGCACCGGTGACGCGGGCGGATGCGTTTCTCCAACTTGTCCCGTCGCATCGAGGCCACCCCGACCATGTCCTACCGGATCAGTTTCCGTAGACTGTTACTTGCTGCGACCATCCTGGCGAGCCCCTGCGCTGCCCTCACCTCGACCCCGGCGGCAGCACAGGTCGCTTGCGGCATTTCCGCGCAGACGGCGCCGCCGCTGCTGCCGGCTTACACGCAGCCGCCGATCCCCGAGGCCGGGTACATGTGGACCCCGGGCTACTGGGCCTACGCGCCGGTCGGCTACTATTGGGTGCCGGGCACCTGGGTTCAGCCGCCGGTCGCCGACGTATTATGGACCCCGCCCTATTGGGCCTGGAGCAATGGCGTTTACGCCTTCAACCAGGGCTATTGGGGGCCGCATGTCGGCTTCTATGGCGGCGTCAATTACGGCTACGGCTATGGTGGCAGCGGCTACGACGGCGGCCGCTGGAATGGCGGCAGCTTTGCCTATAACCGGTCCGCCAACAACTTCGGAACAGTCAGCATTCAGAACACCTACGAGCAACCGCTGATCGTCGGCAACCGCACGAATGTCAGCTTCGTGGGTGGCGAGAATGGGCTGAAAGCCGAACCGACCGCCGAGGAACACTCCGCCGACAGCGAACGCCACACGCCGCCGACCGCGGATCAAACCAGGCATATGACGATGGCCGCCAACGATCCGGCTTTCGCGGCGAGCCATAACAACGGCCACCCGGCGATCGCCGCCACGTCACGGCCTGCGGACTTCAGCAAGGCCGCCGACGCTCGCCCGCTGGCCGCCGGCGCCGCGGTGCATGCCGACCGGCCCGCCGCCAACGAGCATGCGGCAGAACACGCCCCTGGGCCTGCCATTGCCGCACAACCGGCGGAACATGCGGGCGCGCCGGCGCTTGTTGCACATCCGGTTGAACACGCGAGCGAGCCTGGCGCCGTCGCGCATCCGGCGGAACACGCCGCCCAGCCGACAGCAGCGCATCCCGACGTGATCCACGCCGAGGAACGTCCGGCAGAACCTGCCGCGGTACATCCGGCCGTGGTGCGTCCGGCAGAACCTGCCGCCGTACATCCAGCCGTAGCACGCCCGCCGGAGCATCCCGCCGAGCCCGTGCATCCTGCCGCCGCACGCCCGGCAGAGCACCCGGCAGAGGTCGTGCACCCGGCGGTCGAACACGCCGCGGCAGCGCCGCATGCGGCCCCCGCCCATGAGGAGAAACAGGAGGAAAAGAAATAAGCCCACCGGCGTGCCGACCTGCACGGCGATCGAACGACCGGCCGCCGGAAGGCAGCACTTTGGCCGACCGATCGGCGGCGCAATCCGCGCCGCCGGCGGTGCGGCAGACAGCCGCAACGCTGTTGGCCCGCGGCGTCTGGCCGCACACCGAAGCAGACCGGACGATCAGGTTTCCCGACTCACACAACGAAGGATCATCACCATGGCCATGCGCAACACTGCTTCGATCGCCCTGACATTGCTCGCCCTGTTGGCCACAGCGCCCTTGCTGGGTGCCTGCCAGACCACGGCCGGCGCCGGCGAGGACATTTCGGCGACAGGTCACGCCATTACCAACAGCGCCGAGAAGCACGCTCCGTAACGGTGAACCGGCGGCAACGCCGTTTCACGTGCTTGCCAATTTGAAGGAAACATCATCATGCGTTGCGTACACATTGCGACCGCCGCCTTGATCTGCATGACCGCAGCATCGGCCATGGCCCAGGCACCATCCGGTGCCGACCCTGCCACCGGCGCGCGGCCAGGTCATGCGGTGGGCGTTGGCGACTCCCTACCCCGGTCGAACAACGCGAGCAATATCGTGCCGGCCGACACGCACGCCGACGTCGCCCCGACACTGCCGTCATCCGCGATCGGCGAAGACGCGGCGTCGCGCGATTACTTGAGGGAGGCGCGGGCTTCGCTGGTCGCCGGACGCACGGGGCAGGCGCAGCAATCACTGGAGATGGCGGAGACGCGTGCGCTCGACCGCTCGGTTCCCGAAGGCCAGACCGGCGCGGCAAGCAGCAGCCAGTTGGTGTCGCGTATCCGCGACGCGCGTCACGCGCTCGGCGGCGGTGACAAGGCCCACGCCATCCAATGCATCGATCTCGCGTTGTCGAGTTGAGTCCCGCACCGGCTGCCCCACCGTGGGGCGGCTGGTGCGACCACTTCGAGAGTCAGTCTTTCGAGCGCCTGGTATTTCGGCAGATCAATGCGCGTTCGCGCTCGGCGCCGGCGCGGCACCCACCTTGCGCAGCAGCGGCACCAGCAGCGTCGCGACAACGAACGCCAGCATGATCGCGCGGAACGCGTCGGCGAAGGCCAGCGTCGAGGCCTCGCGATACGCCAGCGCCCAAAGCTGCTTCAACGCCGCGTCATGTCCTGCGGCAACACTGCCGGGCAACGCGCCATAACGCGTCGTCAGGCCCTGCACGAAGCGATCCATCGCGCCGTTCGCCGGCGTCAGATGCGTGGCGATCGTCTGGAAATGCAGGTTCGTGCGGTCGTTGATGATCGCGGCACTCACCGCGATGCCGACCGCGCCGCCCAGGTTGCGCATCATGTTGAACAAGCCGGAGGCGTATTTCAACCGCTCCGGCGGCAGGCTGCCGAGGCCCAGCGTGACGCTCGGCGCCACCGCGAAGACCTGCGGGAAGCCGCGCAGCACCTGCGGGATCAGCAGTTGCCCCGCGCCCCAGTCATGCGTGATGAAGCTGTAGCTCCACATCGCGAACCCGAAGCTGGCGAGGCCGAACATCATCAGCCAGCGCGCATCGAATTTGCGCGCCAGCATGACATAGACCGGTGTGCCGATGAGCGACGCGACGCCGGTGGAGAAGATCGCCAGGCCGATCTGCCAGGCGCTCAGGCCACGCACATAGCCCAAGAACAATGGCGTCAGATAGATCGTGGTGAAGATGCCCACGCCGGTGACGAACGACAGGAAGCACCCCAGCGCGAAATTGCGATTCCCCAGCGCTCGGAGATCGACCACCGGATTGTGGAATGTCAGGCTGCGGGCAATGAACAGTACTAGTGAGATGCCGGCGATCCAGGCGCACAGGCGGATGGTGGAATCATCGAACCAGTTCCAGCGCGTACCTTCCTCCAGCACGTATTCCAGCAGGCCGAGGCCGAGCGCCATCAGCACGATCCCCGGATAGTCGGCGCCCTTCAGCAATGACAGATCGGGCTTGTCGATCTTCACCATCAGCGGCACCAGGATGGTGATGATCACGCCCGGCACCAGGTTGATATAGAACAACCAGTGCCAGTTCAGCGTATCGGTGATCCAGCCGCCGATCACCGGCCCCAGCGTCGGCGCCATCGAGGCGATCGTGCCGACCGCGGCCGCCGAATAGACCCGCCGCGTCCCCTGGAAGAAATAGAACGACGAGGTGAATACCGTCGGGATCATCGACGCGCCGAGCAAGCCTTGCAGCGCGCGGAACACGATCATGCTGTGGATGTCCCACGCGACCCCGCACAGCATGCTGGTCAGCGTGAAGCCGGCGCAGGAGAAGGTGAACAACCAGCGGGTGGAAAACACCCGTGTCAGCCAGCCGGACAGCGGGATCATGATGATCTCGGCGATCAGGTACGCAGTCTGCACCCAGCTGATCTCGTCCTGCGCCGCGGACAGGCCGCCGCCGATGTCCTGCAAGGATGACGCGACGATCTGGATGTCCAGCAGGGCGATGAACATGCCGACGCACATCACCACGAAGGGCAGCACCGACGGCGGCTTGGGCGCGGCGGTGATCACGGCGCGTCGCCCTTGGTATCGACGCTGACCGTGGTGGAGAGGCCGGGGCGCAGCATGCGCAGCGTCGCGTCATCGCTGTCCAACAGGATCCGCACCGGCACGCGCTGCACGATCTTGGTAAAGTTGCCGGTCGCGTTCTCCGGCGGGATGACGCTGAACACCGCGCCCGTGCCGGGGGCGAGGCTGGCGAGATGGCCGTGGAACGCATGGCCCGGCAGTACGTCGGCCACTACGCTTGCGGCCTGGCCCGGGACCATGCGGCCGAGCTGGTCTTCCTTGAAGTTGGCGTCCACCCAAAGGCCGGATGACGGAATCACCGACACCAGGTAGGTGCCGGCGGTCACGTAGGCGCCCACCTCGGCAGCGCGGTTGCCGACATAGCCGTCGATCGGCGCGCGGATGTCGGTATATTCCAGGTTGAGCCTGGCGGTTTGCAGGTCGGCCCGCGCCTGGGCCGCGGCGGCGTCGGCCTCGGCGATCTGCGCGTGCAGCACGTTCAGTTGCTGGCGCGCGGCTTCCAGCCCGGCATTGGCGGCGACGACGGCGGCGCGGGCCTGCGCGTCCAGCGCGTCGGTGCGCTGCGCATCCTGGCGGGAGCCGGCGGCGGTCTGCGCCAGGCTGCGATAGCGGGCGGCGTCGGTCGCGGCGAAGTTTGCCTGAGCTGCTTTCTCGGAGAGGGTGGCCTCCTGCTGGCGGATGGTGGACTGCTGCAGCACGTACTGCGCGCGCAGCCCGTCGAGTGCCGCGGTGCGGGCGGTGACCACAGCTTCCGCGTGGTCGAGGGCGGCATGATAGTCTCGGTCGTCCAGGCGAATCAGCGGTTGCCCGGCCTTCACGAACTGGTTGTCGGCCACCAGCACCTGCGCGACGAAACCGCTGACATGCGGCGCAACAGGGGTGACGTTACCGCCGACATAGGCGTCGTCGGTGGTCTGGATGAAGCGCCCCTGGGTCCACCAGTCGTCACCGTACCAGCCTGCGCCGGCCACGGCGATGGCCAGCGCGGCGCCGGCTATGGCGGCTTTCCGTGTGCGCAGCAGGGCGCGGTCGCGCGGCGGGGCGTTGATGGTGTCGCGCGCGCTCACCGTGCCGGACAGGGCGCTAGACATGGGCTCCTCCCGTCGCAGGAGCAGCCGCTGCCGCCGCGCCGCCCTGCGACCGGCGCACGGCCTCTGCGGCGGCAGTGCCATACACCGAGCGGAAGGGTGGTTCGGTCAGCGGGCGGCCGGTGCGGCGATCCACCAGGACCGGGTCGGCGAGTTCGCCGGTGTCTCCGTCCACGATGACAACGTTCGGGCCTTCCGGGGCGAAGTGGCGGTTGCCCCAGGCGAGCAAGCTCCAGAGAACCGGGCGGAAGTCGCGGCCTCGGTCGGTGAGCAAGTATTCGTCGCGCGGGGGGTGTTCGCTGTAGCGGTGGCGTTCCAGCAGGCCGGACTCGACCAGGGCGTGGAGGCGGCGGGTCAGCATGTTGGGGGCGATATCGAGGCCTTTCTGGAATTGCTCGAAGCGGGTGGCGCCGCGGAAGGCATCGCGCAAAATCAGGATGCTCCACCATTCGCCGACCCGCTCGAGGCTGCGGGCGATGGGGCAGGGCATGGTTTCGAAGCTTTTGCGTCGCATGGGCAGTCACCCGGGGTAGGTTGCATGGTGCAAGGCATATAGCGGATCGACTTGCACAATGCAAGTGACAATTTCCAGGACCTTAGCGGCTCCGGACAACCGCGGGGTCGAAGCCCCGCCAGACAGGAGGGCGGTTCACCTCCCTGAAAAGCGGCGGCCTTCCAGCACGGCAGTCCGAGTTGATCGCCTTCATCAGGTTCCGGCTTCGCGCGACGGGATTGTCTATAACCTGGAAGCGAGCAGCCCACGTGAGCTCCCGTGCTGCCGTCCGGAAGCGTAGGACACTTGGTAAACAGGCAACCATGCCGCCGCTTGATCCAGGACAATCGCGTTTGGCACGCATGCTGAGCAACGCCGGCAGCGCCTTTGCCGCCGTTACCCTGACAACGCCGCCGATGCCGCGCGATTTATCAACTCGTGAACAATTTATGGAACAGGCGTTTGCGAAGATGGCCTGGTTGAATCCGCGCTGCGGGCTACCAAGAGACGGTGAGAAGTTCGGTATTACTCAGCAGCCGGTAAGCAGGACGACACTGCCAGCGGTGTCATGACCGGACTTGGCCCGGTCACCCACGTCTTTTCTTTCGTGCCACACAGCAAGGTCGTGCGTGGCCGGCCTTCGCTGGCCATGACGCATGACTTGCATGTCGCCTTACTTGCCGACATTGGGTAATCCGGGCGGTTTCACCCGGAGTCACACTGTTTGAGGCAGGAGACCGATACAGCCCGCCTTGCGCGCGGCTTCTTCTCGGCTCAATAATCCGTCGCAACACAGCTATTCTTCGATAGCTGCGTTGGCCGTTTACACCGGCACACTGCAATCCTTCTGGAGATTGCCAAAATGATGCTCGTTGGATCCGACAGGCTTAGAGACATCGCTCTTCTTGTGGCGCGGGTTCTTCTCTCATTGCTATTTCTGATTTTTGGATGGGGCAAGTTAACCAACTTCGGAGCGACGGTCGGCTATTTCGCGCATACAGGCGTGCCGCTTCCTGACCTGGCGGCGATCGTCGCCATTATCATGGAGTTCTTTGTCGGGATTCTCATCGTCCTCGGCATTCTAACCAGGCCTCTCGCGCTCCTTTTGGCGCTTTACACGCTGGGGACCGCGCTAATCGGTCATCCATACTGGACAATGTCGGGTGCTGTACAGTTCGACGCAGAGATCAATTTTTACAAGAACATCAGCATTATCGGAGGACTGATTCTGCTCTGGGTGACCGGGGCTGGCAGGTATGCTGTGGACCCGAAGCTTAATTTCGGACAACCGAGGGCATTGTAGCGCCCCAATCCGCCGCAGATTGGCTTGCCAATCGGGGCTTCCGGCTGCACCGCGACAGCCTGCTCGTGCGTCCCATCGGTACACAGACCCATGAAGAGGCGGATGCGGCGCTGTTTCGCGACCTGGTTGGCGCACTGATCCTGCGCCCGACGTGACCGGTGGGGCCGACGCCCCGTCGGAACCCCTCCTGATCAACCTCTGGCGCCTCACAGATATGGACGGAAATGCGGGTCAACCAGCCGGAGAGGATCTGTACCCGGCCATTACCATGGCATTATCAGTGCGATGCCGACTTATCCGGTGAATAAGATGGGTTAAGGACTCGCAAGGATAAGCTCTATCTTGGCTTAGCTGAGACAACGTGCTGAACTGCAAATAATCCAGGCGCAACGGCACAAAATTTTGAAAGAACGAGGCTACGAGTCTCGTACGGTAATAGCCTTAAGGGCGTC
>DATHNI010000419.1:0-16668 GCA_035486135.1 Acetobacteraceae bacterium
GGGCTGTACTGGTGGGAAAACCCCAACATCGTGCCGGGCATGAGCCGTGGATTCAGCGCCCCCGCCACGGCGACCGCGGCGCCGCTGCAGCTTCAGGATGTTGCGAATGCCGCGCCGCCGGCACCGAACGCCATGCAGGCCGAAGCCGCGCATGCCCGGGTGCCTGCGTCATGGTTCTCCACATCAGTGCGGCAGGTTTTCGCTCGCGCCGGGCCTGGTCCGTCGACCGGGCCGCCACGTTGCCCGGGACTGCCCTTTTCTTCATGTCTGATGCACGGGGCCGGAGCATGGCCGGCCCCGCCATCCTGATTCGTGCCGGCTGAAAATCCCGTGCCAGGCACGGCACACGCATTCACCTGATTCGATCCACTGACATTCATCCCGCCCTGTGATTGACACAGCGCACTGGTATTCCGAGTCATTCACAGCAACGGGAACAGCCTCTTCAATTTGAAGCGCGCTGTTGTGATGAGCTGCCAATTCGTACTAGCGGAAGCCGAACGGCAAGCGCACAGCGTGCGGCGCAGGTGCTAACTGCTTCTGGTATATTTATCGTAAAGTTCGCAAAGACGCAGAGATCACAAAGAAGAAGTTTCAGATCCGTGCCGGTGGACCATTCGGGGGACATCATGCGTTAGATCAGCATTGGCACCTCCCCCAGACAGCGCCATGGTCCGGTCGTCAATAAACCCTTCTTCGCGATCTCTGCGTCTTTGCGAACTTTGCGATAAATATACCGGAAACCGCCAGCACCTCCTGATCCGACTCTTCCGTGAACCCGCGGACCGCTGCGACCCCCACCATGCGCAAACTTGCACTTGTTCCCGCCGCCAGCCACTCAGGCCGAGCGATACCGATCCGCCCCCGCCGCGTCGGTCTCCAGCACCAGCTCGCCGGCGCCCAGCATGTGGTTGACATGCGCCAGCACTTCGCCGAACGCGAAGCCGGTCTGATGCGCGTCCAGATCGCGATGGAAGATCCGTGGCACCAGCTCCGCCACCGACAGCGGAGCCTCCCGGCACGCATCGGCGATCATGCCGCAGCGCTGCGCGTGATGCTCGATCAGCTCGCGAACCCTTGTGTGCAAGCCGTAGAACGGCAGGCCATGCCCCGGCAGCACCAGCACATCCTCCGCCACCGCCTCCCGCAGCGCACGCAGCGAGGCGAGGTAGATGCCGAGCGCGTCGAGATCGGGCTCCATCGCGTGCACGCTGACGTTCGGCGAGATGCGCGCGATCACCTGGTCCGCCGCGAAGAACAGTTTTTCGCCCGGCCGCACCAGCATGGCTTGCTCCAGCGCGTGGCCGCCACCGGTCAGCACCTGGAACGGGCGGGCGCCGATCGGCAGCGCATCGCCGTGCTTGATGCGATGATAGCTGGTCGGCACGCCGGTGGTGCGCCGCAGGTATTCATGGCCGCGGCCGAGCACCAGTTCGGTCACCTCGGGCGACAGGCCGTGGCGGCGATAGAATGGCCGGTAGGTCTCCGCGCCGAGATCGCCGGGCGCATATTGCAGCGCAAGGCTGTAGAGATATTCCGGCCGCGGCATCGACAGCGGCAGGTCGAAGCGCGACCCGAGCCATCCGGCGAGGCCGACATGATCGGGATGGTAGTGCGTCACGATCATCTGCGTCAGGCGCTGCCCGGCCAGCGGCCCGGCCAGGATCGCATCCCATGCCGCCCGGCAGTCAGCCGTGGCAAGGCCGGTGTCGAGCACGGCCCAGCCTCCATCGTCCTCGATGAGGTAGATGTTCACGTGGTCGAGCCGGTAGGGCAGCGGCAGGCGGAACCACAGCACGCCGGGCGTGATCGTGGTCACAGTGCCGGAGGCGGGCGGCTGCGCATGCGGGAAGACGAGGGAACTTGCGACGGTGTCCATGACCCGTATTTAGCCCGGGACGCCGGGTCGCGCGAGATAGGCTCCGGTTGCCATGACGGCGCCGGCCGTAGCATGCTCCACGCACGGGAAATAATTACGGTGGAGCGCCCATGTCCGGCCAGCACCAAACCGAGGCCCACGAGCCATCCGTGCCTGTCGCGGCGACCGACCCGGTTCCGGAAGATCCCGACAAGCTCAATGATCGGGGCGCGGATGTCGGCGCCGCGGGGCAGCTCGACGATGCGATCAAACTGTTCCGCCAAGCTATCGACCTGTACAAGCAGCAAGGCAATGTCCAGGGGCAGAGCCGCGCGCTGCGCAACCTGGCGGTCGGCCTGCGCGACCAGGGCGACCTCGAAAAAGCCGAGCAAGCGGCCCGCGAGGCGGCGACGGTCTGGCCGCAGAACGCCGCGGCCCATCGCACGCTCGGGCTGATCCTGCGATCCCTGAAGCGGCCGGAGGACTCGCTGGCCTCGCTACAGACCGCCCTGCGGCTGAACCCGCAGGATCCGACGCTGAACAACGATGTCGGCTTCGCGTTGGCCGACCTGAAACGCCCCGCGGAGGCCATCCCGTATTACCGGGCGGCCAGCGCCCGGTGGCAGTTGCCGGATCGCAAGATTGCACTGCGCAACTGGGCCGATGCATTGCGCGCGCTGGGCGGAACAGCCTCGGCGGAGGGCAGGTCGATCACGGCGCTGCAACAGGCGATCGAGGCAATCCCCGACGATGCGAGCCTGTACAACAGCCTCGGCCTGGCGTTCGCGGCGCAGGGCGACTTTGCCACCGCCATCACGGCCTATCGCAAATCGAGCGATCTCTGGACCACCAAGGAACGCAAGTTCCCGCTGCGCAACTGGGCTGACGCACAGGCGGCGCTCGATCCGAAGGCGGATGCCGTGCCGCTGCTGCGGCAGGCGCTCGACGCGGATCGCAGCGACGCCCTCACGTTCAACGCGCTTGGCGCGGAGTTGGCCAGGCAGCACAAACTCGACCAGGCGATCAGGCAGTACGACGAGGCGAGCAAGCTGTGGGCCGGCTCCCCGGATCGCAAATTCGCGCTCCGCAACTGGGCAGGCGCGCTGGTCGAACAAGGCGACACCGATCAGGCATTGGCGAAGGCGAAAGACGCGCTCGCAGCAGACGGCGACGACCCCGAAAACTACAGCATGCTCGGCTATGTACTGACCATCCGGTTCGAACTCGACAAGGCAATCGAGCAATACAAGAGCGCGCTTGCCCGGTACGACAGTCCCACAATGCCGCGGGATGGGAACCAGGACGGACACGCCCTGGCGTGCTGCAATCTGAGCGACGTCCTGCAACGGCTGGAACGATTCGACGAAGCGGCGCGGCAACTCGAGAAAGCCACGCAAATCAAGCCGGACGATTCTGATATACGGTTCCGCTATGGCAATATCCTCTCCTCGATCGGCCGCTCCCACGAGGCGATAGAGCAATACGGACGCGCGGTGGATCTGGACGGCGGCAATTTATACGCGCGCAACAACAAGGCGAACGAGTTGTTCCGCCTCGGCCGCTATGAAGCCGGCTGGCAGGCCTGGGAAGAGGCGCGGGCCGCTTTTCAGGCGGCGATGACGGCTGCCGCCACGCGTGCCCCCGCCGACCGGACGCGGACCGACGCGGAACGCGCTGGCTACTACGGCTATATGCTGACTGACGTGTTCGCCGACTTCAAGGCCGCGGACCAGGCGTTCGAGTTCGCGCTGGGGATCGCTGACGATTTCCCCCTCGCGTTGTGTGGCCGGGCGATGCTGTATCGCCGCTGGGTCGACTCCGAGGCTGTAACGACGGAGATCCGCCTGCGCGCCAACCGGGTCATGCGCGCTGCCTGCAATGCCGTGCAACCCGTGCCGGAAGCGCGCGATCCGCGGCATTACGCGAACCTCATCATGCTGGCGACGCTGGCCATCGCCAACCGCGAGTTTTCGGCAGCGCTGACCCACTTGACGAATGCGGAACGCGCCGACGCCGGGCTCGGTCTGCGCCGCGCGGAAATCGCCGTCCTGCACGGGGTGATCTGCCTCGGCAACGAAGATTACGAGGCGGCGGCACGCTATTTCCGCCAGGCGCAGTTCATCAAGGGCGACGACTTCGACGTGCAGACAAGGCTGGGCCAGGCATTGCTCGGCGCGAAGCGGCATGACGATGCGCGACGCGCGTTCGGCCGCGTGCTGGAGGTGGCTCCCGGGCATATCGACTGCCTGATCGGCGCCGCGGTCGCCCGCATCGAACTCGGCGACGCGGGCCATCCGGAGCATTATGAACGGGCCGAGCAAAGCCTGAACGACGCATTGCTGCATGGCCGCGACCGGCAATCCGGCTCGCTCAAGCTGCGCAAGGTCCGCACCGCCGCAATCCTGTATTTGCGCGGCTATGCGCGGGTCAAACGCTGGGAAACCGGCGCCGGCCAGGCCCGCTTCGGGCTGCTACAGGATGCGCTCGCGGACTTCCGGCTATGCCTCACCTTGAATCCGGGGCATGACCTTGCGGCAGCGGCGATCGAGAAGATCGGCGACCGGGGCTTGCGGCACGCCGACGATGTGCTGGCCAATCGCATCGGTCCGCTGCTGCTGTTTGCCGCTGGCCTTGTGGTGTTCGTGCTGGCGGTGGCGCTTGGCCTCGCCCGGGGGAAATCGACCGACCCGGGCTACCTGGCGATGACCTTCGGCGGCCTGGCCATCGCCATGGCCGGACTATCGTTGCCCTCTTTGCTCAAACTGAAAGTCGCCGGGATCGAACTTCAGAAGGCGGCGCCGGAGCGATCCGCGTCCGCAACGGCCATCGGCCTTGGCCAGTTCAGCATGGGCGACGCGCTGACCCTGGCCACGCCCAACAGTTTCCCCGCCGATAGCAGCGGCCCTCCATCCAGCCAGCCCAAGGATTCGAGCCACGGAACGGACACGGTGTCTGCCACATGACGTTCCGCTCACACCGCCGCACGTGGTGCCGCATGGGCCCGACGGCCATGACACACTTCAACGTGTCGCCTTACTCGCCGGCCCCTGAGTCATGGCCCCAGGCTTATCCGCCGCGAAAATGCCGCCGCAGCCGCGCCACCGCCTCGTCCAGAACTTCCAGCTTCTTGCAGAAGGCAAAGCGCGCGTAGTGGTTCGGTGCAGCCGGCGCGTCATAGAATGCCGACACGGGAATCGCCGTTACCTTCGCATGCTCCGTGATGTAGCGGCAGAACGCCTCGTCATCGCCGTTGAACCCCAGCGGGCGGAAATCCGTCGTGATGAAGTAGCTCCCCCGCGTCGGCAGCACGCCCAACCCCAGTTCCGCCAGTCCTTCCGCCAACCGGTCCCGCTTCTCCTGCAACGCCGTCGACAATCCGGCGAAATACGCGTCGTCCTTCCCCAGCCCCACCGCCACCGCGCGTTGCAGGTTGGGAGCAGTGGTGAAGGTGAGGTTCTGGTGCGCCTTGGCGACGTTTGCCGCCAGCGCCGCCGGCGCGGTCACATAGCCCACCTTCCAACCGGTCAGCGAGAACGTCTTGCCGGCACTGCCGATCCGCATGCACCGCTCGCGCATGCCAGGCAGGGTCATCAGCGGCACGTGCCGCGCTCCGTCGAAGGTCAGGTGTTCGTACACCTCGTCGCAGATCGCATACGCGTCCCACCGCTGCACCATGTCGGCAAGGAAGCCCAGTTCTTCCGGCGAGAACACCTTGCCGCAGGGGTTCATCGGCGAGTTCAGCAGGATCGCCTTGGTGGCCGGCCCGAACGCGTCGGCCAGCGCCGCGCGCGGCAATGCCCAGTCGGGCGGTTCCAGCCGCACCAGGCGGGGGATGGCGCCCAGCATGCGTACGATCGGCAGGTAGGTGTCGTACAGCGGCTCGATCAGCACGACCTCGTCGCCCGGGTTCAGCACCGCCATCAGGCAGGCGGTGATCGCCTCGGTGGCGCCGGAGGTCACCACCACCTCGCTCGCCCAATCCACCGTCAGGCCATAGAAGCGCCGGTTGGCGGCAGCGACCGCCTGGCGCAGTTCCGGCACGCCGGGCATCGGCGGGTACTGGTTGCGGCCGTCCCACAGCGCGTCGGCGGCGGCCCGCACCACGTCTTCAGGGCCGTCGGTATCGGGAAAGCCCTGGCCGAGATTGATCGACTTATGCTCCACGGCGAGTGCCGACATCACGGTGAAGATCGTGGTGCCGATGCCGGACAGCAGGGAATTGGCGGGCTTCACCTTGACGCAGCCTCCTGTTGCGGAAGACCCATTGGCAGACGCGGAGCGACGCACGAGGCGACGACCCGGTCCGGGCGACGACCCGGTCTGGGCGACGACCCGGCTTGGGCGACGACCCGGTCTGGGCGACGACCCGGCTTGGGGACGATCCAACGGGCCACGGCAGTATGGTCGGCCATGGTGATGCGTTCAACTGGCCGGTATGCCAACAATCGCCGAAACGTTGCCCAATCGGTGGGCACATTGCTGGCGGATCGGTCATGGCGTATCTGCCTATGCAACAGGCAATCCGGCTGTTTCCCGGTGGATTGTAGCTTGGCACGCCACATGCAACCCTATGGCGCTGCCGTGCGCGAGCGACCAAGCAGGGGCAGCCTTGCAGATCAGGGGGCCCGGTGCGCCCGGGGAGTTGACGCTATGAAGAAGATCGAGGCTGTCATCAAGCCGTTCAAACTGGACGAGGTGAAGGAGGCGCTGCACGAGGTCGGGCTGCAAGGCATCACCGTCCTGGAAGCCAAGGGATTCGGCCGCCAGAAGGGTCATACCGAGCTTTACCGCGGGGCGGAGTACGTCGTGGACTTCCTGCCCAAGGTAAAGATCGAAGTGATCTGCGAAGACAGCGTCGTCGAGCGCGCGGTGGAGGCGATCATGGCCGCTGCCCGCACCGGACGCATCGGGGACGGCAAGATCTTCATCTCCAGCATCGAGGAGGTGATCCGCATCCGGACCGGCGAACGCGGCGAGGACGCGATATAATCAGTCACACAACGAAATAACCGCTTTCGGCCACCGGCGGAAACGAGTAGGGGGCCGGCCCATATGGACCCGCGTGGTGCGGGTCCATCCACCTAGTCGCTGCCTGTTGCGCACAGAAGCAGGAACCCACAGCGGCGATCAGAACGCAAGGACGGGGATTTACAGGTATGGCGAGAAAGCCCGCAGGCGGCACCGCTTCAGGCGTGGGAAAGGTGCTGGAGATGCTCACCGAGCATTCCGTGGAATACGTGGACCTTCGGTTCACCGACCCGCGCGGCAAGTGGCAGCACACCGCACAGCACGTCTCCACCATCGACGAGGACGTGTTCCGAGACGGCATCATGTTCGACGGCTCCTCGATCGCCGGCTGGAAGGCGATCAACGAGTCCGACATGATCCTGATGCCCGACCCCGATACCGCGGTGATGGATCCGTTCTCCGCCAAGCCGAGCCTGATCATCGTTTGCGACATCGTCGAGCCGTCCACCGGGCAGGGCTATAACCGCGACCCGCGCTCCACCGCGAAGAAGGCCGAGGCCTACCTGAAGTCCACCGGCATCGGCGACACCGCGTTCTTCGGCCCGGAAGCCGAGTTCTTCATCTTCGACAGCGTGAAATACGGCACGGGCGGCAACTACGGCATCTACCAGCTCGACAGCCAGGAAGGTCCGCAGGCCAGCCTGAAGGACTATCCGGAAGGCAACATGGGCCATCGTCCGGTGGTCAAGGGCGGCTATTTCCCGGTCCCGCCGGTCGATGCCGAAAGCGACCTGCGCGCCGAGATGCTGTCCACCATGGCCGAGATGGGCGTGATCGTCGAAAAGCACCACCACGAGGTGGCGCAGAGCCAGCATGAGCTGGGCATGAAGTTCGGCCCGCTGGTGAAGATGGCCGACGCGTTGCAGATCTACAAATACTGCATCCACAACGTGGCGCACAGCTACGGCAAGACCGCGACGTTCATGCCGAAGCCGATCTACGGCGACAACGGCTCGGGCATGCACGTCCACCAGTCGATCTGGAAGGCCGGCAAGCCGCTGTTCGCCGGCAACAGCTACGCCGACCTGTCGGAATCGTGCCTGTATTACATCGGCGGCATCATCAAGCACGCCAAGGCGCTGAATGCCTTCACCAACCCGCTGACCAACAGCTACAAGCGGCTGATCCCCGGGTTCGAGGCGCCCGTGCTGCTGGCCTACTCGGCGCGCAACCGCTCGGCGTCCTGCCGCATCCCGTATGCGACGAACCCGAAGGCCAAGCGCGTGGAAGTGCGATTCCCGGATCCGGGCGCGAACCCCTATCTGGCGTTCGCTGCCATGCTGATGGCGGGGCTGGACGGCATCCGCAACAAGATCCATCCGGGTGACCCGATGGACAAGGACCTGTACGACCTGCCCCCCGAGGAGCTGAAGGGCATCCCGACGGTGTGCGGTAGCCTGCGCGAGGCGATCGGCGCGTTGGAAGCCGACCACGAGTTCCTGCTCGCCGGCGACGTGTTCAGCCAGGACCAGATCGAGAGCTATCTCGAGCTGAAGTGGACCGAGGTCTATCGCTTCGAACACACGCCGCACCCGGTCGAATTCGAGATGTACTACTCGGTCTGAAAACAAACGTCTCCCGCGCTGCGCGCGGGTAACCTCTCCCGCGGGAGCGGGAGAGGTCGAGACGCGCAGCGTCAAGGGTGAGGGTGATCGGGTCGCCCCGCTCTACCTGCTACGTGCCGGCCCGATCACCCTCACCCTCGGTACTTCGCACCATCGACCTCTCCCGCTCCCGCGGGAGAGGTTCCCATCAACCTCTCCCGCGCTCAGCGCGGGAGAGGTTTTTTTGTCCACGCAAATAACAAACCGGCACATGAGGGCTGTTCGGGCACATTGCCCAATCGATGGGCACTGCCGCAGCGCGCTATCAAAGACTTCCTGCAAATCCCTGACAAATCCCCAATTCCGACGTTGGCATGATTATTGATTCTGTCTGCTCCACGACCGGCCCGTGGCACCGTGCGCCGGCGTGAAAATGACAAGACAGGACGCGGCAAATGCAGAACCCGACCGTACCCGATACCAACCTGGAGGACGGGCCGACATGAAACTCATCATGGCCATCATCAAGCCTTTCAAACTCGACGACGTGCGCGAGGCGCTGACACCGCTGGGTGTGCAAGGCCTGACCGTCACCGAGGTGAAGGGCTTTGGCCGGCAAAAGGGCCAAACCGAGATCTACCGCGGGGCGGAATATCACGTCAGCTTCCTGCCCAAAGTGAAGATCGAGGTCGTGGTTCCCGACGACCTCGCCGACCAGGTGATCGAGGCGATTACCAAGTCAGCACACACCGGCAAGATCGGCGACGGCAAGATCTTCGTGCTCGACATCGAGCGCGCGATGCGGATTCGCACCGGCGAGACCGACGCGTCCGCACTGTAACAAAGAAGACAAGGAAAAAGGTATGACCATACGATCCCGCCTTCACTGGGGGCTGACTATGCTGCTGCCCGCCCTGCTCGCAGCAGCGCCCGCCTTTGCCGCTGACGCTCCCGCCCCGCCCAAGATCCCGGCAGTCGATACCGGCGATACTGCCTGGATGCTCGCCAGCACCGCGCTTGTGCTGATGATGACCGTGCCCGGCCTGGCGCTGTTCTACGGCGGCATGGTGCGCAAGAAGAACATACTTGCCATGCTGATGCAGTGCTTCGCCATCACGTGCATCGTCACCATAGTATGGACCGTCGCAGGCTACAGCCTTGCCTTCACCAACGGCACCGGCGCACTGGCCCCTTATGTCGGCGACATGTCGCGCTTCATGCTGAACGGCATCTGGGACCATATCAGCAAGGGCGTTGATACCGGGTTCATCCTCGGCGCAGGCAGCGACGGCGCGGCGCCGCAGACCGTCCCCGAGACGGTCTACATGATGTTCCAGATGACCTTCGCGATCATCACCCCCGCGCTGATCGTCGGCGCCTTCGCCGACCGGATGAAATTCTCGGCGCTGTGCATCTTCATGACGCTGTGGTCATTGCTGATCTACTCGCCGGTGGCCCACTGGATGTGGGCGCCCACCGGGTGGGGCGCCATCAATGGCCAGCTCGACTTCGCCGGCGGCACCGTCGTGCACATCAATGCCGGTATCGCCGGCCTGGTGACCACGCTCGTTCTCGGCAAGCGGGTCGGCTATGGCACCGACAACATGGCTCCGTACAACCTCGCCTATACGGTGATCGGGGCGTCGCTGCTGTGGGTCGGCTGGTTCGGTTTCAACGCCGGTTCCGCGGTTGGTGCGAATGGCCGCGCCGGCATGGCGATGGCTGTCACGCAGATCGCCACCGCGGCAGCGGCACTGGCGTGGATGTTCGCCGAGTGGATCGCCAAGGGAAAGCCCTCTGTCCTGGGCTGCGTTTCCGGCGCGGTCGCTGGCCTGGTGGCGATCACCCCGGCGTCGGGTTTCGTGCTGCCGGGCGCTTCGATCATCATCGGTGTCGCCGCCGGCGTCATCTGCTTCTGGTGCGCGACCTACGTGAAGCACATCTTCGGATACGACGACAGCCTGGACGTATTCGGTGTGCACTGCACCGGAGGTGTAGTCGGGGCGCTGCTGACCGGCGTGTTTTCGTTCGGCCCGTTGTCGGCGACCGACGCCAGCCCGGATGGCAGCCCGGGCGGCCTGGCCCAGCTTTGGATCCAGTGTGAGGGCGTCGCCGCAACGCTGATCTACAGCGGCGTCGGCACGCTGATCCTGCTTTACATCACCAAGGCGCTGGTCGGTCTCCGCGTCAACGAGGAGGAAGAGCGCGAAGGTCTCGATCTCGTGCTGCACGGCGAGCAGGTTTTCTGAAGGCTGAGTTGAAGGGCGCCCTGGGCGGGGCGCCCTTTTTTTGCCCTATGATATATATCTCGAATATCACGAAAACGATATAGACGATATATATGCCTCGCCCGCCGCACTGATCCGTCCGGATCAAACACAAAACGAAACGGGAGTCGAAGCATGCGCCTGCGAACACTGAAACTTCCCACCTGGCTGACGGCAGCCTGCCTGGCGGCCTGCGCTCTGTCAGCCGCGAATGCCCAGACCGCTGCGCCGGCCACCGCTGCTCCACCGGCGGCTTCGGGCACTGCGACAACGCCAGCGACGCCAGCCGCGGCCGCACCGGCGACACCACCTCCAGGGTACTGGATCAACGGTATCCATATCGGATTGCAGATCGAAGGTGGCTTTACCAATAATCCATCGACGCCGGACGACGGCGTGAATTTCGGCCGCTTGTTTGACGATCGCGCCAACCAACCTCAACTGAACCAGGTTCTGCTGACCGTCAACAAGCCGCTTGATCCCAAGGCCACCGACTTCGACTGGGGCTTCAAGTTCCAAGGCATGTACGGTTCGGACGCGCGCTATACCCACTTCCTGGGCATATTCGATCAAGCCCCTGGACCAGGTTACGAAAACCAGTTCGATATCGTTGAAGCCAACGTGTTGTTCCACCTGCCGTTCCCGACCGCCGGCGGGATGGACGTCAAGGCTGGCCTTTACCCGACGCCGCTCGGTTATGAGACGATCGATCCGTCAACCAACCCATTCTACTCGCACTCCTACATCTTTAACTTCGGTATCCCGCTGAAGCACACAGGCATCCTGACCACGTCGCATCTCACGCCGCTGGTCGACCTGTATCTCGGCTTCGACACCGGCGAGAACACAACGATCGGTTGCTGCAATGGGGACAATAACGGCGTACCCGCCGGCCTCGTCGGCGTCGGGTTGAACATGATGGACGGCAACCTGACGGTGCTGGGACTGAGTCACCTGGGACCAGAGAACCCGTCACGCGCCTTGTCGGCGCCGCCCGGCACTTCGCCCGACTTCCTGCCGGCAACATACAACGCCAACAGCTACATGCGTTACGAGAACGACCTGGTGATCACCTGGAAGGTGAACGATTCCTTTACGCTGGTCACCGAGGCGAACTGGATCCGTGACAACTTCGACGGGATTTTCACCAAGGGCAAGCCAAGTGCCGCAAACGCTTTCGGCGTAGCCCAATACGCAGCTTACAACTTGTCTGATACGGTGACATTCAACGCGCGCGCCGAAATTTATCGGGACGACAACGGGGTATTTGTCACCGCCTATCCGAATAACGTCGGCCGGTTCAACAACAACTTCGTCGGCCTGGAGCTGGGCCTGCCTGGATCGACCTCGGTTGGCACCGCGGGCGTGGGTACGACTTACGGCGAGATCACCATCGGCCTCACCTTCCACCCGAACCTTCCGGCTCCAATTACCGGCTTGCTGATCAGGCCGGAGTTGCGTGTCGATGACGCTCTGAGCGGGGGCCATCCGTTCGGCACCAGCTTCAATGGCACCAGCATGGTGACGGTTGCTACCGACTTCGTCCTGACGTTCTGAGTTCCACGCCTGACACCTCTCCCGCGGGCTGCGGGAGAGGTGCATCGCGTCACCGGTTGCGAGTCTCTCCCGATGCTTGTGGTCAGCTTCGCGGTCCCGCACACTGCGCGCATCGGGATTGGTCGAGGGGTGCCGTGCGCGGGGATCCCTGACAACCAGGGAGAGGCGCAGCGTGATCAAACCATGGATATTCGAATTCTTCCCGGCGCCGCGCGAGCCCGGCGCGACCGAGGATCCGCGCCTGTCGGCAGACTACTTCAACTGGTATCTCGATCTTTGGCCACGCGCCGAACCTCTTGGCTACGAGGGCATCTTCTTCAGCGAGCATCATTTCGGCCTCGCCTATAGCCCCTGCCCCAACCTGCTGATCGCCCAGGTCGCCTCGCGAACGCACACGATCCGGCTGGGGGTGATGGGGCTTGTGCTGCCCTACCACCAACCCTGGAAAGTGGTAGAGGAACTCGGCATGTTGGATCACCTGACCCAAGGCAGGCTGGAGATCGGCACGGCCGCCGGCATTCCGCAGGAGATGGCACAGGTCGGGCTGAGCGTTGCCGAGGCGCGCGAACGCAATGACGAAGCGATCGAGATCCTGGATGCGGCGCTGTCGCAGCCGGTGGTCTCACACCACGGCAAGTACTGGCATTTCACCAACCTGCGCCTGACGCCACGTCCGTTGCAGCGTCCCAGCCCGCCGACATGGGTCACGGTCATCAGCGAGGACTCGGCGCGCAAGGCGGCACGGCGCGGCGCCAAGATCTGCACCGGCTTCCATCCGACTGAACGCGTCCGAAGCATCTTCGATGCCTATCGCGACGAGGCGGTACGCGTGGGCACCACCTACGGACCGGATCAATTGGCGTTGCGCCGCCAGGTCTCTATCGGCACGGACGACGCAGCCGTGCGTGCGGCAGCACGCATCCGCGAGCAACAGACCCGCACGCGATTGCTTGCCGATCCGCGCCTGTCCGCACCGGACCGCGCGGTGTTCGATACGCCCACGTCGCACGCCTTTTCCATCGGCAGCGACGAGTTCATCGCCGGTGCGCCGGACAGCGTGGCGGAACAGGCCATCGCGCAATGTCGCGAGGTCGGCGCTGGTCATTTCCTGGCGACGTTCGATCGCAGCGCCGCGCGCGGGCAATTGCGCGACGCCTGGGAAATGTTCGGCACCGAAGTCGTACCGGCACTGCGGCAGGCCTCGGTGGACTGACCGCGGCGCGACCGGACGGAGGCAGCAGTGAGCAATAACTTCCGCGACCTTATTCCCGCTTCGGACCATCCACGTATCGCCGGCATTTCAGAACGCGACGCATACAGCCACGCCGCGCACGCGCTGGCGACCCGCGAACGGGTCAAAGGTTTGCTCGCGGAGCGTCGCGCGCGGATCGACGAACCGTTTCGTGGCATCACCACGGACGGGCATGTCGTGCCGGATCTCTACACCCTGGCGGATGAGGGCGCACCGACAGGTGCCATGATGGAAGCGGCGCGTGCGGTGCTGAACGTCGCATCGGACGAGGAACGCGCGCGACTCTGTCACGCGATCGACGCGCCGCAATGGCGCATGTGGAGCAATCCGGAGCTGTACTTCGATCGGTTCGGACTGCGGCTGGACGAACTCGGCGCCACGCTGCGCGATGCGATCCTGGCGGTGCTGCAGGCGAGCATGAGTGCCAAGGGCTACGCCAAGGCGCGCGGTGCGATGCGCACAAACGGCTTCCTTGGCGAACTGGTCAACGCCCCGCGCGTGATGAACGAGTACAGCTACAATTTCAGCCTGTTCGGCAAGCCGTCCGCAACACAACCCTGGGGCTGGAGCCTGTTCGGCCATCATCTGTGCCTGAACTGTTTCGTATTGCAAAACCAGATGGTGCTGTCGCCGGACTTCATCGGCGCAGAACCCAACTGCATCGATTGCGGCCCTTATGCTGGCCTGGAACTGTTCCAGGACGAGGAACGCATCGGCCTGGAACTGATGCGCGCGCTGCCCCAGCCCGTGCAGCGCCATGCGCAGGTCTACAAACTGATGCACGACCCGGCGATGCCGGAGGGGCGCTGGCATCCGGCCGATCAACGGCACCTCGGCGGGGCGTATCGCGACAATTGGATCATTCCGTATGAAGGCGTGCCGGTGCGCGACTTTCCCGCGCGGCAGCGCGAGAAACTGCTGGGATTGATCGCGGCCTATTTCGAGATCCTGCCCAGCGGCCCGTTCGCCGCGCGAATGAACGCGATCGAACGAGTGCTCGATGCGACGTATTTCTGCTGGATCGGTGGGTTTGGTGACGAGGACCCTTTCTACTATCGGATTCAAAGCCCGATGGCGATGATCGAATTCGACCATCACTCCGGCGTCTTCCTGACCAACACCGAGCCGGCGAAGTGCCACATCCACACGGTGATCCGTACGCCGAATGGCAACGACTACGGCAAGGACCTGCTGCGCCTGCACTATGTACAGGTGCACGGCGTTCCCGCGCCAGGACGCGGGTAGGACGCGGCCGACGCGCGGTAAAACAAGACGCTGTAAACAACGACACTCGAATGCGTCCCACCGGCCGCGCCAACCGTCATGCCGACGGAGGTCGGCATCCACGACTTCCCAGCCCGAACCGAGAAAAGTCGTGGATGCCCTGACCTTCGTCGGCATGACGAGAACGGCACCGTCCGTGTGTCAGTCTTTCGGGCGCCTAATATAAAACTACAACGTTAGCCCGCCATCCACCGTGATCGTCTGCCCGGTCACCATCGCGGCGCCGAAGCCCAGGAACAGTACGACCTCGGCCAGATCCTCCGGCTGGCAGCGACGCTTCAGCAGCGCTCGCTCGATCGACTGCGCCCTCTCCTCATTGGTCCACTCCACCATCCAGGAACTGTCCACCGCGCCGGGCGCGATGGCATTCACCCGCACCTCCGGCGCCAGCGCGCGCGCCAGATTCTGCGTCAGGCTGACCACCCCCGCCTTGGTGGCGCTATACGCGAGACTGGAACCCGCGCGTCCCAGCCCGGCGATCGAGGCGGTGTTCACAATCGCCCCACGCGCCGCCTTCAACGCCGGCGCCGCCACCTTGGAACAGCGAAACACGCCGAGCAAATTGGTTTCCAGCAGTTGGGACCACAGCTCTTCAGTGATCAGGTCGAGCTCCGGAGGCGTGATGCGCCGCCGCGTTCCCGGTGTCCCGGCGTTGTTGAACAACAGGTCGAGGCGGCCAAGATTATCCAGCGCCTGCAGCACCATGCGCTCGGCCGTATCTTGCTCGCCGACGCTGCCAGGCGCGCCGATCGCCTTGCCGCCTTCGGCACACAGCTTGTCCACCGCTTCCGGGCCGCGCGGATCGTCGGCAAGATAGTTCACCGCAACAGTGGCGCCGAACTTCGCCAGCATGCGCGCGGTCGCGAAGCCAATGCCCGACGCGCCCCCGGTCACCAGCGCCGTCTTGCCGTTCAGGTCGTAGCTGATCATGTGCCCTCCATTGGTCCGATCTTGCGAAGCGCCTGCTTCAACGCCAGCAGCTTGCGGTCGCGCTCGCGGAACAACTCTTCCGGCGAGCGATCGCCCCAGTCGAAATAGCCTTTGCCGGACATCACGCCGGTGCGACCCTCGGCGATGAGTTTGTCCAGTGCCTCGCTGTAGCCTTTCGGTTGCGGCGGCGTATAGCTGCGGTTCTTCATGCCCTGCTGCATCAGCAGCAGACCGGTGAAATCCGCCTTCGCCATCACGCCAAGGATCGGCATGCGCAGCGCAATGCCATGGATCACCGAATCATCGATGTCCTTCGGCGTCACCAGGCCTTCGTCCAGCATGCGCTGCACTTCCAGCCCCATCGCCGCCTGCAGCCGGTTCGCGACATAGCCCTGCACCATCTGCTTGAACACGACGGGCACCTTGCCCATCGCCTTCACCATGTCGCGCACCGTCGCGATCGCGGCAGGATCGGTCTGTGCGCCGGGACAAAGATCGACCAGGTCGCACAGATAGGGCGGCGTGTACCAATGCGCGATGATCGTCCGCTTCTGCAAACCGTCAGGCACCAGCGGGAAGATGTCGAGATTGCTTGTATTGCTCGCAAGAATCGCGTCGGCGTCCATCAGCGCCTCAAGCTGGGCATACAACGCCCGCTTGGCATCCGGGCGTTCGACTATCGCCTCCACCACAACCTTCGCGCCGGCAACGGTATCCGCCAGCGACGGAACGCAGCGCACCGCCTGCGACAGGCGTTGGCGGTCCCAGGATGCATCGGCCTCACCTGCTTCGGCCAACGTTGCAAGCGCCGTCGCCATCAGGCCCGGCGCGCGTTCCAGTGTTTCGGCGTCGCTGTCGGTCAGCCGCACCTGGTGTCCACCCAGCGCGAATACCAAAGCGAGGGCGTGACCCATCAGGCCCGCGCCCACCACGGCGACTTCGGTCATG
>DATHNI010000420.1:0-16324 GCA_035486135.1 Acetobacteraceae bacterium
GTGGTGCGGCGCAGGAAATCCGCCAGGAAGTCGCTGCGGCATCCGCGCGTACCGAGATGCGTGTCCGAAATGAAGACGCTGCGGTAAGTTGGCCGGGCGCCCGGTGTGGATAACGCGTTCATGACGACGTGGCAAATAGGGTGATTCGCCTGTGGATGGGATTAAGATTCCATGACGGAACCGAACTTTAGCCTAAAATATCAAAGTAATACCTTAATAACAGAACCGTCATCGGGTTGACACGCAACCATGCGAATAAGGCAGCTTCGCGTGGAAGGTCGCAGCCGATTCGTCCCTGTTTATCTGCGCTGATAGCGTATCTCGCATGATGATCGTGTTCAATCCGGTCGCTGGCCGCCGGCGCGCGGCATTGCTCTGGCGGGTGCTGGACGTGCTGGTGGCGAACGGCGTGCGGCTCGACGTCGCGGAGACGCGGTGTTCTGGCGACGCCGCGTGCCTGGCCCGCGAGGCGGCCGGGCGCGGGGAGAAAATGGTGGTGGCGGCCGGCGGCGACGGAACGATCGCCGAGGTGGCGAGCGGGTTGCTGGGTAGCGGCGCTCGTCTTGGTGTGATCCCGCTGGGCACCGCCAACGTACTGGCGCATGAGCTGTCCCTGCCATTCGCGCCGCGCGCGGTGGCGGCGGCGTTGGCCTTCGGACGGACACGCACGCTCTGGCCGGGCATGGCCCGCGGCACGGAAGGTTCGCGATTGTTCGTGCAGATGCTGGGCATCGGGTTCGACGCGCATGTGGTGCACCGGCTGCCGGTGCCGCTGAAGCGGGCGTTCGGGCGCGGCGCCTACGTGCTGCAAACGCTGCGCGACGCGGTATCGTACCGCTATCCGCCGATCACCGTGCGGGTGGATGACCACGAGACGCAGGAGGCGAGCGTCATTGTCAGTAAGGGCCGGTTCTATGCCGGGCGCTATCTGTTGGCGCCAGATGCGGTGCCGGCAGAGCAAGGGTTCTCGGTGTCGCTGTTCCGGCACGGCGGGACTGGCCCTGCGCTGATGTATGGCGCGGCGCTGCCCTTCGACATGCTGCGGAACGCGCCCGGCGTGCGGCAGGTGCGGGCACGGCGGGTGGACGTGATTGGCAATGCGGCGATCCCGGCCCAGGCCGACGGCGATCCGGCCGGCTACGCGCCGCTGTCGGTGACGGATGCCCCCGGGCCGATCGAGGTGGTGATCGGGGGATGAGTGCGTTTGGCGGTACAAGTCGCAACTTGCAAGCGGTGCGGCCGGACCGGGGAAATCATTACGGCTGGATCGGGAAAATTATGCGGCACCCATGCGAAGTGCCTGGTTCGCAGTTTCTCACAAAGTTCAGGCAAGTCGAACAACGGTTCACAAAGCAGATTTCCTGATCCGCAGGTCGCCCTGAAACCACGGTGACACCGGTCTCTTTGTGAATCCTTTGCTCGACTTTCTGAGCTTTGTGAGAAACTTGCGATGCCGCGGCCAGCACGAACGGTTCAGGTCACCACACCGGCCATGCGCATCGCCAGCTCCCCGTCAGATCGAAGCGATCCCGGAGCGAATGCCAAACCGCCCGATGCTTCGCTATACTCAGACCGTTTCCTTCAGTTCCTTCGACGCCCGGAAGGCGATCTTCTTGCTCGCCTTGATCTTGATCGCTTCGCCCGTCGCCGGATTGCGGCCCATGCGTGCGGCGCGCTTGCGCACCTGCAGGATGCCCAGGCCGGTCAGGCGAATCCGGTCGCCTTTCTTCAGGTGGCTGGTGGTGACCGCCACCATGTCGTTCAGCATCGCCTCGGCCTGCTTCTTGGGCACCTCGTGCTTTTCTGCGAGGTCGGCAGCGATCTGCTTGAGCGTCACGGTCGCCTGCGGGGCGGCGGCGGCCTTCTTGGCGGCGGCCTTCTTGGCGGGGGGTGCTGCTTGCTTGGCCATGGGCTTCCTCATTGGATGCGAATCGCAGTGAGAGTATCCTGCCGAAACATCGTGGATTCGGGCAATATCTGTCCGCATGCCAACGCTACAATCCGAATTAGGGGAGGATGCCACCGGTGGTGCTGCGGCGAAGCCGTCTGGCATGGGTTTTTTGCGCTGTTGTCACGCTCGCCGGCTGTTCCACGCTGCAACCGACGGCGCAGGTCGCGGGCTGCCCTGCGTCGCAAGGCGTACCCATGCTGGAGTACGAATTGTTCTTCGGGCGTAGCATCCAGGGCCGTGCGGACGTCAGCGATCAGGCCTGGGATGAGTTCCTCGATCGGGTAGTTACGCCAAATCTGCCAAATGGTTATACCGTTTTCGACGGCGCCGGAGCGTGGCTGAACCCCGCCACAGGGCGTACGGTCCATGAGCCAACGAAGATCCTGCTGGTCGCGCTGCCGGATGCCGCCGCCAGCGCCGCCGCCGTCGCGCGGATCAGGGCGGCCTACGCCGAGCAATTCCATCAGGCCCTGGTAGGGATGACCACGGAACCGGTCTGTGCGTCGTTCTGAGCGCGAGCATTCATTCGATTACGATATTATTCGCGTCCTTTTATCTGGGGCCTCACATAATTGTGATATCGCTGCAACGCTAGCGTGATCAATTTGGTAGTGCCGCGCTGCCTGAGTCTCGCCGCGAATTTGATTGACGACAGTTTCCCGATCGGCCGACGAAAGGGCGGAAACGGTCACGACTAAGGCGGGCGGCTGAGGAAGTGTGTTTCGGTACCCGCCGATGGAGGTGCACATCGCACAGAACGGCTTTGGAATGAGCCGTCGGCGACCGGCCGCGGGCCGGTCGTATCGTCCTGTGGGCTGGCTTGCGCCACCGCGCATGATCGCTGCCGTGGAAGTCACGGTCCTCGCTGTCGCCGCGCTCGCTACAGCCGCCTTGGGCCCACCAGGCGTTGCGTGCGCCGCCGCGCTGGGCGGTACTGCGGCCTGGAACCGGGACGCCTGGATCGCCGGCATCATCATCATTCTGCTCATGGCCCTGACGGTGTTAGTCCTGCTCGACCGGCAACTCCGCCGGCGCGTAGCCCTGCGCGACCAGGAGACAGGCTTGCTGGCGGCCAAGACCGCGCAGCTCGAGGCGACACTCGCCGGCATGAGCGACGGCATCATGATGGTCGACGCCTGCCTGTGCCTGTTGGCGTGGAACGACAAGTTCCCCGACTTCACCGGCGTGCCGCGCGACATCCTGCGCATCGGCATGTCGATGGAGGAGATTCTGCGCGCCCAGGCCGAGGCCGGCGAATTCGGCGCGGTGGACGTGGAAGCCGAGGTGACGCGGCGCATGACCCTGCTGCGCTCCGGTGGCAGCACCGGCACGGTTCAGCGCGCCCGGCCGAACGGACGCATGCTGGAGTTGCGCCGCAATCCGATCGCCGGCGGTGGTTTCGTGACGCTGTATTCCGACGTCACCGCGCGGCACCAGGCCGAGGAGCGGTTGCGCCAGGCGGAGAAGATGGCCGCGATCGGCCGGCTGACCGCGGGGATCGCACACGACTTCAACAATCTGCTGTCCTCGATCTTCGGCAACGCCGACCTGCTGGATCGCGACTTTGGCGACGATCCGCGGCAGGCACGGCGGATCGGCATCATCCTGCAATCGGCGGAGCGCGGGTCCGATCTCGTGCAGCGGATGCTGGCGTTCGCCCGCAAGCAGGTCCTCGATCCGGTGCCGGTGAACCTCAACGAGATCGTGCGCGGCATGCAGGATCTCCTGCGCTCCACGATTGGGCATGGCGTGCGGATAGAGACAACGCTGGCAGGAGACCTATGGCCCGCCTTGGTCGATCCAGCGCAGATAGAGCACGTCATCCTCAACCTGGCGATCAACGCGCGCGACGCGATGGCGGAAGGCGGCGTGCTGACCATCACAACCGCAAACCTGACCGAGACCGGGCTTGGCGACCATTTGACGGCGGGCGACTATGTCAGCGTCGCGGTGACCGATACCGGCACCGGCATGACCGAGGACGTCCTGCGCAACGCGTTCGAACCGTTCTTCACCACCAAGCCGACGGGACTGGGCTCCGGGCTGGGGCTCAGCCAGGTTTATGGCATGGCCACGCAGTCGGGTGGCGGCGTGCGGATCGACAGCCAGCCCGGCCGGGGAACCACGGTCATCGTGTTCCTGCCGCGCGCGGATGCGGGCGCTGCGTTGGGCGGGTCATCGGGGGACTGCCGGGTGGTCCGGGCGATTCTCTGAAGCTGGCAGAAGGGGGCATCGGGGGACTGGGTCGGTCCTTCCGTTCGCAAGGCAGGAAATGTCTCACAAAGTCCAGGGAAGATCAGGAAGGATTCACAAGGAAGGATCTCTGTTGCCGCGGCGGATGGCAGGAACGGGGGACGGCAGGAAAGCTTTGTGAAACCTTGCCTGCCCCTTCCTTCAGCTTTGTGAGACAAGTCCTCTAGCTTTCTTTCGCCCCGAATTGCCCGGCCGTTCGGGCGCGCCTACCATGCCCGCATGAGCACCGAACCAAAGCGCGGGCTGGCCCGCAACGCGGCAAATTATGGCGATCCCGAGTTCGCGCTGTACCTGCGCCGGTCGTTCGCCAAGTCGATGGGCTATTCGCAGGCGATGCTGGACAAACCGGTGGTTGGCATCGTCGATACCGGTTCGGACTACAACAACTGCCATCGCACCGTCCCGGAACTGGTGGAAGCCGTGAAACGCGGCGTGCTGGCGGCCGGCGGGCTGCCGCTGGCCTTCCCGACCGTGTCGCTGTGCGAGCCCTCGCTCTTTCCATGTTCCATGCACTACCGGAACCTCGCCGCGCTGGACACCGAGGCTATGCTGACAGCGCAGCCGATGGATGCGGCGGTGCTGATCGGCGGCTGCGACAAGACCGTGCCAGCGCAACTGATGGCGGCGGCGTCGGCCGACATCCCCTGCGTGCAACTCGTTACCGGCCCGATGCTGGCAACCCCGTTCCAGGGCGAGCGCCTCTCCGCCTGCACCGACTGCCGCCGCTACTGGGCAGCCTACCGCGCCGGCCGTGTCACTGCCGAGCGGATCGGCGAGATCGAGGGCCGCCTCGCCACGACCGCCGGCACCTGTGGCGTGATGGGCACCGCTTCGACGATGGCGTGCCTGGCCGAGGCGCTGGGAATGGTGCCGCTCGGCCACGGCTCGATCCCGGCGGTGCACGCCGACCGGCTGCGCGCCGCGGAGGATGCCGGCGCTCTGGCCGTGCGGCTGATCACCCAGCCAATCCGGCCGTCCGAGATCATCACGGCGGAATCGGTGGAAAACGCCCTGCGCGTGCTGCTGGCGCTGGGCGGTTCGACCAACGCACTGATCCACCTGACGGCGATCGCTGGCCGGCGCGGCATCGCCGTGGACCTGAGCCGGCTGAACGAGCTGTCCGACACGACGCCGGTGCTGGTGGACCTGAAGCCGACCGGCGAGGGCTACATGGAAGACTTCCACGCCGCGGGCGGCATGCCGGCGCTGCTGTGGGAGTTGCGCGATCTGCTGAATCTGGGCGCGCGCGACGTGACCGGCACGACATTGGCGGAGCGCCTGACCGAGCCGGCCTTCGTCGATCGCCGGTATATTCGCGCGCGGGGAGAGCCGGTGTCGCCGGTAGGTGGGCTGGTGGCGCTGTTCGGCTCGCTGGCGCCGCGCGGGGCGATCGTGAAGCGCTCCGCCGCCACCCCGGCGCTGTTCGAAACGGAAGCCCGCGCGGTCGTGTTCGACGGGCTGGCGGACCTGGCGGCGCGCATCGACGATCCGGCGCTGGATGTCACCGAAAGCGACATCATGGTGTTGAAGAACGCCGGGCCGCTGACGCCGGCCGGCATGCCGGAGGCGGGCTACCTGCCGATCCCGTCGAAGCTGGCGCGCGCCGGGGTCAAGGACATGGTGCGAATGAGCGACTGCCGCATGTCGGGCACGGCGTTTGGCACCATCGTGCTGCACATCACCCCCGAGGCGGCCGCCGGGGGCCCGCTGGCTTTGGTAGAGAGCGGCGATCGCATCCGCATGTCAGTCGCGCGGCGGACGCTGGACGTGCTGGTGGACGAGGCGGTGCTGGCGCGGCGGCGAGCGGCATGGTGCGCTCCGGCGATCCCGGCGCGCGGTTGGGACCGGATCGTGGCAGAGCAAGTGCTGCAAGCCGACGAGGGATGCGACCTGGCGGTGTTGCGCGCCGCAAGATAGGGCCGGGGCCTTCGCCTGGCTCATTTGGGCGCATCTGCACCCAGGATCGTGCCCGGAGGCACGCGGTGACCGCGCAGGAACGCGTCGGCCGGCATGGCGGCACGGCCGCCCAATTGCACGCGGGTCAATCGCAGTGCCCCCTGCCCGCAGGCGATGGTCAGCCGGTCATCCAGCACGGTCCCGGGCGCGCCGGAGCCTTCAGCCAGCGCCGCCCCCAGCACCTTCAGCACCGTGCCCTGCACTGAGGTGAACGTGCCGGGCCACGGATCGAAGGCGCGCACCCGCCGTTCGATGGAAGCGGCGTCCTGTGCCCAATCGATCCGCCCGTCCTCGCGCGTCAGTTTCGGTGCGTAGGTCGCTCCTTCCTCCGGCTGCGGCGCTGGCGGCGGGTCTTCCGCGAGCACCTGCAGGACCAGCCGCGCGCCCAACGGCGCCAGCAGGTCGTGCAACGCCCCGCTCGTGGTTTGCGGCCCGATCGGCACCGTTTCGCGCAACAGCATCGGGCCGGTGTCCAGCCCAGCCTCCATCTGCATGATGGTCACGCCGCTTGCCCGATCGCCGGCCAGGATCGCCGCCTGGATCGGCGCCGCGCCACGCCAGCGCGGCAGCAGGCTGGCGTGGATGTTGAGGCAACCACGCCGCGGCGCGTCCAGCATCGCCTGCGGCAGGATCAGCCCGTACGCCGCCACCACCGCCGCATCCAGCGCCAGGTCCGCGAACGCCGCCTGCGCCGCCCTGTCGGTGCGCAGCCGCGCCGGGGTTCGCACCTCCAGCCCAAGCTCGTCCGCCGCGCGATGCACGGGACAACGCTGCACCGCCTGCCCGCGCCCGGCGGGGCGCGGCGGCTGGCAGTAGACCGCGGCGATTGCATGCCCCGCCTCGTGCAGCGCCAGCAGCGCCGGCACGGCGAAATCCGGGCTGCCCATGAAGGCCACCCGCATTGGCGCGCCTACTTTCCCTCGTTCTTCTGCCGTTGCTCCTTGGCGAGCCGGCGCATGATGATGTTGCGCTTCAGGGCCGACAGGTGGTCAACGAACAATACCCCGTCGAGATGGTCGATCTCGTGCTGCAGGCACGCAGCCAGCAATCCGTCGGCCTCGACTTCCTTGCGCGCCCCGGTCTGGTCGAGGTAGCGCACCTTCACCCGCGCCGGCCGCGTCACCTCCGCGTATTGGCCGGGCAGCGACAGGCAGCCTTCCTCGCGGGTGGCGTGCTCTTGGCTGAGTGCGACGATCTCCGGGTTGATCAGGGTTAGCGGGGTGGGCTTCTCGTCCGGCATCAGGTCGATGGTGATGACCCGCAGGCTCTGGCCGACCTGCGGCGCGGCGAGCCCGATCCCGGGGGCGCGATACATCGCAGAGAACATTCGCGGGACCATCGCCCGCACCGCCGCCTCGTCGGCCGGCCCAACCGGCCGGGCGCGCGCCTTCAGCAGCGGGTGCGGCGCGATCAGGATCGGCAGCGGCTCGACGCCGGCGCTGGAGGGGGCCTTGGCGGCTGCTTCAGTGGCGGCCCCTGGGGAAGGCCCCTGGGACGGTTGGGTGATGAGCATTGCGTCCATGTTACGCATGTAGCTTTCCGCCTGCGCCAGATCAACGCGCCAGGTGTCGTCGAATCAATCCTGTGCGACCCGGGGACCGCCATTCGCCCCCCTTGCAACCGGTCGGTCCTCTGCCAAGATATTCCGCAGCCGGGATGCCAGATCGGGTCCCGGCCGACGCTTCGCTCTGAGGAGGGGGCCATGACCACTCGGTTGTTCACGTCGCCGCTTTTCCTGGGCTTCGACCATCTCGAGCAAATGCTCGAGCGGGCCGCGAAGACTTCGTCCGACGGCTACCCGCCGTACAACATCGAGCAAACCAGCCCGACCGGGTTGCGCATCACGCTCGCTGTCGCCGGGTTCACTATGGACGAGTTGCAGATCACCCAGGAGGACAACCAGTTGGTGATCCGTGGCCGCCAGACGGACGACGCACAGGGGCGCGTGTTCCTGCACCGCGGCATTGCCGCGCGGCAGTTCCAGCGAGCCTTCGTGCTGGCAGAGGGGATCGAGGTGAAGGGCGCGTGGCTCGACAACGGGCTGCTGCACATCGACCTCGCCCGGCCGCAACCGGAGCCGCGCGTGAAGACGATCGCGATCAACCGTGCGAGCGCTGCCAATGGCAGCAAGCCAAACGGCAACGGGCGCACCAGGGTGGTCGAGAGCGAAGCGGAACCGGGCTGAGGACGAGGCGTAACACGAACGGGAGCCGCAAAAGCGGTCCCGGAGACACCACGAGGCGGGGGTGCTCACAGAGGCCAGCCGCCGAAGAGGAGAAGTACGATGAACATGAATTCAGCCGATCAGATGAACGAGCAAAATGACAACGCCGCCACGGTTGTGATGGTTGACGTGCGCAAGCTGTCGCCGGAGCAATTCGCGCAGCTTGGCATGACGCATGTGGCGTATGTGAAGCCGGTGATCGTCAATGGTGCCTCGAGCTTCGCGATCCATGCGGCCGATGGCACACCGATGGCGTTGGCCGACAACCGCGACGTAGCGATCGCCGCGATCGTCCAGCACGAGATGATGCCGGCCCTGGTGCACTGAGCGGCACGTCGTTCCGCGACTTGGCGGCCGCTCGGGGGGCTCCCGTGTCATGGCCGGCGAAGGCCGGCCATCCACGGCTTTCCTTTGTCGCATGCGGTAAAGTCGTGGGTTGCCGGCCTTCGCCGGCCATGACACGGCGCGCTCGGGATGCGATGCTCGCGGATCACGTAGCAGCCCGGCGTGCGACGCGCGAGCGCCGTGCGCGGCGTCAAACCGGATAAACCAACGACGTCGGAACGATCGTCGAGTCGTAGATGCACAACCGTTCGGCAAAGCGCAGCAGGCCGCCGTCATCCATCACCCGATCCTGGTAACGGCCGCACAGGAACACCTCGCTCGGCCGGTCGGGCATGGTCTGGAACAGCGCAAAGTTAGCTGTCATGCGCAGCCCGTCGTCGTCGATCGAGCGCACACAGGCGGCGCTGGTGATCCGGCGCACGATCCGCGGTGCATACAGCGCGGTCTCCCGCAGAGCCACCACCCGATCCACCAGCATACTTCTGCTCTCGCAGTAAATCACCGCGACCGGAAACCCTTGCTCATGGTTCTCCCGCGGAATGACCTTGTAGACGCAGGGGTCGGTGAACAGCTCCGGCCAGCGCTCCAGCTCGCCATCGTTGAGTGCGTTATCGTAGGCGCAGTACAAATCGGCCAGGCGCGCCCGCAGATCCAATGCGACCGTCAGTCCTGGCGCGGCGGCGACCATGCGGGGTCACAGCCCCATGACGGAGCGGTAGTGCTGATAGAACCCGCGGATCGCCGTCTCCGTCACCATATGTTGCTCATTGGTCACGTCCCGGCCGCCCATCTCGACCAGGCAGGTCGCATCGTCATTGCCGTTGATCCCGGCTTGCGACAGCAGCATCGCCTCGCTGTCGTCGAGCGAAACGAGTCCGGCCGGGCCCATCAAATTGGCCTGCCGCAAGCGCCGCTGCCGCATTTCCGGCGTGTCGTCGGCATAGCCGAAAAAGGTCCAGGCCAGATCGAAATGTCCCGCATCCAGCGGCACGATCTGTCGCATCGCCAGCGTGTTGGATTGCTGCTGCACGATCAGGTTGGGCCACAGCGTCTGCATGACCACCGTGGCGTCGCCGGGAAACTCGCGCACCGGGTCGAGCAAGCGCGGATCGCGCAGCGCGAAGTTGGCCTTGAAGGCGCGCATCTGCGCGGTGGCATCGTTGGTTTCCTGCGCGCCCTTGCGGCTGACCAGCACGCCGTGCCGGCCGGTGTCGTCCATTTCGACCGCTGACTGCTGATCCAGGCGGAACAACCCGAACGTGACAAGGAACACGTGCAGCAGGCTGGCGTGGTAGGGGTCCTTGATGTTCTCGAACATCAGCTTCCAGTTGCTGGGAATGCGCTGCCGCATGTAGCCGAGCACCACCAGCTCGCGGCCGTCGAACACGCGGTCGAAGTAGCCCAGCATGCGGTCGCCGAGCCAGGTCTCCAATGTCTCGTTGGGCGTGCCGAAGCTGGCGAACACCACGCCGTGCCGGTGCGTCACCGCGAGGCGTTGCAGCCCATGCTCCTCCGGGCGGAAATCCGCCGGCATGCCGCCTTGGCCGCGATAGCCGCGACGGAACGGCAAGCCCAGCAGGTTGCCTGACAGATCGTAGGTCCATTGGTGATACGGGCAGACGAACTCTTTCGTGGAGCCTCGACTGGCGGTGCAGACTTGCATGCTGCGATGCGCGCATCGATTGACCAGGACGTTGATCGCACCATCCGCGCCGCGCACCGCGATGACGTCCCTGGTGCCGAGCTGGCTGCGTTTGAAGTCGCCCGGGTTGGGAAGTTCCGCTTCAAGGCAGGTATAGAGCCAGTTGTTCGCCCCGAACACCCGGGATTGCTCTCGCACGAAAATATCCGGGTCGGTATAGACCCAGTTCGGAATGCGTGAACACCCATCGTCCGGCCACTCGCGCGCGGCGTGAGCAAGTGACGGTGGCAGGCGGAGGGAGCTACCTGCGTTTGTCGAGAGCATGCTGTCTCCCATCACGGCGATCCTCCGGGGTTATAACTAACCGCGATCCGCGGGACCCCCGGGATCGCTGCCTTGCAAGCGTAGCGTGCGCCAGTTGAGCGTTGCCGGCAAATGTCGATCGAGCCGCAGGGCAGGCAGTCGCATGTGCGCGGCCGGCCAGCTGGGCTGGAGCGGCCGGAGCATTTTGACGCTGACCCAGAATGCGACAAATCCCGCTGTCATTGCGAGGAGCGAAGCGACGAAGCAATCCCCCGCCTGACGAAGGCGCGGCAGCTCGTCAGGCGGGGGATTGCTTCGTCGCTTCGCTCCTCGCAATGACAGAGGCGGCAGACCACAACACGACCCGATTCAAGTAAGCAAGCATTTGGAACGCAGATAAGCAGGGATAAACACCGATAAGTTCGGATGTCCGGTGCCTGTGCCACGAGTGGGGCCACATACGCGCCCACAAATTCGGTCATCCGTTCTTATCTGTGTGCGTCCCTGCTTATCTGTGTTCCAAATGCTTTGCTCATGTCCTTACCGCACTGGCCTGACGCGCGGGGAACCCTACCGATATCGACATCGCGTCCGACGACCACGCGGACCGTATCGGCATCCTCGACGAGTGCCGCCCCCTCGCATCCCAAGTACTACACAACCTCACACCGCCCCCGAGCCCTTCAGCAACTGTCCACTGCACGCGCCCGTGGCGACACCATTCTCGAATGCCACCTGGCCGTTGACGATCGTTGCAGCGATGCCCTCGGCCTTCTGCACCAGCCGCCGAGCGCCGCCGGGCAGATCGGCTTTCACCACCGGCATCGTCGGGCGCACGGTGTGTTCGTCGAATAGCACGAGGTCGGCAGCGAAGCCGGTCCGCACCAGGCCGCGATCGTTCAGCTCCCACGCCGCCGCGTTGTCGAATGTCAGCTTGCGCACCGCCTGTTCCAAGGTGAATGCCTGCCGCGCACGTACCCAATAGCTCAGCATGTGGGTTTGCAGCGACGACCCCATCTCCTGGCACACATGCGCCCCGGAATCCGAGAACGTCGTCAGCGTCCAGGGATGCCGCAGCATATCCAGCACGTCGTCGCGCCCCTCGTTGACCAGGGGCTGCACGAACACCTGATCCTCGTTCGCCAGCATCAGGTCGAGCATCACCTCCACCGGATGCTTCCTTCGTTCTGCCGCCAGCGAGGCGACGGTCGGATCGTTCCACTCCACGTCGCGCATGGCGAACAAATTTGTATAGTCCGGCTTACGAGGGTCCGTGGTCGCCGCGCCGCCGCCCTGGAACACGTTGTCGCGCGGCTTCATCCGGTCCTCATCGGCCACAAGCTGCGCGCGCACCGCGGGGTCGGCCATCCGCCGCTTTTGTTCCTCCACCGGCAGGGCACGCAGTTCCTTCCAGTGCGGCAGGGCATCGAACGGCAGGTACGACTTCAACGCGAAGATCGCGTTGATCGACTTCGTGGTGGTCTGGCCGAACATGCGCGCGCCCGCGGCAATGCTGCGATCGAGATAATCAAGCTGGTAACGGTACGAATTCGGCGCCTCACCCTGCCTCGTGGAGATCGTGCCGAACATCACCGGCCGCCCCGACTCCACCGCCACCTGCCGCAGCCGATCGAGGAACACGCGCTGCGCCGGGCCGCTGGAAACCTCAGGCCCCACCTGGAAAATTCCCGCATCCAACTCCGCCATCGCGCCGACCAGCGCGTCGATCTCGCTCCACTCCGCGATCCTGCTCGCGACGGGCGTGTCGTCCGGCGTGACATGGGTGCCGGCACGCGAACTGGAAAACCCCATGGCGCCGGCGCGCACCGCTTCCTTCACCGCGTGCACCATGCGGGCGATGTCGTCCTCGGTCGCGGCCTCGGTCAGCGCGCGCTTGCCCATCACGTACATGCGCAGCGCCGAGTGGCCGATATACGATCCATAGTTCAACGCCTTCGGCAGGCGTTCGACGGTGGCGAGATACTCGGGGAAGGTTTCCCACCTCCAGTCGATGCCAGCCAGCATGGCCTCCAGCGGAATATCCTCCACCGCCGTCAGGCAGCGGGCGAACCATTCGCGATCTTCCGGCGGGCAAGGCGCCAGCGCGAAACCACAATTGCCCATGATCACGCTGGTGACGCCGTGCCAGCACGAGCATGTGCCCTGGCGGTCCCAGTTCACCTGCGCGTCCATGTGGGTGTGGCCATCGATGAAGCCGGGCGCGACGATCAACCCATCAGCGTCGATGCTGCGTTGCGCGGGCGCGCGAATGCGGCCGATTTCCACGATGCGGCCATCCGCGACGCCGACATCGGCGCGGTAGCGGCCCATGCCGGATCCATCGACAATGGTGCCGTTGCGAATGACGAGATCGAGGGTCATGGCCGTTCCTCCTGTCGTGTTTTTCTGCCCCCGACGATACCAGCGCGCTTGCGTAGCGTCACCCGCGCCTGCATCACCCGTGCCTGCATCACCCGCGCCCGCGGCACCCGCGATGGACACGCAAGTCGCATGGCCTCACCATGATGCCAATGTTCACCTCGCAAATTGCGGTTGAAACGGTGATTGTCGCCGTGGCATCGGCGATTCAGGCAGCCACCGGCATGGGCATGGCGCTGTTTGCCGCGCCACTGTTGGCGCTGGTCGATCCCGGGCTGGTGCCGGGGCCAACGCTGTTCGCGGTCATGGTGCTGTCGGCCGTCGTCGCATGGCGCGAGCGCCTGATGCTCGATTTCCGGACGCTGGCGCCGGCGATGCTGGGCTTGCTGTGCGGTACCGCGATCGGCACGACAGTACTCGCAATCCTCGTCGGCTGGCATCTCGCACCACTCTTCGCAATCTTGATCCTTGCTGCCGTATTGCTCAGCGTGGTCGGGATGACGGTGCGCGTGGGCAGAGTGGCGTTATTGGTCGGCGGCACGGCGTCCGGGGTCCTGGGTACGATGGCTGGGGTGCATGGCCCTCCCATCGCACTCGTCTTGCAGCACGAACCGCCGGAGCGGCTGCGCGGCATGCTCTGCGCGTTCTTCACGGTCGGCTGTGCGATATCGCTGGCGGCGCTTGCCAGCATCGGTGTGTTCGGTGTCGCCGAATTTGGCGTCAGCCTCGAATTGTTACCCGGCGTCGCGGTCGGCCTCGTATTGGCGCCGATCATTGCCGGCCGGATCGACCGCCGCCGCGCACGCATCGCGGTGCTGGCGATTTCCGCGCTCAGTGCGCTGGCCCTGCTGTTCCACTGATCGCGCCGTGGCCGATTGCGGCTGCGGCGAGATCGGGATCATACTCGATGGGCAGGCGACGAACCGGGAGGATCGCCCATGTTAAACACACCGCTGACGAACACACCGCAACTTCGCCCACTGGGTGACGCGCTGGGAACCGAGGCATTGGGCATCGACCTGTCGAAACCGCTCGATGCGGCGGAATTCGCCTGGATCGCACAGGCTTTTGCGGAACATCCGGTGCTGGTGTTCCGCGGCCAGAATCTCGGCGCCGCCGAACTCGCGGCGTTCGGCCGTCGTTTCGGCACGCCGCGCCGGCACGCGCTGATCAAGTATCGCCACGCGGAAAATCCGGATGTCTCGTGGCTCACCAATGTTGACGAGGCGGGCAAGGTGGATTGGTACGGCGTCAAGCGCGCCACCGACTGGCACACCGATTCGACCTACGAAGACGAATTGCCACTATTGGCGATCCTGCACGCGAAGCAGGTACCATCGGACAAGGGCGGCACGATGTTCTCCGACATGGCGGCTGCCTATGCGGCGTTACCGGCGGCAACTCGGGACAAGCTCGCTGGCCTAACGGGCTTGCACGGCCGCCACACCGGCCCGGCCGGCGAGAAGCTGTATGGCGATTTCAAGGGTGTGACCGAAAAGCAGTATCGGGAAGTCGCATGGCCGGCAGTGGTTCGGCATCCGGTGACCGACCGGCCCATCCTGTTCGTCAACCCGATGCACACGCACGGCTTCACCGGCCTGACCCGCGACGCAGCCTGGCCGCTGATCGAGGAACTCACCGCGCATGCGACGCAGGATCGATTCGTCTATTACCACCACTGGCAGGTCGGCGACGTGCTGATGTGGGACGAACGCGCGACAATGCACCGCGGCGCCGGCGACTCCCGTCCCGACGAGCCCCGGGTCATGCTGCGCACGATCGTGTATCCGAGTTGAGGGCGGGACCGTTTTGTGTAATGACATCGGCGGCACTGCTGTTGCGGGCTTCTAACAAGAAACAACCGGTGCTGCTCGCCCCCCACGTCATGGCGGGCGAAGGTCCGCCGTCGATGTCTTGGCCGGCCCCATGCAGCATAGTCGTGGATGGCGTGCCTTCGCCCGCCATGACGTCGGAGGCCGCGTCGCTGGCGGCCGCCGGTCAGTGTGCGATGTAATCCATGCGCCCGCCATCCACCGTCAGTAACTGCGCGGTGATCCAGCCCGAGTCGGGTGACGCCAGGAACGCCACCGCGTTGGCAATGTCCTCCGGCTTGCCGACGCGCCCGGTCATCGCCAGCGAAGCGATACGTTTCGCCACCGCTTCCCATTCCGCCTTGCCGCGATCGCGCCGCGACATTTCGGTTTCGACGAAACCGGGCGCGACAACGTTCACCGTGATGCCGTGCGGCCCCAGCTCCATCGCGAAGCGCCGCGTCAGCACGATGACCTCGGCCTTCGATGCCGCATAGAACGCGTTGCCCGGCAGCGACGTGCCGATCCCGGCATTCGAGGCGACGTTGACGATCCGCCCATAGCCGCGTTCGCGCATGCCGCGCATCACCGCACGCGTCGTGTGGATCACCCCGTCGGCGTTGACCTGCCGCATCCGCGCCAGCCGCTCGCGGTCGTAGGTTTCAAGCGTTGCCTGGTAAGCGACGCCCGCATTGTTCACCAGAATGCTGATGGGTCCCAATTCGGCATTGACCTGATCCACCATCGCCTCGACCGCCGCGTCGTCGGACACGTCGGCGGCGACGGCGATCGCCTGTCCGCCCGCAGCCTCGATCTCCGAGAGCAATGACTCGGCGGCATCGGTACGCGCGACATAATTCACCGCGACCGCCACGCCCTCGCGCACCAGACGCTGCACGATGGCGCGGCCGATGCCGCGCGCCCCGCCGGTCACCAGTGCCACTTGCTCACTCCAGGCCATGCTGTGTCCTCCGGTTAGTCGCTCCGACATAAAACAACGACGGAAACAAGGGAATGGTGCGGCGGGTTCACTGTCGTCGGTGCAACGAACGGATGCGGGGTGCAGGCTATGTTGGATACAGGATCAGCGGTCCGGGCAAGCCGGGCGACGTTAGGAATAGTTCACCACAGCGATTCTTCGGGCAACGTTGGTGGGAGACGAAGGTTTCGCGCTGCTCTCTGAACCCGTGCGACCGAATATTCAAATGGCGATCGAGCAGAAGGGGACGACGGCCCGCGTCAGTCGCACCGTGCCGCTACGTGCCCCCGAAGACCCGGGCAAAAATCCTATCCACCGCCCGCATATGCAGCGCCGGATCCATCGCCGCATCCAGGTCCGCCGGCGAAATCCGCCCCGCCACCGCCGGATCCGCCAGCAGGTTGTCACGGAAGCTCCGCCCCTCCGCGGTGCCCAGCCTCTCCCACGTCTCCATCGCACAACGCTGCACGATCCGATACGC
>DATHNI010000421.1:0-11728 GCA_035486135.1 Acetobacteraceae bacterium
CGGCCAGCGCGGCACTGCTGCGGGCGAACTCTGCCAGTGCCGCGGCAGTCTCGGTCTCGATCGTGTCGGCCATCTTGCGCAACGCCGCGCGCTTGTCCGCTTCGGCCTTGCTGCGGATTTCCTCCTGTTGGGCTGTCAGCTCCTTCTCCTTCCGCATGTGTTGGCGAAACACCTCGAGCGAGCGTGCCAGAGCACCCAGCTCGTCCCGCCGCGCCGCGCCGTGCACCGCAACGTCCAGGCGCCCTTGCGCCAGCCCGACCGTCGCTTCCGTCATGATGACCAGCGGACGGATCGCGATGCGCCGCAGCACGGCATACAGCAGCCCGATCATCCCCAGCATCGACACCAGGGAGGTCATTGCCTGGCGTATCGCCGCCTGGCGCATCGCCCCATCGAGCCGCTGGTGGCTCCAGACGGTGCGCAACGTCCCCACCGGCTCGGCCTCGCGCGATGGGCGCACGGCGACCTCCACCGTCGTCAGGCCCGCCGCATCGAGCGTCGTCGCGCCGTTCGTCAGTGCAACCGCCAGGCTGGTTTCGGCCACGCTCTCGCGGTGCCAGGCGATGATCCTTTCGCCTTTGACGTCTGAAACGACCACGCCAGCAAGATCCGGCTGGTTCTGCCGCAGCCCGGCAAACGCGGTTTCAATGCCGGCGGCGCGGCCGAAGCGGACCGAGCCCACCATATTGTCCGCCAGCAACTCGGTCAGGCTGCTCGCCGTGCCATCGAAACGAGTCAGCGTCACGCTGCGCTGATTGGCGAGGCCGGTCAGTGCGACCAGCAGAAAGCCGGCGAGCGACACCACCGCGACGCAGGCGGCGACGCGTGCGCCCAGCCCGGCCACGGTGATCCCGCGCAGCCTCATGCGATTACCTGGTGCCGAAATAGCTGGCGTAGATGCGGTCGAACGTGCCGTCCTGTTGCAGCGCGTCGAACGCCTCGTGCCAGTCCTCCGGCTTGATCGACGGCGAATTGAGCGACATGGCCAGGTACTGGTCCGACTTCTGGATCGGTTTGCCCTCGACCAGGGCGTCCTTGTAGCCGCCGGCGCGCCAGGCGTATTTCAGCTCGATCTCCGGACCATATGCGGCGGGCAGCTCGCCCGACAGGAGTGCGGCCACAATGGCCGGCGAGGTCGGATAATGCTTGACGGTGGTGATGCCGCGCGCCGCCAGTTCCTTGTCCCACGGCGCCCCAGAGAGCACACCGATCATCGGCAGCGTCTTCGCTTGCTCAGCCGTGTCGATCGGATGCGTGCCGGGTGCCGAGACGAACAGCACGGTGTTGGTGAACAGCTTCTGCAGCCACCCGTAGTTTTGCTCGCGCTCGGCGTTGCGGGTGAACGGGAACAGCAATTGGTCGGGCCCCGCCTTGACCTTTGCCATGGCGGCGCCCCAGTCCATGTATTCGTAGGTCACCTGGGTCTTCAGCAGCTTCGCCATCTCGTTGATGACATCGACGTAGAAGCCCGGGCGATCGCCGGATTTGATGCTGTAGGGCGGGTTGTCGGTGACATCGGCGGTCTGGGCCATGGCGGTCAGCGGCAGAACGAGCGCCGGCAACAGGCCCAACACGGCCAAGCGGCCCAACGCGGCCAAGCGGCCCAACACGGCCAAGCGGATCGAGGGCATTGGAGCGACCTTCTGGATATGCCGGGCGATTATCCATCGGCTCCGTTACCCAGGGCTTAACGGTCAGGTATGAGCCGGCTGAATCGCGGCGCCCGCGCCGTAATATCAGCTCGCGGTGTCATTGACTCTGGGCGACCCGCCACGCGCCCCCGTGGCATGGCCGGCGGAGGCCAGCCAGCCACGACTTTGCAGCGTGCAACGAAGGACAGCCGTGGGTGGCGGGCCTTCGCCGACCATGACACGGAAGGCGCGTGCCACATCGCCTGCCACGGCCTCGTCTATCGCGGGGAAGGCGCGGGCTGTCCCCCTCCGTCGCGCGCTCAGCGCAGCGCCAACAGCCTTCCGTGGTCCGCGGTCACCATATGTTGGTCGTCCGACACCACCAGCAGCGTGCCGTCGGCAACCACCGGCTCCAGTGGCGCTGCGGGGCCCGAGAGAGCCTGCCGGCTGAGGATCTCGCCGGTATAGGGGCTGAGCGACAAGGCATCCTTGCTGGTTCCGGCGACCACCAGCCGGTCGCCGAGCAAGGATGGTCCCCACCATGCGATCGAACCCGTCTGCTTTTCCGCGTTCTCCCAGCGCGGCAGCGCGGTGACCCATGCGATCCGGCCCTCGGGCGCGAAGATCGCGACCAGGTTCTGCGACAGCGCGACCATGAATATCCAGTCGCCGGCGACCCACTGGCTATCTTCGCCGCCCAGCGAACGCTCCCACAGGCGGCGGCCGGTCGGCAGGTCCAGGGCGAGGGTCAGGCCGCCCATGCCGGTGGCGAACACCCGGCCGTTGCTGATCGCCGGCCGGCCGCGGATCGCGGAGAAGTCCGCGGTGGTGCCCGCCGCGGCGCCGCCCAGGTTGTCGGTCCACACCACGTTGCCACTGTCAGCGCGCAGGCAGGCGATTTCGCCGGAGCTGAAGCCTGCGACGACCAGGCCGTTGGCGAAGGCGGGCGCGGGACGGCCCAGCACGCTGGGGGTCGCCGACGCGGCCTGGTGGGTCCAGATCTGGTGGCCGTCATCGGCGGCAAGCGCGAGCAACCTGTCCTGGATAGTGGTCAGGAACAGCCGGCCCTCCACCACGGTCGGCGAGGACCGGCCGGGAACGCCGATGTTCTTGCGCCATTTCTCGGAGCCCTTGGCGGTGTCCAGCGCCACCAGGTCGCCCAGGCCGTTCACGGCGTAGAGCGTGTCGCCGGCCACCGCGAGGCCGCCGCCGATATTGGTGCTGTCGGAGTCCTTGGGCTTGGTATCCACCCGCCAGACCTGCGCGCCGCTGGCCAGGGCGAAGGCCGAGACCTTCGCGGCCGCGTCCATGGTGAAGACCAGGCCGTTCGCTACCACGGGCTGCGCCAGGATCTTGGCTCGGTAGCCACCGCCCGCCCCGATATCGGCGCTCCATGCCTCGGCCAGGGAGGGATTGGCAGCCAGGTGCCCCATCACGTGGGCCGGGTTGCCGCCCGCCTGGGGCCAGGCGAGGTTGCGCACCGGCGACGGCAGCACGACTTTTGGCGCACTCGGGTCCACTTGCAGGCCGCGGCCGGGGGTGGCCACCGGCTCCCGTTTGCCCGGCAGCGGCGTCTTGTTCTCGCCGAACCAGTTATCCCATAGGCTGCAACCGCCCAGTGCCAACGGCGCCGACAGAGCAAACGGCGCCAGCAGCGCCGCGCGCCGCGAAAATCCTCGACGTTCCACCAAGCTGTTCTCCGCCATTCTTGTCAGCCGAGCCGCGCCAGGAGGGCAGCGGCGCGTTCGCGCACCCCGTTGGGCGCGGTGATATCCTGCGCCAGTTTACCCAACGCGGTTTTCGCTGCGTCGGTCTTGCCCTGCCGCAAATCCAACAGGGCCAATTGCTCCTGGGCCAGCGGGCGCCAGGCGTTGCCCGGCTCGGCGAGGGCCTTCAGCCGCGCCTCCAGCAGGGATGGATCGGCGGTGTCGATCTGGTGCTGGCACCAGAGCAAGCTGGCGAGGTCGCGCAGCAGGGGATCGGCGGTGCCGTCGGTGGCAATGTCGTTCCACAGGCCGGCGGCGCCCTTCAGGTCGCCGTGTTGCGCCATCAGGGCGGCGGCCTGGAACCGGGCAAGGGTGCGGTAGCCGTCCGGTGCCGAGCGGGCGAGGGCGTCGAAGTCGGCGGTGACGTCCGGGCGGGCGGCGGCGGCGGGCGACTGGGTGAGCGCCATGGCCGCGAGGTAACGTTGCGCCGCTGCCACGTCCTGCCTGGCCTGCCACCAGCGCCAGGCTTGCCAGCCGCCTGCGGCGGCGACGATGAGCACCGCGAGGGCGACGATGAGGCCCGCATAGCGCTTGAGGAGCTGCTGCGCGCGCTCGGCGCGAAGTTCCTCGTCGACCTCGTCGAAGATATCGACCACTGGGTTGTCTCGTCCGATTCGGGCTTGGGCGGCCTGGGGCCCGGCGGTTGCCGGGGTGGCGGACCATAGCGGCGGCGCGAGGCGGCGGCAAACCAGGGAAGCGAAGGAAGGTCAGGGCAGAGCCCTGGCCTTCCTTCGCTCCACGTGCGCCCTGAACCACTCGTTTACCTTTATGGCGCACCCTCTACCGATGCGATACGCACTGTGTTTGCTCCTGCTGCTGGCGGGCTGCGGCGTCGATCCATTGACGCTGACCGCCGTGACCGTCGGGACCACCGCCGGCAGCGTTGCGGTGATCCATCGCACGCCGCTCGACGCACTCTGGTCGCTGGCGTCGGGACGCGATTGTTCCGCGGTCAGGCTGGATCAGGGCAAGAGCTATTGCCGGCCCCCCGAACTGCCGCCGGCCCCGGTGCCATACTGCACGCGCAGCCTTGGCGTGGCGGATTGCTGGGCTGACCCGGACGGGCATCCGCCCGCGCTGGGCGACGGGCCGGGCACACTCACACCGGCACAGGAGGCGGATCGCACGCGGCGTTGGCCGTTCTGAGGCCGGCACCCTGCGCGTGCGCGGGAGAGGTGGCTTCCGGCAGTCTCCCGCCCTACTTTGGTACCGATGATCGAGCTTGTCCCCGCACCGGCCACGCTCCCACCCGGACAACGCGTCTACGCGATCGGCGACGTGCATGGCTGCTTCGAGCGGCTGGTGGACATGCATGAGCAAATCGCGGCGGACCTCGCGGAACGGCCGATCGAACACACCGTCCTGGTGCATCTGGGCGACTACGTGGATCGCGGCATGGAGAGCGCCCAGGTGGTGGAGTGGTTGCTCGCCGGTCCGCCGGTGCCGGCGCAGCGCGTGGTCAACCTGATGGGCAACCACGAGCAAATGATGCTGGCGGCCATCGCCCAGGTGGACAAGGACGCCGGTGAGCAATGGCTGCGCAATGGCGGCGCGGATTCACTGATGAGCTGGGGCGTACAGCGGACCATTGCCCAGAAGGACTGGGCCGGCCGCATCCCCCTGCCGCATCTCCTGTTCCTGCGCGACCTGGCGTTGCAGCTCCAGATCGGACCCTACCTGTTCGTCCATGCCGGCATCCGCCCGGGCGTGCCACTGATCCAGCAGACCCGGCAGGACCTGCTGTGGATCCGAGAGCCGTTCCTGTCCTCGAAGCAGGACCACGGGGTGGTGGTCGTGCATGGCCACTCGCCGCGGCGGGAGCCCCAGGTCGGCAAAAACCGCATTGGTATCGATACCGGGGCAGTGATCGGCGGAGCGCTGACCTGCGTCGTTCTGGAATCCGACACGTTGGGGTTTCTTCACACGTGAACATTGCTTGCAAGCGGACCCCGCACCACGTTACGGCTTACTGATGAATCAAATTCCGCCGGACGAACCGTCGCTCGCCGAACAGCCGGACCCGGATCTCGCGGCCGCGGTGCGCCGGCTGGCGAATACCAGCGTACTGGTGATCGGCGACGTGATGCTCGACCGTTATGTATACGGCGACATGACGCGGATCAGCCCGGAGGCGCCGGTGCCGATCCTGCAGGTGACGCGGGAGATCGGACTGCCCGGCGGTGCCGGCAACGTGGTGCGCAACCTGACGGCGCTGGGCGCGGCGGTAGCGTTCATCTCCGTGCTTGGGGACGACCAGACCGGCTCGGACCTCACCGGGCTGGTGGGCGGGCAGCCGGGGGTGGAGCCGTGGCTTCTGGTGCAGGGCGGCCGGACCACGACGCTGAAGACGCGCTATGTCGCGTCGGGCCAGCAATTGTTCCGCGCCGACCGCGAGGAGACCGCGCCGATCCATCCGAAGCTGGCCGAGCGCATGCTGCGCATCGCGAGCGACGCGATGGCCGCGACCTCGGTCACGGTGCTGTCGGATTACGGCAAGGGCGTGCTGGCCGGCGACGTGCCGGCCAAGCTGGTGGCAATGGCGCGGGCCGCGGGGCGGCGGCTGATCGTCGATCCGCGTGGCCCGGATCATGCCCGCTATGCCGGTGCCGACATCATCGTGCCGAACCGGATCGACCTGGCGGAGGCCACCGGGATGCCGGTGGACACGGAACACGCGATCCTGGCCGCCGCGACGGCGCTGCGGTCGCGGCATGGGTTCGGCGCCGTGGTGGTGACCCGGGGCAATGACGGGATGACGCTGGTGGACGACGGCGGCGCCCGGCATTTCCCCGCCGAGGCTGCCGAGGTCTACGACATCTCCGGCGCCGGCGACACGGCGGTGGCAACGCTGGCGGCGGCGATCGCCGGCGGCGCGGATACCGAAACGGCGGTGCGGCTGGCCAACCTCGCGGCCGGCGTGGTGGTGGGCAAGGCGGGTACCGCGGTGGCGCGCGAGGCGGACCTGCTGTTCGCGCTGTCGCCCCAGCGCAGCGCGTTGCGCAAGATCGTGCCGCGTGAGGAGGCGGCGGAACAGGTGGAGCGGTGGCGGCGGCGCGGCTGGCGGGTCGGGTTCACCAACGGCTGTTTCGACCTGCTGCATCCCGGGCACGTGCATCTGCTGGAGGAGGCCCGGTCGAAATGCGACCGGCTGGTGGTGGGGCTGAACTCGGATGCCAGCGCGCGGCGGCTGAAGGGGCCGAAGCGGCCAGTGCAGCCGGATGCGGCACGCGCCGCGGTGCTGGCGAGCCTGGCCAGTGTCGACCTTGTGGTGGTGTTCGAGGAGGACACGCCCGAGGAACTGATTGCCGAACTGCGGCCGGACCTGCTGATGAAGGGCGCGGACTATGCGCTGGACGAGGTAGTGGGCGCGGACCTGGTGCGCGGGTGGGGCGGCAAGGTGGCGCTGGCCGATCTGCTGCCGGGCCATTCGACGACGGCGACGCTGGCGCGCATCAGGGCGTAGGGGGGCGGTGGCGCTGGTGTTGTGGGTGGCATCTGGTCACTCCACGGGTCTCGGCCACTCGGGCCCGATGTCGAGTCCTTCGTAGCGTAGCGACAGGGGCAGTGAGCTTCCAATGCGCCGCAGGGGGATCACATCGGTGAGCCCGCGGTAGCGGCTGCCTCGCCATTGGCGTGCAACAGGACCATTGAACCGATAGCCGCGCGCAGCCAGACCATTGTGAGTGTCGGCAGTTCACGCGCGGCTGCGCCGTTGAAGAAGAACGCGCCGTCGCGGACAGACGCGAGGACCAGCAGCATCGCCCACTCTCGCCGCCCCATTGTTGGACCTGACGCGCTCCCGGCCATGACACTCTCCGCATCGTCTCCGCTCCGCAGGGCAAAGTAGCGATCGCAAGACGCCGTCACAGTCCACTGCTTGCACTGACATCAATGCCACGAGGCAATCGGTGGGCGCGTTCGTTCCTGAACCGCTTTTCGGTGGCAGCAACAAGCGGATGGCCGAAGGTGGCAGGCGCTCGTAGTCCCATCCTGACACACAGGGAGACGCCACCAGTGCATCCTGTCGCAAATAGAAATTATGGCACAGTCAGCGCGGCCACGCAGAAAGAGATGAGTGGCCTTGAGTTTGTTCAAGGGCTCGCGAGCGGGGCGCTTCCTCTCAATACAATCGCGCGGACACTCGGCTACGACGTGACCGAGGCCGCGCGCGGGCGCGTCGTCATCGTCGCGGAACCCAATGACACCCTGCTCAATCCGGCTGGCACGGTGCATGGCGGATTCTCGGCGACGCTGCTCGATAGCTGTATGGGCCTCGCGGTCCAGTCGACGCTGGAGAAAGGCATCGGCCAAACAACGCTGGAGTTCAAAATTTCGCTCATGCGGCCGATCACGGCGGAGACGGGGACGCTCAAGGCCGAAGGCGTGGTCTTGAGCAGGGGGCGACGGATTGGCACCGCCGAAGGAAAGATCACGGATCGCACCGGGCGCTTGCTGGCTCATGGCACAACGACCTGTTTGATCTTCGAAAGCTGACGCGGCGGCCTGCCATGCGACGCGCGGCGTGGGCAGCAGGCCACGCACCGTGCGAGACCTCGGACCCTGCTCGCCCCGCCGGGACCCCATGCACCAGAGCAGGACGGCTGCCGCCCGTGGGGACCGTCGGTCAGGGGACGTGGTTCGCAGTGTGCCGACCCCGTCATCCTCACCCTCGATGCTTCGTCGCATCGACCCCGGGTCAAGCGACCGCCACGCCAGCGTGCAGGGCCGCATAGCCGGCCGCGCGGCATCGTGGCAGCATGGAGCGCAACAGCAACCGACGAGGAAACGACATGGCGATGCGCATTCTGTGGCCGAACCTTGCGGCAGACTACCAGCAGGTCGCCCGCGACGCGGTCGGTCCGGGCTTCCAGACCGACTTCTGCACCAACGCCGCGGATGTCACCGACGAGCAATGGGCCAACGCGGACGCCGTTGTCGGCTCCTGTCCCGCCCAGTATATCGACAAGCTGCGCAAGTGCCGGATCTTTGTGAAATACGGGGTCGGCTACGACGACGTGGACATCGAGCGCTTTGGCAGACTGGGCATCCCGGTCTGCAACACGCCGGACTATGGCACGCGCGAGGTCGCCGACCACGCCATCGGCCTGATGCTGACGCTGGCCAAGAGCATCGCCTATCACGACTCCGAATTGCGCGCCGATCTGCGGGCCAACTGGCGCCCCGCGCACAATCCGTTCGGCCATCGGCTGTCGGTCTGCACATACGGCGTGGTCGGCATGGGCCGTATCGGCACCGCCGCGGCGCGGCGGGCCAAGGCGTTCGACATGGACGTCGTGTTTTATGACCCCTACCAGCCGAACGGCTATGAACTCGCGATCGGCGTGCGCCGCGCCGACTCGTTGGCCGAGCTTATGGGCCAGTGCGATTTCGTCACCATCCACGCGCCGCTGACTGCGGAGACGCGCAATATGATTGGGGCGGACGCCTTCGCCGCCGCGAAACGCGGGATGATCCTGATCAATACGGCACGCGGTCCGATCGTCGACATCGATGCGCTGTACGACGCGATGAAGGATGGCATCGTGCTTGCCGCCGGGCTCGACGTGCTACCGGAGGAGCCGGCCAATCCACAGTCGCGCCTGATCGCTGCCTGGCAGCACAATGAGGACTGGATCCGCCACCGTCTGGTAGTGACGCCGCACTCGGCCTTCTTCACACCCGAGAGCATGCGCGACAATCGCGGGTTCGCATCCCGCACGGCGGCGCGTTTCCTGCGCGACGGGCGGTTGGAGAACTGCGTCAACCGGCAGTTCCTGGTCGCACGCAACTGAGGGCGCGGGGCTGGCGGGGCATGCAGAACACCGGCGACCGTCGCATCACCTGCCCTGCCGCCTTTGGCACCGCGAATTACTCAACCGTTGGTAAGCAAGGCGGCATGTTAAAGTGTGCCATGGCCGGCGAAGGCCGGCCACCCACGTCTTTTCTTCGTGCCACACAGCAAAGTCGTGGGTGGCCGGCCTTCGCCGGCCAAGACAAACTTCAACATGTCGCCTTACTTACCGACCCCTGTGTAACAGGGGATAGCCGCCTCTCCGAGGCGTCAATCGGTGAGCTTGAATCGACCTGTTTTGCTCCGCGGGCAAACAACGAACAACGCCTGGCAGCATGCAGCAGGCTGCTAACATCGAGGATGGGACGATGACCGAACAAGCCGGCAATGACCGCATCCGAATGACGGTTGCCGAAGCCCGGGCACTCGGTGAGGCTGCGATGCGTGGCGCCGGGTTCGACGACGACGACGCGCGCATCCTGACGGATCACGTGTTGGACGCGGCGTTGTGCGGCTACGAGTATTCAGGCCTTCCGAAGCTGCTGAATGTCGTCGACTACAAGCAGTTCCGGCTGCCTCGGCAACCCGTCACCGTGGTGCGGGAGACGGGCGCGACGGCCTTGCTCGATGGCGGCAACACGACGGGCATGGTCGCGGCCTTCCGCGCCTCCGAGGTGACCATCCGGCGCGCGCAGGCACATGGCCTCGCCATCGTTTGTATGGGCAACACCTGGATGACCGGACGCAGCGCCTACTACTGCGAAATGATCGCGCGCGCCGGCCTGGTGGTGATCCACACGGTGGCGTCCCCGCCGGCCGTGGCCCCGTTTGGCGGCACGAGGCCGGCGCTTGGCACCAATCCGATTGCCTTCGGTTTTCCGACCGACGACGATCCGCTGGTCATCGACATGGGGACGTCGGCGTTCATGGGCACTGACCTGCAGTTTCGGGCCCGCCTTGGCACGCCGATACCGGAGGGCGTTGCGCTCGGGCCGGACGGAGAGCCGACCACGGACGCCGTCACCGCGCATCGCGGGGCGCTGCTGCCGTTCGGTGGCAAGGAGGGCGGTTACAAGGGGTTCGGACTTGCACTGGCCATGGATGCGCTCGGCGCGCTGACCGCCGGCATACGGCCGGCGGACGCAGTGAGCGGCTATATGTTCTTTGCGTTCAAGCCGGACCTGTTTCTGTCGCCGGACGCGTACCGGCACGAGGTCAGCCGGCGGATCGAGACGATCAAGGCCACGCCACGACAGACGGGCGTTGCGGAAATCCGCATTCCGGGAGAGCGCGGTTACGCCACTCGCGCGCGTCTGATGCGTGAAGGAATCGAGATCGATCGGCAGATCCACACCGCGTTGGGACGCCTTGCCGAGGGCAAGCTCGATCACGGCGGTTGAAGGCGCGCACCGCCGAATCCGCAGCCGTCCAGCCGCCAGCATACGCCGGAACCAGAATTTTCCACCGTCCAAGGAAAGCCAGCCGCCATGATGATCGTTGACGCACAGATCCACCTCTGGGCCAAAGGCACACCGTCCGCCCATCACCGCCAGACGCCGTTCTTGCGGGAGGAAGCGCTGGCGGCGATGGACGCGGCCGGCGTCGATCGCGCAGTGGTCCACCCGGTGATGTGGGACCCTGATTCGAATGAGTTGGCCGTCGAAGCAGCACGCGCGCATCCCGATCGCTTCGCCATCATGGGCTGGATCTACCTCGACCAGCCAGCGCAGCGTGCGTTGCTCGAGACATGGAAAAGCCGGCCCGGGATGAAGGGGTTGCGATTCTATTTCTCCGATCCACGGTCGCAGTCTTGGCCCGATGACGGCACGCTGGACTGGCTGTTTCCCGTGGCCGAGCGCCTGGGCATTCCGGTTTCGCTTCAGGCATCGGCGTGGCTGCCACGCGTTGGCGAGATCGCCGAGCGGCATCCCGGATTGAAGCTCAGCATCGATCACATGGGGGTGCCGCGCGCGACGGAGGGGGCGGACGCCGCCTATCGCAACCTGGCGCAGTTGCTGGCATTGGCACGGCATCCGAACGTGGCGGTGAAGGCGACCGGTCAGGCCGGTTACGCGCTGGACCAATATCCGTTCCCCAGCATCCACGACGCGTTGCATCGGGTGTTCGACGCGTTCGGCCCACGACGCATGTTCTGGGGCACCGACATCACGCGCATGCATTGTACGTGGCACCAGTGCGTGACATTGTTCACCGAGGAATTGCCCTGGCTGCATGGCGCCGACCTGGAGCTGGTGATGGGCCAGGCGTTCTGCGACTGGATCGGCTGGCAGGTTGCTGCTGCGTAACCGTTTGCGGCAGCAGCACTGGGATGTCTGATCGGTGGGTCGCCTTGACGCGCGTCCTTCGCCGGGCAAACTCCGGCCAATGCGGGGAGTGGAAACACATGTGCCGGTCGAGGCATTTTCACCCATGATGAAACTGTTCTACACGCCGGCGTCGCCCTTCGTCCGCAAATGCACGGTCACCATCAGGGAGCTTGGGCTTGCGGACCGGGTGGACATCGTTCCGACGAAATGGCC
>DATHNI010000422.1:0-3088 GCA_035486135.1 Acetobacteraceae bacterium
CGACGAAAGCAGCTTTGCCAAGCAGGGTGATCGTTCGGTGGGTGTGGCCCGGCAGTGGGTCGGGGCGGCTGGGCAAGGTCGACCACTGCCAGGTGGCGGTATTCGCTGTGCTGAGCGACGGCCAGCGGCATGCGCCGGTGGACATGCCTGCGCGGGCCGGAGTTTTCGCCACCGAAGGCCGGTCGTAACCGCCACCTGAGGCCGATTGTAATCGCCACCTGAGGCCGGTGGAAAGCGCCACCCGAGGCCGGAGGCTCCGAGCCTTGGCGAGGCAGGTCTGCCGCTGACCGTCAGACAGTATCTTGCTTGGCTGGCTTCAATCAACTATTATATTCTAATAGTTGCTTTGTGTTGTTATGGCTGCACCTGTGAATTAGGTGAATAACGGGGATAACTATTCTAAGTCATTTACTTCATTCGTCTATTTCATCCACAGCCTTGGAGCTGGCGGACCGACGCGCCGCCTTACCGCGCATAGACTCACCCTCGAGGTCGAGGCGGTAGGCGTTGTGCACCAGGCGATCCAGGATCGCGTCCGCATACGTGGGATCGCCAATCTGCTCGTGCCAGCGGTCCTGCGGGATTTGGGTGGCCACGATCGTCGAGCCGCGGCCGTGCCGATCGTCGATCACCTCCATCAAATCACGGCGCTGATCGGCGGTCAGTTTGGCCATCGCCCAGTCATCCAGGATCAGCAGGCGGGTGCGGGCCAGGGTCTTGAGTGCCCGCGCCTGACGGCCATTCAGCCGCGCCACCGCCAACTCGTCGAGCAACCGCGACAGGCGCTTGTAGAGCACCGAGATCCCCTCGCGGGCAGCCTGGTTGCCCAGAGCGCAGGCGATCCAGCTTTTGCCGATCCCGGCCGCACCGCTAACCAAAACGTTGCGGTGCTCACGGATCCATTGCCCGCCGGCCAGCGCCTGCATGGTCGAGCGGTCCAACCCGCGCGGCGTTCGCAGGTCGAGGTTTTCCATGCAGGCGGTCTGACGCATCCCGGCCCGGCTCAGCCGCTGCTCCAGGGCGGCGGTCAGCATCGTGCTGTGCTGGATGTCGACCAGCAGCGCCAGCCGTTCGGCGAACGGCATTGCGTCGATCTCCGGCTGCCGGAGTTGCGCGGTCAAGGCATTCGCCATGGCGCCGAGGCGCAGGGCGTGCAGCTTCTCAATGGTCGGCTGATACATTGGTTTTCCTTGTTGCAGAACCGGCGGTATGCCGATCGTCAATGGTAGTAGCCGGCACCGCGAACGTTGCGGTGATGTCCGATACCGTCCTCGGCAACGGTGTCGGCAAACGGCCGGCCACTTTTGAGCAGATGCTCGACATATCCCGACGAACTGGCACCGGCCGCCATCGCTCTCAGGCATGCCGCCTCCACCTGTTCGCCCGGGTAGCGGGTCGCCAGGCGCAAAATACCGAGACAGGATCGCACACCTTGCTCGATATGATCGCGTCCGGTCAGCAGCCGCTCGACATAGGCGGCGGTGGCCACGCCGGTCTTGGCCGCCTGGCCCCGCACCCAATCCGGCGTCCGGTTGGCCACCGCGCTGTGCGCCGGCGGCATGTGTTCATCCAGCGTGGCCCAGTGGTTCTGCCCGGCCAGCCGGACATGGCTGGCCGCCCGCTCACCGCGGTGGAAAATCTGCACCCCGCTGCGCGTGATGAAGACATCGACGCGTTTACGCACCAGCGCATATGGCACCGAGTAGAAATTCCACTCGACAGCGACGTGGTAGTCGACGTTGACGCTCGCGCCGATGGCCCAGTGGCCCACCACGTAGGGCTCGATCGGCAAGGGCTTGAGGGCGGCACGTTCAACCGCTTCAAACAGGCTGCGCCGGCTGCCCTCGCGCGGTGGCGTCAGCGGCTTGTCGTTGAGTTCGCCGAGCAGCAGCGCCAGCGCCCGGTTCAGTTCGGTCAACGAGAAGAACTGCCGATGGCGCAACGGCGCCATAAGCCAGCGGCAGGCTTGCAGCACGCCATTTTCGACCCCCGGTTTGTCGCGCGGCTTTCGCGCCCGTGCCGGCACCACGGCCGTGCCGTAATGCCTGATCAGCCCGGCATAACTGGCGTTGATCACCGGGTCGTAATAGGACGCGTGAGTGACGCCGACCTTCAGGTTATCGGGTACCACTTTGGCCGGTACGCCGCCGAGGAAGGCGAACATCCGGACATGCGTGGCAAGCCAGTCTTCCGTCGCCTGTGTCCAGCTCGCTTCCGCGTAGATCAGCCCTGAACACGGCAGGCAGGCGACGAATATCTGCGCCGTACGCGCGGTCCCGTCGTCCATCACCGCGACGGTATCGCCGGCGTAGTCGACCTGCACCGTCTCGCCGGCATGATGCACCTGGCGCATCGACAGACCGCGCCCGGAGGCTTTCTGCCATTCGCTCAGCCGCAGTTTGAACTGGCTGAAGCCGAAGCCGTCGGGATGGATGGCCTTGAACTCCATCCACAGCAGCTTGCGCGTGACGTGCTTGTGGCGCCGCAGTTCCTGATCCACCGCTGCCCAATCGGGCAGCGCTCGGCCCTCGGCGGCGGGCGCAGGCGGAAACAGCGCCGCCTCCAAAGCCGCATCCGACAATCCCTCCGCCGCCGCCGTATCCAGCCCGGCCGCCGCCGCTCGATCCAGATAGGTACGAACCGTCGAGCGCGCGAGCTTCGCTCCCGCCGCAATCGCGCTCAGGTTCGCCCCCAACTCAGCACGCAATCGTAAAACTTCCCTGATCCGTCGCATCTCCGCCCTCGGTCTCGGCACTACTACCCTCGCCAAAAAGGCCGGACAGTAGTCGCGATTACTTCGATGTCAGCGGCAAATCCCCCCGCGCTACCGGGCTGGCGAATTCACCGGCCTCGGGTGGCGATTACGACCGGCCTCGGGTGGCGCTTTCCACCGGCCTCAGGTGGCGATTACAATCGGCCTCAGGTGGCGGTTACCCCCGGCCCGTGCATCCAATCGAACAGGTGTGCCCATTTTTAGGTAAAGACAGAGCGGTCTGGATGTCAGAAGCAGTGTCATCGCAAGGTGAATCGTGTATCTCTGGGTGCCAAGAGAACCTGCATCCCCGGCTGTTTCTTTGCGGTCTTTGTC
>DATHNI010000423.1:0-4240 GCA_035486135.1 Acetobacteraceae bacterium
CTCGGGCGTCGGAATGCTGGTGATTTCCGTCGCGGGTGGCGCGCCCTGGGCGAGGCCCTTCAGATAGACCGCCATCGAGCGGACATCGGTGTCGTTGAGATATTGCATGCTGTCGAACACGACTTCCGACATCGGTCCATAGACAGCGCCTCGATGTGACACCCCGGAGCGCAGAAGTTCCACGATCTCGTCGATGCTCCAGTCGCCGAGGCCGGCCTCCTTATCGGAGGTAAGCGACGGCGCGTACCAGTTCTGCATCGGGATCAGGCCGCCCTGGAACGCCTGCGATTGCGAGTTGCCGCCCAGAGCATTGATCGGCGTGTGACACATCCCGCAATGGGCAAGACCCTCGACGAGATAGGCGCCGCGATTCCATTCGACGGACTTCGTCGGGTCAGGTTGGTACTCGCCTTCGTTGAAGAACAGAGTGCGCCAACCCAGGATGAGCGAGCGGTTGTCATAGGGGAAACGCAGGTCCTGCGGCCGGTTCGGCTGATGCACCGGCGGGACCGAACGAAGATACGCGTAAATGGCGTCTGAATCGGCGCGCGTGACCTTGGTATAGGAGCCGTAGGGCATGGCCGGGTACATCAACCCGCCATCCGGGAAGCGTCCGGTATGCAAGGCGGCGTAGAACTGGTCGGCTGTCCAGGTGCCGATGCCGGTCTCGCGGTCTGGCGTGATGTTGGACGAATAAAGCGTGCCGAACGGCGTCGGCATGGCAAGCCCGCCGGCGAACAGCGCACCACCGGGATTGGTATGGCAGGCAATGCAGTCGCCGGCCCGCGCCAGGTATTCGCCCTGGGCGAGCAGCGCCGCATCCTGGGCATGCGCCGGTCGAGACCCGCCGACAGAAAGCAGGACGGCGAGGAGGACGGCGACCGACAGGGCGTGGCAGTTGCGCATGACGCTCACCCCGCTCTCAGTGCGGTTCGCTGCCGCACGCCATCGGCATGGCCAATGAACCGCGCGGAACAGGTGACGGATCGGCTGGAACGGGACGGGACGCGAGCCAAGCGGCGACGGCGGTCACGTCGTTCTCGGTCAGGCTGGCGGCAACCAGTTGCATGCAGTCAGGCGCGGGGGCAGTGCGCGTGCCGTAGCGGAATGCGCCCAGTTGCGCACTGATGTAGCGCGCATGCAGCCCGACAAGGCCGGGAATGGCGGGCTCCATTCCGGTAAGCGCGGGGCCGTGACACCCCGAGCAAGCGGGCACGCCGCGCGCGGGATCGCCTTGCGCCACAATCGCCTGTCCGCGCGCCAGGATGCCGGGGCTGACATCGGTGATCGTTGGCGGCGGTGGCGGTGGGCGCAGTCCCGAGAGGTAATCCGCGATCTGCTGCAGATACGAGTCGGGCAGGTATTCGAGCAAATAGTTCATCGGCGGATAGCGGCGCCGGCCGTCCCGGAAGGCGACAAGCTGGTTCATCAGGTAACCGGCAGGCTTGCCGGCGAGGCGCGGGAAATAATCGTTGTCCGTGCCTTGGCCCTGCTCACCATGGCAAGCCGCACAGGCCCGCAGGCGCGCGCCCATCGTGTCAGGCGGACGATCTGTGATCTGCGCTGTCGCGAAGGGAACGAGAAGGTTTGTCAGGCCGATGACCAAGCCCAACCGCAGCATGCGTCCGATAAGGGCATGGCCTGCATTTCGCCAGCCAAACGGCCGGATAGACGCGTCCAGACATCGCGAGCGTTGCAACACTCGACAAATCCCCCGTCACCGCGTCGGAGTAGTGTCGGAGTAGTATTGCGGGAAAAGCGACGGTTGTTTCAAACGACACTGGATTGTGATGATTCCGTCGCTTCAACAGGGCGCAATCGTTCAATCGGCGTGCCGCGACAGGCGGCATTGCGCGTTGGGGATCGTCGGCCGGCAGTCCCATAAGCGCGCGCCGGCTTTCCGCGTCCTCCGCCGGAGACTTGCCATTCCGTATACGATCTGACCGTGCCAAAGGCGCGTGTCCGATTCCGATCCCTGCCGTCGCTCCAGTTCAGATCCACAACACCTGGGTGATGCGATCGGCCCCCGCTGCGATCATCGCCAGCCGATCGAAGCCCAGGGCAATGCCGGCCGCCGGCGGCATGCCGTGCACCAGGGCAGCCAGGAAATCCTCATCCAGCGCCCAGTCGTCACCGCCGATCGCGTGGCGGCGGGCACGATCTTCCTTGAAGCGCGTCCGTTGCTCCGTCGGATCGGTCAGCTCGACGAACGCGTTCGCAAGCTCGATGCCACACACGAACAATTCGAACCGTTCGGCAACGCGCGGATCGGCCGGGTCGCGGCGAGCCAGCGCCGCCTGCGCCGCCGGCCATTGCGTCAGGAACGTCGGATGCGCATGCCCGATCCGTGGCTCGACGTGCCCTAACAAAAGGCGAAAGAACAGGTCCTCCCAGGTCTCGTTGTCGCGCAGCCGCGTGCCGGCGGCGGCGGCCAGCGCCGGCGCATCGCCGGCGGTCGCCAGCAGGTCGGCACCGGCATACCGGGAAAAGGCGTCGGCCACGGTGAGGCGCTCGACATGCGACAGGTCCGTGCTGACGCCGCGGCATGTCACTACCGGAGGCAGGACCGCGCGCAGATAGGCGGCAGTCTCCTCGATCAGCGAGTCCATGCCGGCGCCCGGCCGATACCACTCCAACATGGTGAACTCCGGCGCGTGCAGATCGCTGCCCTCGCCGTTCCGCCACACCCGGGCAAGCTGGAAGATCGGGCCCGCCCCACCCACCAGCAGCTTCTTCATGGCAAATTCCGGGCTGGTGTGCAGCCACAGCGTCTGGCGGCTGCCGTCCGGGTACTCGCGCTCGGTGCGGAATGCGCGCAGGTGGACCTCCTCGCCGGGCGTTGGGACGGCATAGGGCGTCTCCACCTCGGTGTAGCCGCGCGCGGCGAAGAAGGCGCGGGTGGCGGCGGTCAGCCGGGCGCGGCGGCGCAGGAAAGGCAGGCGCGCGGCCAGGCTTTCCGGATGCCAGGCGGGGAGGCTCATGCCGGGCGCCCGGTGCCGGCCGGTTCCCCTTCGACCGGATCGGGCTCGCGCCACGACAGGCAGAAGCCGTCGCCATGCACCCAGCAACTGCCGTCCGCCACGTGCCGGTCCAGGCGCAGCGAGCGAACAAGGTCGCCGTGGCCGCCCTCGATCGCCGTCGCGAGCAATGCATCGACCGCCGCATCGCGCCCCCCCGCAAACGGGATGAACCAGGCCCGGCAGAGCAATGCCGCAGCAAGGCGGTCGCCGGCGCCGATGCGCGTCACTTTCAGCATGTAGCCGCCGAGCCGGCGGGAGGTCAGCGGGAACAGCAGCCGGCCACCCGGCCGCAGCGCCGCCAGCCACGCCGGCAGCGGATGCGTCGCGCCCGCGCTGACGACGATGACGTCCCGTGGCCCCGCGGTGAACGACGCGCCGTCCGCATGGATTGCCGTGACCTGCTGCCATCCCGCCAGTGCGTCGCGCGCCCGTTCGGCGAGCCCGGCATCTTGCTCGACCGCAATGACATGGCCGTCCGCGCCCACCAGTTCTGCCAGGATCGCGCTGTAGTAACCGGTGCCGCAGCCGAGATGCAGCACGGCCTCGCCTGTCGCGATATCGAGGTGGTCGAGCGCGAACGCCCATAGTGAGGGTGAGCCGTTGTTGATCTTGCGCGTCTCGTCCAGGGCGACGAGGACGTTGTGATAGACGTGGCGCGGGTCGGCGTCCGCCGTGGTGCGGTAACCGTCTCTGGCGTCGCTGCGGAGGCGCCATGGGCCGGGACCCAGGAAGCGCTCGCGCGGCACACTGGCGAAAGCGCGCACCACGGCTTCGGACTCAACGGGTCCGGCGAAGCGCAATTCTTCCGCATACCAGGTGCGAACCTGGGCGAGCGATCCGAAACGGTCTTGGCCAGGGCGTCTCATGCCGGTGCGCATGTGTGAGAGCTATGACTGAAAGCCATACAGTGGTTTTACCCTGACTGGAACTGCCGCGGAATCCACCGTCATTGCGGGGCGCACAGCGCCGAAGCAATCCCCTGCCTGACGAGCGTTCCTCGGCTCCTCAGGCATGGGATTGCTTCGGCGCAGTGCGCCTCGCAATGACGGGAGGCTCGCGATTCCGGTCAGGGTGAAAATGCTCTGGCAGACTGATCGCCGCCGGCAACCATCGCGATATGCTCAGACGGGTTGGAATGCTTACCTGGACGAGTCAAGTCTTTGTCGTAAAATACCATCATTTCGGGTTCAAACCTTCACCTCGCCGTCATCACGCGGCCC
>DATHNI010000424.1:0-2285 GCA_035486135.1 Acetobacteraceae bacterium
AGCACCGGGCTTCGGGGCTGCGGGCGCGGTAGCAGCGCCGCCGGCGCTGCTACCGGCCGGCGTGGTAGCGGCCGGGGCAGCGGCAGCTGGGGCGGCTTCCGGTGCGGGCAGCGGCACCGGGTTCGCCGCCAGCGAGCGCAGATAGGCGATGACATCCGCCCTCTGCTGCGCGCTGGGAATGCCCGCGAAGGTCATGCGGGTGCCGGGAGCGTACAGGCTCGGCTTGTCGAGCCAGTGGTTCAGGTCGTCGAACGTCCAGGGCTGGCCTTTGAACTTCTCCAGCGCGGGCGAATAGTTGAACCCTTCCTCGTGGTCGTGCGGTCCGCCGACGACGCCGTAGAGGTTGGGGCCGACCAGCGGCTTGCCGCCCTGATTGAACGTGTGACAGGCGGTGCAGACGGTGTGGACGTATTTGTCGCCCGCCCCCACATCGGCCTTGGCCAGCAGGGGAGCGATCGGCGGCAGTTCTGCCGGTTTCGCCGCCTCGGCGCCCGCGGTCGCTTCGGCCGGCGCGCCCTGGATGTTGAGCACCGATTTCTCCAGCGGCGTCTCTCGCACCAGGTTGTCGGCGATCATGCCGGTGAGGAAGAAGATGATACCGCCGACCAGGACCGCGGCGATGCCCTTGTTGACTTCCATACTGTCCATGCGGCCTGGCTTCCCCATCGATCGGCGACGCAACGTGCAACAGGACCCACCGGCCCGCCGTTGCGCGCGGCCGTCTGCGTCCATAAGGTGCGCGCACCATAGGGAAACGACCCAGCCCCATCAACCCACCCCATCGCCTCATCCAGCGACCCAGACAGGCCGGACCCCGCACGTGAATCCGATCGTCGTCATCCCCTCCCGCATGGCGTCCACGCGCCTGCCGGGCAAGCCGCTCGCCGACATCCATGGCAAGCCGATGATCGTGCACGTGCTGGATCGCGGGCGGGAGGCGGATATCGGCCCGGTCGCGGTGGCCTGCGGGGATGCGGAGATCGCCGATGCGGTGCGCGCCGGCGGCGGCACGGCGGTAATGACCGATCCGACCCTGCCGCGCGGCTCCGACCGGGTGCATGCGGCACTGGCGGCGCTCGATCCGCAGGGCCGGCACGATGTCGTGGTGAATTTGCAGGGCGACCTGCCGACCATCCCGCCGGTGTATCTGCGCACTGTGCTGACGCCGCTGTCCGATCCGGCGTTCGACATCGCCACCCTGGTCGCGCCGATCGAGTCGGACGAGGAGGCCAACCTGCCATCCGTTGTGAAAGTGGCCTGCGCGTTCGACCGCGGCCGAGCCGTGTCGCCGGCGCTGTATTTCTCCCGCGTGCCGATCCCGTCCGGCGACGGGCCGCGCTGGCACCATATCGGCATCTACGCGTTCCGCCGCGCCGCGCTGGCACATTTCGTGTCGCTGCCGGAGGCGCCGCTGGAACGCCGCGAAAGCCTGGAACAACTGCGCGCGCTGGAAGCCGGCATGCGCATCGCCTGCGCTCGGGTGGAGTTCGCGCCGTTCGGGGTGGATACGCCGGATGACCTGGAACGGGCGCGCCGTCTGCTGGCACCCGGCGGATCGAACGCAGCGGGGCACGCATGAGTGGGGTCATCGCCTTCCAGGGCCAGCCGGGCGCGTATTCGGACCTGGCCTGCCACACCGCCTATCCCGACATGACCACCCTGCCCTGTGAATCGTTCGAGACGGCGATGGAAGCGGTGCGCGACGGACGCGCCGACCTGGGGATGCTGCCGTGCGAGAACAGCCTCGCCGGGCGGGTGCCGGACATCCACCATTTGCTGCCGGGGTCGGGTCTGTTCGTCATCGGCGAGCATTTCCAGCGGGTGGAGCATTGTTTGCTGGCGGTGAAGGGGGCGACGCTCGCCGACCTGAAGCGGGCGCATTCGCACACCGTGGCGCTGGGCCAGGTGCGGCACAGCCTGCGCTCGCTGGGGCTGACGCCGGTGGTGCAGGCCGACACGGCCGGTGCGGCGGAACTGGTGGCGCAGTGGGGCCGCAAGGAGGAGGCGGCGATCGCCTCGTCGCTGGCGGCGGACATCTACGGGTTGCAGATCCTGCGCAACAACATCGAGGACGCGGCGCACAACACGACGCGCTTCTATGTCATGGCGCGGCAGCCGGTGGTGCGCGATCCCTCGGAGCCGGACCTGATGACGACGTTCGTGTTCCGGGTGAGGAACGTGCCGGCGGCGCTGTACAAGGCGCTCGGCGGCTTCGCCACCAACGGCGTCAACATGACCAAGCTGGAGAGCTACATGATCTCCGGCCATTTCGTCGCCACCCAGTT
>DATHNI010000425.1:0-9033 GCA_035486135.1 Acetobacteraceae bacterium
GCTCGGCGGCCGGCACGCCGGTGCAGGAGGCCAGGCCGAGATATGGCTTCGGATCCACCGCATGACCGTTCAGCCGCACTTCGAAATGCACGTGCGCGCCGTGCGCCCGGCCGGTGGTGCCGACACGGCCGATGATCTGGCCGGTGCTGACCGGCGTGCCCGGCGCGATCGCTGGTGCGAATTCCGCCATGTGAGCATAGCGCGTGACCAGCCCATCGGCGTGTTGGATGTCGACGATGCGCCCGTAAGCGAAATACCAGCCGGCGTAGACGACCGTGCCGCCCGCCGCTGCCCTGATCGGCGAGCCATACGGCGCCATCAGGTCAATCCCGGAGTGATGCGCGCTGAAACCTCGCGAGATCTGCCGCAGGTTGGCTGGCGGCATCGTCATCTCCCCGCAGAACGAGGCAGCCCGGGCGGGAAGCGCCAGGCAGAGGGCGAGGAGAAGGATTGTTGTGCGCATGCATTATTGATAACGCTAGATTGATTAACAGTCGATTACGGTTGGCCGTGTTGTATGTACAACAATACTGTGTCGTTTGGGACATACAGCGGCAGGCCCTCCTCGCTTGTCACCTCCATGATGGCGGAGGGCGATGGTGACTTACTACTTGGCGCCGTCGAGATTGACCCTAGGCGATGTTGCACTCGCGTTCTGTGCTGTGGCCGACCCACGGGCCGGGCCGAAGGCCCGCCCGAGGACAGGCTCCGGCCGGCCGCCCACGACTTTGCTGTGTCCAACAAAGGAAAGTCGTGGGTGGCCGGCCTTCGCCGGCCATGACACAGAAGGCCGGCCCTGAAACGGAAGGCGAGTGCAACGTTGTCAGTACGTCGGCCTTCCGGGCGGATGGTATTATACCAGCCCACGTTGAGACTGACGCTCGGACGACGGCCTCGACGTCGGCCGGGCGAGCCTACCGGATCAGCGCATAGGTCCGAGTGGGCGGTACCTTGCCGTCGGCCGCCAACGTGTCCCCTTGTGTCCGGTGCGCGCCACTGCACAGGCTCAGCCCGAGATAGGGTGCCGGATCGACCGCGCGGTCGCCGACCAGCATCCCGAAAAACAGGTGCATGCCGTACGTAACGCCACTGTGCCCGACGACGCCCAGCTTCTCGCCGCCATAGACGATGCGCTGGCCCTCGGCGATCTCCGGCGCGACCATGCCGAGGTGGCTGTAGACGCCGACGAACCCGACATGTTGCACGAGAATCTCCAGTCCCCCCGGTCCGTGCCGCTGCACGCGCATCACCACGCCCGGCGCGATTGCGCGAACAGGTGCGCCGGCGGGCGCCGGCAGGTCGATGCCGTTATGGAACGTGCCCGCCAGTGGACGAGCCGGCAGGATGCGCGGTCCGAACGGCGACGAGATGCAGGCGGGGGTGACGGGGCTCATCAACGGAACGGACTGAGCCAGTTTTGCCATTGCGGCAGGGGAACATAAGAACAGTAACGTGACAGCGATGACGAGAGAACGACGGAACGCGGTCGAATGGAGAGAGGGACAATCCTTTGGCACGGCAGCATCCTGACTTGCAAAGAACCAACGGATCGGCCCTGGGCGCTGCCGCGTCTACTCAGAAACCCGTGCCATCCCCCTGTCTTCGCATGACAATCCGGTGACCGCTGGCCGGTCTCGGCGAAAATCGTCCGCGACACCGGCTACAGGTAGCCGGTGCCGGCTTCCTCGGCGAAGCGCGCCGGCGTGCCCTCCCAGACGATGCGGGCATGTTCCAGCACATAGACCCGGTCCGCATGGGGCAGGGCGAAGGTCACGTTTTGCTCGCCCAGCAGCACCGTGATGTCGGTGGTCTGCCGTAGCGTCTCCAGCGCCTTGGACAATTGCTCAAGGATCACCGGCGCCAGGCCCAGGGTCGGCTCGTCCAGGATCAGCAGCTTCGGCTGCATCATCAGCGCCCGGGCGATCGCCAGCATCTGTTGCTCGCCACCCGACAGCGTGCGCGCCGCCTGGGATTGGCGAGACTGCAGGATCGGAAACAGGCCAAACAGCCAGTCCAATTGTTTCGCCCGCGCCTCGCGGCTCAGGTGCTGGCCACCAAGATCCAGGTTCTCCCGCACGCTCATGTCGCCGAACAGCTCGCGGCTTTCCGGGCACTGCACGATGCCGCCGCGGGCGATCTGCGCCGCGCTACGGCTGCGCAGCGAGGTCCCGTTCCAGGCGATCGCGCCGCTATATGGTACCAGCGAAGAGATCGCGTTGAACAGCGTCGTCTTGCCGGCGCCGTTCAGCCCGACGACCGATACGAACTCGCCGGGGGCGATATGCAGCGACACGTTGTCCAGCGCCTGCGCCTTGCCGTACAGAACGCTGACGCCCTCGACATCGAGCAAATGCTCGGTCCCGCCGGCAGCGCGCGGCGGACGCTGCGCCAGTTCGAGCTTGCCGCCGAGATAGACCTGGCGGACGGTCTCATTACGCATCACCTCGTCGGCGGTGCCCTCTGCGACGTGTTCGCCAAGGTACATGGCGAGCACGCGGTCCACCAACGCGGCGACGCCCTTGACGTTGTGGTCCACCAGGAGAACCGCGTGGCCCTCGGCGCGGAAGCTGGCGATCAACTCGGAGAAGGTGGCGACTTCGGCGGCGGTCAGGCCAGCGAAGGGCTCGTCCACCAGGACTACCTTAGGGTTGCGGGCCACCGCCTTGGCCAGTTCCAGCCGGCGCAGGTCGGCGAAGGGCAGGGTGCCCGGCAGGCGGTGCATCACCCGGTCCAGCCCGACCCGGGCAGCGACCTCTCGCGCCCGGTCCTCGACATGCTGGTCGGCGGCCAGCTTCAGCAGGCTGTCCGGCAGCAGTGCGAGCTTGATATGCTCTAAAACGGTCTGCCGGTGCAGCGGGCGCGAGTGCTGGAAGACGATACCAATGCCGGCGCGGGCGATGCGATGGGTCGGCCAGCCGGCGACCTCCACCCCGTCCAGCTTCACGCTGCCCTCGGTCGGGCGCTCGATGCCCATGATGCATTTCATCACGGTGGATTTGCCCGACCCGTTCGGCCCGATCAGGCCGAGGATTTCTCCGCGGTTGATGGCGAAGCGGATGTCCTTTACGGCGACCAGGCCGCCGAAGCGCTTGGTCAGGCGCTCAACCTGAAGGAGGGGGGCCGCCTGAAGATGGGGGGCAACCTGCCGCAGGGGGGCGGTCATTCGCGCGCCTCCCGCGCCAGCGCGGCGCCGAGGAAACCGCCGGGGAAGAACAGGATCACCACCAGCGCGACTGCCGAGACGACGAAGGTGGAAAGCTGGCCGAGCGGGCGCAGGAGCTCTCCCGCGACGATCAGGAAGATCGAGCCGATCGCCGCGCCCAGGATGGTGCGGCGGCCGCCCAGCACGGCGGCGATGATGATCTGCACGCCGATGCCGATATCCACCGTGGTGCCGACCGAGGCGGTGCCCATGTAGAAGATCAGCATGGCGCCGGCGAGGCCGGAGAACAGCGCACTGACGCAGAATGCCGCCAGCTTGTGCTTGGTGACGTTGAAGCCGAGCGCGGCGGCCTCGATCGCATCCTGCCCCGACGCCTGCAGGATCAGTCCCACGGTGGAGCGCGACAGGCCATAAAGGATCGCGCCGCTGACAGCCATGAAGCCGAGCGCGTACCAGTAGTTGGTGCTGTCGTCGATCGACAGCACGTCCGGCAGGTCGAGGCCGATTTCGCCGCCGGTGATGCCGGCGAACAGTACGATGGCGTTTTGCAGCAGCAGCACCGCGACCAGGGTCACCAGGCCGAAATACGGGCCGTGCAGCTTCAGCGCGGGGACGGCGAGCACGACGCCTCCGGCGACCGCGGCGATGGCGCCCGCCGCAACGCAGGCGGGGATCGGCCAGCCCGCATAGTGATTGAGCAAGGCAGCGGTATAGGCGCCGAGGCCCATCATGAAGGAGGGGCCGAAGTTCACCTCGCCGGCAAAGCCGAACAACAGGTCCCAGGCCATGGCGCAGACGCCGTAATAGAACGCCAGGGTCAGCAGTCCGAGCACGTAGCCGGACACCCCGAAGGGCAGCACCGCCAGGATCGTCAGCGCGAGCATTGCCAGCCAGGTCACGCGGGATTTCATAGGGAGTCGCTCACGCCTGGCAACGAAGGACACCTCCCCCTCCCCTTGAGGGAGGGGGGCGGGGGGAGGGGTGCGTACAGCCAAGGACAGCGGCTGTACGCACCCCTCCACCCGGCCCCCTCCCTCAAGGGGAGGGGGAGAATTCTGCGGCATGGCACCGTACCTGTCCTCATCGCCGTCCCAGCAAGCCCTGCGGCCGCAGATAGACGACCAGGACCAACAGCAGCAGCACCGGCACTGTGCGAATGGAGGGAGACACCAGATACGCGGTGACGGTCTCCAGGTACCCGACGACGTAGGCCGCGACCAGCGACCCGGTCACGCTGCCCAAACCTCCGAGCACCACGATGGAGAAGGCGCTGGCAGTCAGTGTGCCGGCGTTGTCGGAACTGACGCCGAGGAACATGCCCAGCAGGACTCCGGCGATCCCGGCCAGCACGCCGTAGATCGCCCAGACCAGCAGGTAGATGTTGGACAGTTCGAACCCCAGCAGCGTCAGTCCACGCGGGTTGATCGAGGCGGCCAGCAGCGACTTGCCGGCGCGGGTGCGGTTGACCAGCAGCCACAGCAGGCCGATCGCGATCCACGACAGCACCGCGGTCATGATCTCGTTGCTCGGTGTGCGCACGCCGAGGATCCCGACGACCCCGGCGATCAGGGGCTGCACGGTTTTCGGGTTGTCGGTGAAGATCCAGGCCACCGCCACTTGCAGCATCAGGCCCCAGAGCAAGGTGCCGGTGAGGACGAAGATCTCCTTCTCCTCGTGGGCGATGGTGCGGGACGACTGGATCGGCCGCACCACCAGCCCGTAGGTGACGAACGACAGCGCCAGGCCGGCGGCAATGCCGGCGAAGGCGCCGCCATACGATCCGGCCCCCAGGTCGCCGGCGACATACCAGGCAATGATGGCCGCCACCGCCATGATCGCGCCGTGCGACAGGTTCAGCACGCCGGACACGCCGAAGATCAGCGTGAAGCCGATGGCACCCAGGGCGTAGAGGCTGCTGATCGCAAAGCCGTCGATCAGGATTTGAAGTTCGAGCATCATGCTCCGCGCGTAATGGCGGCGTTGTCAGGCGGCCATGAGGGAAACCGGCAGGGGGTGCGACAAGCGGGCGGCGCCTGGAACGCCGCCCACGCGGGTGATCAGCCGCCGACCTTGAGGAAGGCGGGGAACTTCATCTTCCCGGTGGCTTGCGCGGCCGGCCAGACGGTGACGGGATTGCCGCCCTGCCATTGCACCATCAGACCGTTGATATAGCCGGGGCCGATCTTCATGCCGTGCGCGAAGGTGTTGTCCTTCGGCAGGAACACGATGCGTCCGATGGTGCCGACATAGTCGGTCTTCTCCATCGCCGCGACCATCTTGTCGGGATCGGTGGAGCCGGCGCGCTTGATCGCATCGACCCACATATAGACGTCGTCATAGGCGGTGTAGCCGGCATAGCCCGGCACGATGCCGTATTTCTTCTGGTAGGCCTGGGCGAACGGGATGGTCTTCGGCGTCACCGCGACATCCGGCGCCGACACCATGTTGAAGATCACGCCGTCGGCCGCGCCGTTGGTGTCCTTCCAGAACGTGCTGCTGGTCGCCTGGCTGGACACCCCGAACATCGGGATCGGCACCTGCTGCTGCTGCCACTGCACCGTCGGCTGCACACCGACATGGCTGATGCCGGTGACCATCACGTCGGGCTTCTCCGCCTCGATCTTGTTGAAGATCGGCGTGAAGTCGGTGGTGTCGGGCGACATGCGGATATGGTCGAGCACCTTGATGCCGATCGACGGCAGGCACTTCAGGTATTCCTCGTCCAGGGGAATGGTCCACGCGGCGTCCTCGCTGACCACGACGGCGGTTTTGGCCTTCATCTGGTCGACCAGCAGGTCCTTGCCGCTCTCGCAGACCGCGTCGGCGATCTGGGTGGAGGCCAGGTAACCGTGGAAGACGTACTTCATGTGGTCGTAGTCGTCGTGCACCCGCTTGGTGATCTCGTTGCTGGCGGCGCCAGGGGTGATCATCGGCATGTGCAGGCGGCCGGCCCAGGGTTCCAGCGCCAGCACCACCTCGCTGATATAGGAGGCGATGACGGCGTTCACCTTGTCCTGCTGGGCGGCGCGCTGGAAGGCCCGGACGGCATCGGCGGCGGAGTTGTGGTCGTCGTATTCGACGATCTCCACCTTGCGGCCGTTGACGCCGCCGGCGGCATTGATCTCATCCGCGGCGAGCTTGGCGCCGTTGGGGATGGCGACGCCGCTGATTGCCGAGGTCTCGGCGATGACGCCGATCTTGATCGGGTCTTCCGCCAGGGCGGCCTGGGATGCGATGCCCAGGCCGAACGCGGCCGCGAGCAGAGTGTTGGTTGCCTTCAATGCCGTTCTCCGTTTCGTCGGTCCGCGAGGACGTACCAAGCCACGCCGGAACCTGCGCGATCCGGGCGAAATGCCGCCAGCCAAAGCGGGAGGTGGCGGGCATCTGCCACACCTGCGGGTAGCCCACAAGTCCCGTAGGTAGAGTATTGTGGTTTTGTATAGGCGGCTGCTCAATCCGCGAAGCGCCGTATCGCTTCCGGATCGAAGCTGAAACCCCAGCCAGCGCGATCCGGCACCACGGCGTGGCCGTTCGAGTCCAGTTCGATGCGCTCGCGGTAGATCGGTTCGAACCACGGCATGTGTTCCAGGTAGTAGCTGCCGGGCAGGGCGGAGAGCAGGGACAGGCTCATTTCCGGGAACAGGTGGGATGCGCAGGGGATGTGGAACGCCTCGCAAAGATGGCCCGCCTTGAGGAATTCGGTCGGGCCGCCCATCCGTTGCAGGTCCGGCATCAGCACATCGGCCGACCGTGCCTCCAGCATGTCGAGGATGCCGCGATGGGTGTAGACCGTCTCGCCCGATGCGATCGGCGTGTCGAGCGCCGCGGCGATCTGTGCCTCGCCCTCGTGGTCGTGGCAGATGATCGGCTCCTCGAACCAGGTCAGGTTCAGGTCTTCCATCATGCGGCCGATGCGGATGGCCTGCTTGACGGTCATCTGCTGGTTGGCGTCCACCATCAGGGCGATGTCGGGGCCGATGGCCTCGCGCACGGCGCGGACGCGGGCGACCATGGAGTCGGGATCGCCAGGGCCGACGCGGGTCTTCATGCCGCGGAAGCCGCGATCCACGAAGGCGCGGGCCTGTTTCTGCAGGTCGTCCAGGCTACCGCCCAGCCATAGCCCGCCACTTGCATAAGTCGGCACCGCGGGACGGCATGCGCCGATCAGGTGTGCAACGTTCAACCCGGCGGCTTTGCCGCGCAGGTCCCACAACGCCATGTCCAGCGCAGCGAGGCCGATGATCGACACGCCCTCGTAGCCAAGGAAGTTCAGCTCCTTCCAGGCGCGTGCGTTCAGGCTGCCGCCGAGTCGCGGATCGAGGCCGATCACCAGGTCCTCGAGATTGCGGATCATCTCGTGGATCACGCCGAGGCGGCGGTTGTTGATGGTCATCACCAGACCTTCGCCGGTGAGCCCGTCATCGGTGTCGAGGAAGGTCAGCACACAATCGGTGGTGCGCAGCGCGCCCATGAAGCTTTGGATTGGCGGGTCGATCGGCAGGTGCACGATCTGGGTGCGCAGGCGGGTGATCTTCATGGTAGGGGCCCCTCACGGAAGAGCAGATGCACCCCCTCCCCTTGAGGGAGGGGGGTGGGGGGAGGGGTGTGCGCGTCTCCAAGGCAACGGGCGCGCGCACCCCTCCCCCCGACCCCCTCCCTCAAGGGGAGGGGGGAGTAGATTTTTTCCTCACATCCGATGCACGGTGGGTTCGGCGAGTTGGTAGCGCTTCATAACCGCCGGATCGGGATCACGGCCCAGGCCCGGCCCGTCCGGGACTTTCACGTAGCCGTTCTCCGCCACCACCAGGTCGTGCAACGGACTGGCCTCCAGGTCGATGAACAGCCGCTCGAACGGGGCGTCCGGCGCGATCGCCGCGTTGACGTGCAAGGACGCCAGGAACCCGGGGCCGAAATAGGCGTTGTGCGGCACCACGCGCACCCCGAACGCCTTCGCCAAAGCAGCAATCTCCAACATCGCGGATGGACCGCCGATCTTGATGACGCTGGGCTGTGCCACGTCCAGCGCTCCGGCCTCGAACGCGGCGCGGAAATCGTGCAGGCCGGCGGCATTTTCGCCCGCCGCGATCGGCACGCCGCCTTCACGGCGAACCTGCGCCAGGCCGGTGTGGTCGCCGGGCGGAAATACCGGCTCCTCCAGCCAGGTCAGGTCGCAGTCGCGCACCTGCCGCGCGATTTCGGTCGCCTGCGCCACCGTCCACGGGCAGTTGGTGTCCACCATCAACCGCGCCTCCGGCCCGATCGCGGCCCGCGCGGCGCGCACTTCCGGCACGGTGATCTCGTGCAGCTTGATGTCGCCGTAGCCGCGCGCCACCGCGCGCTCGCAAGCCGAGGCGACCATGCGGGCCTCGCCGTAGCGTAACAAGCTGGCGTAGCTGGTCAGGTGCTCCACCGGTGTGGCGCCGAGCAAGCGCCACAGCGGCAGGCCGGCGGCTTTCCCCGCGATGTCCCACAGCGCGATATCGAGCGCCGACAGCGCGAACACATGCGAACCATTGCGCCCGAACGAATGGAACGCCTTGGACAGCCGCGCGCGCAGCCCGGCAATGTCTCGCGCGTCCTGACCGAGCACCGCCGGTGCAAGCTGGGTGTCCAGCACAGTCTTGGTCGCCGCGGCGGAGGCGTGGCCGAAGCCCTCGCCCCAGCCTTCCAGCCCCTGGTCAGTGACGATGCGCAGCCAGACGGTATTCATCGACTGCCATCCGAGCCCCCCCGACACCGCGGGCTGCCCGCCCATGTCGAACGGGATGCGCGTCCAGTTCGTCTCGACCGCGATGATCTTCATCAATTCCTCCAACTGCTCCGGCCCGGCGCTGATTGTGGCGCCGAGCCGGTAGGGCAGCAATGCTTGC
>DATHNI010000426.1:0-5883 GCA_035486135.1 Acetobacteraceae bacterium
CCAGTGCTCGTCGCGCTATTGCTCTGCGCCGTGCCCTACATGGTGACGTTCGGCGGCATGCGGCCCTTCCTGTTCTGGGCCAATACCGAGTGGTTCGGCGCATCCGACGCCGCATGGACGCTGTTGCTCGCGGCGCAGGGCATCGGCGCCATCGCCGGCGCGCTGCTGTCGGGCCTGTGCAGCCGGGCGTTGCTGCGCGCGATGCCGCTATACGAACTGATGCTGGTGGCCAGCCTGCTGGAAGGCCTGTCGCACGTCGCGTTGCTGTTCGTCACCGGCCCCGCCGGCGCGGTCGCCTTGCTGATCCTTGGTGGCATACCGGAGATGTTGGGCTACGCTACCTGGTTTGCCTGCATCCAGGAACGGCTGCGACCGGACCGGCAGGCGGTGTTTTACAGCATGCAGCAACCGCTGCTGGATTCGGCCTATGCACTCGGGGTGGCATCGGCCGGCCTGCACGCGGCAGGCACGCTGTCGCTGGGCAGCTATTGGGCGGTGCTGTCGCTGTTTTCGACCCTGCCCGTCGTCGCGCTGCTGGCCCTGCATCTGCGCTCGGGCCGCGTCGTGGGTCAGCCGCGCGCCTGAGGCTCGCTCCGCCGGGCCGCCTGCACCACCGTATCGAGCGCATTGAGGAACCGCGAGCGGTCCTGCTTCGTCAGCGGAGCCGGCCCGCCGGTCGTCATGCCCATCTCCCGCATGTGCCGCGAGACTTCGCGCCCAGCCAAGGCGTTGCCGATGTTATCGCCGGTCCAGCGCTTGCCGCCCGGAGCGAGGGCGAACGCGCCTTTCTCCAGGCAACGCGAGGCCAGCGGAATGTCCGCGGTCACGCAGACATCCACCGGCGTGATATGCTCTGCGATCCAGTCGTCCGCGGCGTCCGGAGTCGCCGCCACGGTAATCATCTGCACGTTCGGCCGGCCGCTAGGCCGGATCGGCCGCGAACCGTTCGACACGACGAACACGCGCAGGCCAAGCCGGTCCGCCACGCGAAACACCTCCTCGCGTACCGGGCAGGCGTCACCATCGACATAGATGTCCGTCATGACGCGTGACGATCAGTTCGAGGCGGTCCGCACGTAGTGCTCTGCATCTTCCGCCAGCAATAAACGCTCGCGTTGCAGCGCCGCCGCACAATCGCGCACGAAAGCGGCGTAAGCCGCGGGATCCGCATAGCGCTCGGACAGCGACGGGCGCGGATCGCCTGCCGCCTCTCGCGCCGCGGGTGTTTCAGCGAGCGCCAGGAACGTGCCGTCACGATCGGCGATTTCGCCCGCGGGATATGGTGCGGCGTAGAGATTCCAGCCGGTGAAGGTGCCGCGCGGCACGGCGATGTCGGGCAGGCGAATGCCGGCGCGCTCGTTGCCGTCCGCATCAACCTGCGGCACCAGAGCGCGCCAGGTCCGTGACGGCGCCTGCGGCTGCGTCCAGTCCTCCAGCGGTGCCACGTCGTTCGCCGCACGCGGCCGTGTCAGTCCCGGCACCGGCGGCAGCGCAACGTCTTCCGCGGCGGCCAGCGTCCCATCGGCGATGCGTGGCAACCGGCTGTCGGGTGGCGCGCGATCGGTCACCACCCACTCGTCCAGCGCGACCAGCAGAGCGCGGATTGCCGGCATCGGGTCGTGCCAGTTGCGCGGATTGACGCACGGGCCTTTGTCACGCGGCATGTTCGCCTTGCCGCCATGCTGCGTGCCCGCCAACAGGTAGCCGCGCACATTCGGCGGCAGCGCCACGTCCTGCGTGCCAAGCGGATCGGTGTGCAGCAGCGATGCACCTTTCTGCCAATACTCGGTTGAGGTGTTGGTCTCGATCAGCTTCGGGTCCGATGCATCGCCACGCAGCAGAGCACCACTGGCACCGCTGATCGGATCGACCTGTGTGGTGGCGGAGAACGGGAATTCGACCTCCGGAAAATTGTGGTCCTCGTGCCAGGTGCGGGTGCGGAACGGCTGGGCGAACGGCGTATTGTGGAACACGCGGCCGATGCCGGCGACATGGGTGAACACCCCGTCGAACACGCGCGCGCCGTCTTCATCCGCATTAAAGCCCTGCGCAATGTGGTCGCGCAGGTAGCGGCCGGCCTGGGAGATGCCGAAGGCCAGGGTGTGCGTCACCGGCCGGCCCAATACGTCCACGCCGTGCCGCCGCAGATGGCTGATCAGGTCGCGCGTCGCGGCAAAGCCGATGCCGAGCACGCGCGGTTTGGTGGCATCGTAAAACAGTTCGTAGATCGACCCTTGTTCTGGCAGAGTCCCCTCCGGCAGCAACCGCACCGACCGGGTGTCGACGAATTCGAATGGGACCTCCTGCCGTGGCGCGGTTTGCGAGCGTCGCACCGTCAGCGTTGCGGTCGTGCTGGCGGCTTCATGCGACAAGCGGAACGCCTGCAATACGCCGAGGCGCGTGCCGGACACGAACTCCTCGCGGATGCGCCGCACGATGGGCTTTCCGCCGTCGCTTGCCTCCGGCACGTCCAGCGACAATCCGGTGGTTTTTGGAGCGCCCGGATCCCACCCCGACCACACCAGCGAATACCCCAGCCGCAACGGGAAGGCGTTGCCGAGATCCGCCGCGCTCTGCGGTGTGTTGCCCGCTGCTCCGGCGCACATATTGGCGAACAGCATGATGCGGCCGCGATTGTTCACTTCATACAGGACGCGGCCATTGCCGCGCGCCGCATCGGTCGGGCGCAGGATGACGAAGTCGCTGCGGTACTCGACGCGACCGCGCGCATTGCGCGGCGCCTTGTCCAGCAGCGCGATGCCGCGATTGCCGGGATGCGACGGATCCAGTTCGCCGAACGCGGTGCCGTTCAGCCGCGTATAGGCGCCGGTCGCGCCGAACTCGGCGCCGGGCACAAAACTCTCCCGGTCGCGGATTTCAATGGCGGTGATCATGGTCCTGCCTCCCGATGCAGCGTCGCCGCAGACCGTGCCTGCAACGCCTCGAATGTCAAACCCGGCACCATCTCGCGCACCACGAAGCCGCGCGGCGTGACGTCCAGGACCGCGAGATTGGTGTAGACCCGCCGCACCACGCCCTTCGCGGTCAGCGGATACGAACACGACCGCACGATGCGCGACGCGCCCTCCTTGGTGACGTGTTCCATCGCCACCCATAACCGCTTCGCGCCGATCGCGAGGTCCATCGCGCCGCCGACCTGCTTCACCGGCTCGTCGGGCGCGCGCGCCCAGTTGGCGATGTCGCCGGTCTCGGAAACCTCGAACGCGCCCAGTACGCAAAGATCGAGGTGTCCGCCGCGCGCGATGGCGAAACTGTCGGCATGGTGGACATAGGCGCCGCCGGTGCGCAGCGTGATGTGCTGCACGCCGGCATTGATCAGATACGGGTTCACCGCGTCGGGCGCCGGCGCGGGACCGATGCCGATCACGCCGTTCTCGGCATGGAAGATCACCTCGCGATCCGCCGGCACGCAGTCTGACACGGCGGTCGGGATGCCGATGCCGAGGTTAACGAACCAACCTTCCGGAATGTCGCGCGCGATCCGGTTGGCGATGCCGATCCGGTCCAGCGGCTGGAATTCACTGTCGGCCATTGGCGTGTCCTTCACTCCGGCACGTGGATGACGCGATGCACGAACGGCCCCGGCGTGTGCACGTGTTCCGGCGGAATGTCGCCTAGCGCAACGACATGGCGGGTCTCGGCGATGGTCAGCGCGGCGGCCATCGCCATCACCGGGTTGAGGTTCCGCGCACTTTCGCGAAACGTCAGGTTGCCCCAGCGGTCCGCCTGCCAGGCCTCGATCAGCGCGACGTCGCCGCGCAGCGGATACTCGATCAGGCAGTTCTTGCCGTTGATGACACGGGTTTCGCGGCCCTCGGCGAGGATGGTGTCGGCGGCGGTGGGGGTGAAGAACGCCTCGATGCCGGCGCCGGCGGCGCGGACCCGTTCCGCCAGCGTGCCTTGCGGCACGATCTCCAGCTCCAGCGCGCCTTGCAGGAACAAACGTGCGGCCAGGCTGGCGGGGCGGACGAAGCTGCACACCATCTTGCGGATACGGCCGAGTTCGAGGAGGCGCTCGATCTTGCTGCCGTCACGGCCGCCGGCGGTGAGCACGACGGTCAGGTCGCACACGCCTTCTGCCGCGAGACCGTCAAGCAGCGCGGCTGGTGCGCCGACATCGCCGAAGCCGCCGACCAGGATTGTGGCCCCGTCCTCGATCCCGGCCATCGCGTCTGCCATCGAGGCGACGAACTTGTCGATCATCCTGCTGTGGTCCTCTCTCGGGCGGAGCGTAGCGAGGCGTGGCGGGGCGGTCGAGACAGTGGGGCGGGGATTGCGGGACCGGGTTGTCCTGGTCATTGCGAGCCAGAGGCGCAGCGATCTCCTGCCTGCCGCGCAAGAGGCTAATGCCTCTGCACAGAGTTCTGACTGGTTGTGACAGAGATCGTCCAGCCTCACTGCTCTAACAGGCCCGGTTTAGCCGCGGAGGAAGATACCTTTGGGCAGCCGCTGAGGGTGGAACGCAGACGCTTGGCTTGGTGCGAAAATCAAGAAATTCGTAACGCTCTTTCTCGTTCCGGGGGCGGGCTCGGTCGTGTCCGGCCGACGCCGAGCCCTGGTGCATGGTTTACGGGCTTTTGCCTTCACGGCGAAGAAGGCTATCAAAGCCTTCAGATGGTTAGGACGACTCTGCCGAACGGCCGGTTCTCGACAAGGTAGCGCAGAGCATCAGCCGCCTCGGCCAGCGAGAAAGTTTTAGCCACGATTGGCTTGATTCCACCGGATTGAAGCAGTCGGAAGATGGTCTTCCACGCTTCCTCCCAAGTTGCGGGGGGCTGAGCGAACAGCATAAAGCCTTTGATCGTGGCACTCTTCTAGATCACATCGGTGACATCGATGGTCGTTTTGCGGCCTGCTGAATAGCCGAGCGTGATGAGGGTGCCGCCGGGCGCAAGGGTTGCCAGCGCCTCGCTGAAGACTTCGCCCCCAATGGCATCGATCACGATATCCACGCTGTTCTCGTCCGTGATACGACGCACTCCACCGCTTAGAGTCTCGGAGGAGCCATCAATGACCTCGCTGAACCCGAGCGCCTTCGCCTCCATGGCCTTTGTGTGATTGGTTGTGCTGGAGATCGCGTGCTTGGCACCCAAAGTACGCGCCAGTTGCGTAACTGCATTGCCGACCGATCCTCCGATTGCGGGAGCCAGCACAGTTTTGCCTGCCTGAAAGCCAGCGAGGCTAAGGGTGATCTGCGCCGTTAGATACGCGACTGGAATCCCCGCGGCGCTTGCGTCATCGATACCCTCTGGTATCAGGCAAAGGTGCTGCTTTCGCACGGCAAGCCATTCGCTGTACGTCCCATCCTCTGAAACACCATAAGGTCCGGTGAACATCACCCGCGAACCGGCCGGAAACTCTGGTCCGCCACCTTCCTCTACGACGCCCGCTCCTTCGTTCCCCAGAACCAGCGGCGCCTTCGCTCCGTGATATCGGCCAAACAAGATAGTGTGGTCGAGAGGCGTCACGCCCGCGGCAGTCATCCGCACGAGCACCTTGCCATCCGAAACGTCCGGTCTCGGAAGATCAACCAGCTCCAAATATTCATAGCCTTTGAGTTCGCTTGCTCTCATCACTCGCATGTTGTCCTCCTTTTCCCTGGATCGCCGGAACCGCGTCTTCATATAGCTCTTCGCCGACATTTCCCAGAGGACAACCGATCTGGCCGTCCTTCGGGTTCGCCCCCCGGCTGCCTTCGTGCAAAAATCAAGCAGATCGTGTGAAAACTCTGTGCCGTAACGGCAACAAGCAATATCGTTATCGCGCATGGCGCCAACCTAGAATCATTCGTGCCTATATGGCGTCCGAGGCAATTGAAAGTTCCGTTGTGTCTCGCCGCACCTGAGTTTTCACACAGTCTGC
>DATHNI010000427.1:0-16123 GCA_035486135.1 Acetobacteraceae bacterium
TGGACGATCCGCGGTGAACGGCAGCCGAGGAGGTGATTGTGGTGCGCACGGTTTCTATCCAGCAGGCATCTGCACAGCTCGCGGCGCTGGTGGGCATGCTCGAACCTGGCGACCAGATCGTGCTGACCGACGGCGACGGCATGTCGCTCGCATCGTGCCCGAGGCTGTCCCACGGCCGCACCGGAAGGCGGGCGTCTGCAAGGGGATGTTAGAGATTCTGGACAATGGCGACGGCGCCGTTCTCGATCGTTTCAAGGACTATGTGCCTTGAAGGTTCTACCTCATACACATGCCGTCCTCTGGTTCGTGCTCGACGATCCTCAAGCGCGCCGGGCGATCGAGAGTGGCAGCAACGAGGTTTGCATCAGTCCTGCCAGCCACTCGGAAATTGCAATCAAGATGAGCCTCGGCAAGTACCGTCTGAACGGGAGCTCTGAGGGGTTCTGGGATACCGGCTCGCAAAAGAACGACATCGCCGTGCTGCCGATCGAAGTCCATCACGCGGCGAGGCTGGCCACTATGCCGTTCCATCATAAGGACCCGTCCGACTGGATGTTGGTCGCGCAAGCCCTGGCGGAGCACGTGACGCTGGTCAGCGCCGATCCACGTCTCGACGCCTACGGCGTATCCCGCCTCTGGTGACTCCCGCCTCCAGCCACCTCGTCGGCCGCGCCGTCATCGCATACTCTCCCGCCATGGACGACCTTCGCGCCCCCGCCGCTTCGAACGTGCCCGAATACACCGTGTCGGAGATCTCCGGCGCGGTGAAGCGCACGCTGGAGGGCAATTTCGGCCGCGTCCGGGTGCGCGGCGAAATCACCGAACTCAAGCGCTACCCCTCCGGCCACATCTACTTCTCGCTGAAGGACGAAGGCGCCAAGCTCGCCGGCGTGGTGTGGAAGACCGCCGTTCGCGGCCTCGGCATGGTGCCGGAGAATGGGGTCGAAGTGATCGCCACCGGCCGCATCTCGGCCTACGGCGAGCGCTCCTCCTACCAGCTCATCGTCGAGCGCATGGAATACGCTGGTGCCGGCGCCTTGCTCGCCCGCATCGAGATGCTGCGCGTCCGCCTTGCCGCCGAGGGCCTGTTCGACGCCAACCGCAAGCGCGCGCTGCCGGTACTTCCCTCGGTCATCGGCGTGGTCAGCAGCGAGCGCGGCGCGGTGATCCAGGACATCCGCACCACGCTCGCCCGCCGCTTCCCTCGCACGCTATTGCTTTGGCCGGTGCCGGTGCAGGGCGAGGGCGCCGCCGAACGCATCGCCGCCGCCATCGCCGGCTTCGACGCCCTCCCGGCGGATGCCGGCTTCGACAAATCGCCGGCCGGCGGCCGCGTGCCGCGCCCGGACGTGCTGATCGTCGCCCGGGGCGGCGGCAGCCTGGAAGACCTGATGGCCTTCAACGAGGAGATCGTCATCCGCGCCGTCGCCGCCTGCCGTATCCCGCTGATCTCCGCGGTCGGGCACGAGACGGACACCACGCTGATCGACTTCGTCTCCGACCGTCGTGCCCCGACGCCCACCGCCGCCGCCGAGTTGGCGGTGCCGGCGCGGGCCGACCTCGTGGCCGACCTGGAGCATAAGGCGGCGCGGCTGATCGGCGGCCTGAACCGTGTGACGCAGGACCGCCGCCTGCGGCTGTCGCGCGCCGAACGGGGCCTGCCCGACCTGCCGGCATTGCTCGGCACCGCGCGGCAGCGGCTGGACGACCGGGCCGAGCGGCTGATCCTGGCGTTGCCCAACCTGGTGGACAAGCGCCGCACCGCGCTGGTTGCGGTGGAGCGCCGGCTGCCGGATCTGCCGGCGCTCATCCTGAAGTGGCGCGAGCGTGTGCAGGAACGCGGCACCCGCCTGCTGCTGGCTTTGCCCAACCTTGTGGCAACCCGCCAGTCTGCTCTGGACCTGAGCGGGCACAAGCTGATCGCCTGCCTGCGCCAGGCGGTGTCGGCCATTCACAACCGGGCGAACCGTACGCTGGGCCGGCTGAGTGATGCTCCGCTCCGCGCTGGATTGCGGGAGGCGCGGGCGCGGCTGGAGGGGACCGGGGCGCGGCTCGAATCGCTGTCGCCGCTGGCGGTGCTGCAACGCGGTTACGCGCTGGTATCCGATTCGGCCGGGCACCCGTTGACCAGCGCCGCCGCGGTCAAGCCCGGTGCGCGGGTAAGGCTGCGTTTCGCCGACGGCGAGGTGGGAGCCACGGCGGATGGCGCGCGCAAGGTGGACCGGCAGGGGGAATTGGGGCTGTGAAGGCTTTCATCTGTCCGCTTGAAGCGGATAGATGGGAGCATTACCTTCACCTGTGGAATTCGATTGGGACCCTGCGAAGCACGAGGAACGCGGCGAGAGCGTGGGTTCGGGTTCGATCACGCTGCGCGCGTTTTCGCCGGTCGTACGATCGAAGCCGCTGACATCCGGCGAGACTATGGCGAGGACCGTGTGCGCGCCATCGGAGAGATCGATGGCCGTGTCTATGTTGTGATCTACACTGATCGTCCCGGTGTTCGCTGGATCATCAGTGCGTGGCAAGCAAGTGGAAGGGATCGCAGACTGTGGCACAGCAGAAGATGACCCTCGCTGCAATCATGGCGCGGAAGCCCGACGTCGATCTCGCCAGGATCGACGCCACGACCGAAGACGACATCCACCGCCACATGCGCGACGAAGGCTACGATCCTGACGAGGACATCCGGGAGGAGGACATCATCTCGCCGGCGATCATCCGCAAACGGCTCGGCATGTCGCAGCGGCAGTTCGCCGACGCGATTCATGTTCCTGTCGCGACCCTGCAAAATTGGGAGCAGGGCCGCACGCTGATGGACCCGAGTGCCCGGGCACTTATGACGATCATAGCCCGCGAACCAGAAGCGGCCTTACGAGCCTTGGGCCACCAACGCGCCGCCTGAAACTTGCGAGAAAAAAAGAGCATGAACAGCCGCCTTTGCACGACACTGGGCATCGACTTTCCGCTCTTCGCGTTCAGCCACTGCCGCGACGTCGTTGCCGCGGTCAGCAAGGCCGGCGGCTTCGGGGTGTTTGGTGCGGCAAGCTATTCCCCCGATGAGTTGGAAACCGAGCTCCGCTGGATCGACGCGCAGTGTGACGGCCGGCCTTATGGCGTCGACTTGCTCATTCCGGAAAATCTCGCCATCCGCACCGAACCCGGCACCACAGCGCGGGATGCCGCCGCGCAGATCCCGGAGCAACATCGGCAGTTCGTCGCGGACCTGCTGCGGCGCTTCGACATCGATCCTGACCGACCGATCTCTGCTACCGCGCTGGCGAATGCCGACGCGCCGGTGCCGTTCCAGAGCGACACCGGCGAACAGCTTATGGATGTAGCGTTCCGTCATCCGATCCGGCTGATCGCCAACGCCCTGGGCGTGCCGCCGCCGTCCATGCTGCAACGCTCCCGCGCGGCCGGCATTCCATGCGCCGCCCTCGTCGGAGCGAAAGAGCACGCGGTCCGCCAGGCCGCCGCCGGCGTGGATATCATCGTCGCACAGGGTACCGAGGCGGGCGGTCATTGCGGCGAGGTCTCCACCATGGTGCTGATCCCCGAGGTGGTACGCGCCGTGCGCGCCATGGGGTGCGAGATCCCGGTGCTGGCGGCAGGCGGCATCATGACCGGGCGGCAGATGGCCGCCGGCATGGCGATGGGCGCGGCGGGTGCGTGGACCGGCTCCGTCTGGCTCGCCACCGTGGAGGCGGAAACCAGCGACGTGTTCCGCGAGAAGATGGTGGCGGCGCGCTCGCGCGACACGCTCCGTTCGCGGTGCCGCACCGGGAAGCCGGCGCGCCAGTTGCGCTCCGCGTGGACCGATGCGTGGGACGCGCCGGACAGTCCCGGCCCGCTGCCGATGCCGTTGCAGAGTCTGCTGTCGGGGCCGGCCATGAAGCGTATCGACGCGGCCGTGGCGTCGGGCAATCAAAAGGCGCGTGCGTTGGTGAACTATTATGTCGGGCAGGGCGTCGGACTCGTGGAAGAGGTGCGTTCCTGCGGTGCGGTGGTACAGGACTTCATGTTCGAATTCGCCGCAGCGCTGGAGGATTTGCAGGCGTTGGCACCCACATAAGGAATCGAATTGCAGCGGCGGCCGAATCCGGCTGCCCGGTGCCAGGAGCAACGCGCTATGCGCAAACCACGACCGGACGAGGGCAGTACCACACGACTGGGCGCGCTCTGGCGAGCGACCTTCGCGCTGGCAACGGCAGTCTTTCTCGCTGCCTGCACTTCTGCTCCGGTTGGCGTCGCGCCGAATCTGCGCGGTACGTACTGGGAGCATGCGCTGGTGACAAATCCGAATGGCGGCGGTCCGCAGGTGGTCAGGTGGGGGCCGGCCGATCCCTACTTTACCGACCCCGGAGGTTGACGCGGCGGGCGTAGCAGCGTGCGTAATACCAGGCGCCCGAAAGGCTGACTGGCGGCTAGTCGCATCGGCCGCCCCATCCTCATGGCCGGGCTTGACCCGGCCGTCTATCGCGGCACCGGTGGCGCGACAGATGGCCGGGTCAAGCCCGGCCATGACGACGGGGCGGCCGGTGCCGGTACGTCAACCTTAAAGGCGGTTGCTATAATATAGCGAAAGGAGACCGTATGGACGTTCCGCCGCGTGCGCTCGCCAGCTATCGCGTGATCGACATGCACACGGCCGGAGAACCGGTGCGCATCGTGCTCGACGGGTTTCCGGAACCGCGTGGCGACACGGTCCTGGCGAAGCGTGCCGACGCCATGGCCCGGTTGGATGTGCATCGCCGCCGGCTGATGCTGGAACCACGCGGCCACCCCGAGATGTACGGCGCGCTGCCGGTCGTTGCGTCGGTGCCGAGTGCAACACTCGGGGTGCTGTTCATGCACCACTCCGGGTTCAGCACGATGTGTGGGCATGCCACGGTCGCGCTTGGGCGGTGGGCGGTGGACAGTGGGCGCGTGCCATTGCATGACGGAAGCGCGGACTTCGTGCTGGAATGTCCGTGTGGCCCGGTTGATGTACACGTTACCGAAGCGGGTGCGCGGGTGGCCTTCGACAGTGTGCCGGGCTTTGCCGCTTCGCTCGACCTGACGGTCGAGGTGCCGGCGTTCGGTCGTGTCATGTGCGACATCGGCTATGGCGGCGCGTTCTATGCCATCCTGCCGGCATCGCGGCTGGGGATCGATCTCGCGGTTACCCCGATCGGGCAACAACGCGCCGCGGCGCGTGCCGTCACCGATGCGATCCGCGCCCGGCACACGGTTCGGCATCCGGCCGAGCCGGACCTCGGCTTTCTCTACGGCACCATCCTGACCGGCGACGCTCCCGCGCAGGATGGGATCAGCCGCAACCTCTGTGTCTTCGGCGAGGGCCAGATCGATCGCAGTCCCACCGGCAGCGGCGTCACTGCCCGCCTCGCTGTCGATGCCGCACGCGGCCAAGTGCGGCCGGGCGAGCAACGGCGCTTCGCCGGTCCCACCGGCGTGCCGTTTACCGGCGAGGTCATCGCGGAACAACGGCTGGCGGATCGCCGGGCGTTCCGTGTGCGCGTGTCCGGCAGCGCGTTCTACAGCGGCAGCGCGACGTTCACAGTCGAGCCCGACGATACGTTGCCGGACGGTTTTGACCTTGCCGACGATGCGCCGCCGCCGGCCTGACGTTGCGGCCATTTCACATGGTTTGGCGACCGGTGCCTATTCGTCATTCTTGCGAAAGCGGGGACCCAAGCAACATGGGTCCTCGCTTTCGCCTGGATGACGAGGCGAACGGATTCCAGTTACAGTGAAAATGCCCTACGCCCTGAACGCGCCGGAGAGGTCCCGTCAGTCTTTCGACGCGTCGTCGTCCAGCCGCGTCAGTATCGCGTAGGCGGCGGTCACTCGTGCATCGTTCGGGTATCTCTTATTGGCCAGTATAACGATGCCGGTCTTTTTCGCGGGAATGAACGCCACATAGGTCGAGAAGCCGTTCGTCGATCCGGTCTTGTCGATCAGGACGTGATCCCGTGGGGGCGCAGCAGGGTCGAGTCTGGTCGCCGGATTGGCTTGCAAAAGCATCCTGTCCGAATTCCCCTCCCGCAACTCCTTCAATCCAACCCGATCATCGTATTGCTCCCAGATCAGATCCTGCGTCATGCTGCCGATCCGATCGTAGCCCGCGTGCGTGCCGGCAATCGCATGTTGCAGGCGCTCGTTGATGTCCAGCATGCCCATGTTGGCTGCGATGAAGCGAAGCATGTCCCCGGCGGTTGTCTTGATGCCGTATGCTTCCGGCGCAAGGACGCCAGGCACCATCCTGATCGGGATGTTCGTCGCCGTGTACCCTTGCGCGTAATTATCCCATTCTGATACCGGAACATCAAAGTAAGTGTGCTGCATGCCCAGGCCGGAGAACACCTTGTCTTGCATCAGCGCGGCGAAGTCCCCGTGCATGCTGCTCGCAGCGATCATGCCGAGCAATCCGATGCCCAGATTGGAATAGGTCCGGTAGGTTCCCGGCGCGTGCTCCGGCTTCCAGCTCCGCAAATACTCCATGAGTTGCGCGTTGTTCGTGATGTTGTCGGGGACCTGCAACGGAAGGCCCGACATATGGGTGCCGAGATCCAGCAGACTCACCTCGTCGAAGCTGCTGCCGCGCAGGGATCGCAGGTGCTCGCTCGCCATATCGGACAATGACAGTGCGCCACCGGTCCGCGCATAGGCGGCGAGGGTCGCGGTGAACGTCTTGCTGACCGAGCCGATTTCGAAAAGCGTGCTGCTGGTGACTGGCCTCCCTGTCGCCGTTGACGCCACGCCATAGTCGTAGACGTAGGTTTGACCCTTGACGATGATTCCCACCGCCATCCCGGGAACGCCATATCGCTCCATCACCGGCCGGATTGCCCTTGTGACGAACGTTTCGATGGAGGCCTTGCCGGCGCCGGCCGCGCTGCTGTCGACCGGCAGCAGGGCAGCCACGCACAGAACCGCAATCGCGAAAGCCCGACGGATCGGTCGCATCATCCTGTCAGTACCTATATGTATCAGAAGGGCCGGGAAGCACGGACGGCGGTGCGGCATGCACGCCGGCGGGTCAGCTTCCGATGATCGCGGCAAGCACGTCCGCGGCATGCCGGCACTGCGCTGCCGTGACGTTCAAATGGGTGACGGCGCGCACGGTCCTTGTGGCAAAGGCCGACACCAGCACACCCTGTTCCAACGCCTGACGCACGATGCCAGCCGCGTCCGGCAGCGGCTCCGGCAGGTGGAAGATCACGATGTTGCTCTGCGCTGCCGCAAGGTCGATCCGCGCCCGTGTGCCCGCGATCCGCTCGGCCAGGATCCGCGCATTGGCATGATCGTCCGCCAGGCGCGTCATGTTGTGGTCCAGCGCGTACAGCCCGGCGGCGGCGAGAATCCCCGACTGCCGCATCGCGCCCCCGAACATCCGCCGCGCGCGTACCGCCCGGGCGATATCCGCCTTGCGTCCGGCGATCAAGCTGCCGACCGGGCAGCCGAGGCCCTTCGACAGCGCGACCGACACCACGTCGAACGGCTCGGCCAGTTCGGCCAGGGAGCGATTGCTCGCGATCGCGGCGTTGAATAGTCGCGCCCCATCGAGGTAGCTCGCCAACCCAAGGTCGCGCGCGGTGCGGCAAATCTCGTTCACGTCGTCCTGCGGAAAGACCACGCCGCCACCACGGTTGTGGGTATTCTCGATCGTCACCAGCGTGGTGGGCGGGAACACGATATGGCCTTGCGGTTTGCAGGCGGCACGCAGGTCGGCCGCGGTGAACAGGCCGCCGCTGCCGACGGTGGTGAACTGCACGCCGGAATTGGCCGCGGCCGCACCGGACTCGTGCCAAACCACGTGGGCTTCTTCGCCGACGATCACGTCATCGCCAGGGCGGGTCAGCAGCTTCAGGCCAATCTGGTTGGCCATCGTGCCGCTGGGCACGAACAGCGCGGCTTCCTTGCCGAGCAAGTCCGCCACGCGGTCCTGCAATTGGTTGACGGAGGGGTCCTCGCCGTACTGGTCGTCGCCGACCGGTGCGCGCGCCATCGCCGTGCGCATCGCGTCCGAAGGCAGCGTCACCGTATCCGAGCGCAGGTCGATGCGGTCCATGTTCAGTCTCCTCAATTACAGTAACCTCTCCCGCGGGAGAGGTGTTAGACAATCAAAACACCTTCTTCCTTCGCCACTTCGCCGGTTTGTCGCGTGGATAGGCTAGGCCGCTGACGGAAACGCCAAGCCCTGCCAGCAGTTTCGCCATGCCGATCGCCGCGCGATAGCCTTCCAGCACCGGCACCTCCCAGCCCAATGCGTGCAGCTCTTTTTGCAAGTATGGCTGCATCCAGAACGTCGCAGAGCACCCCAGGATGATGACCTCGGCCCCGTCCTGTTCGATCGCCGCGACCGCTTCGGTCATCGACCGTTCCAGCATTTCGGACCGGGCCCCGCGTTCCGCGTTGGCTTTTTCCTCGCCGATCGGCCGCACGTCGGGATTGCTCGCGCGCGGCAGCGGAAAATCGATACAGCGGATCGAGGCGCATTTCTCCACGCAGCGATACTGCACCACCAGGTTATAGTAGTGCATGTTGTGCGCTTCGGAGATGTCGATCACGCTGAACTTGTTGCCCAGTATCGCCGCGATGTGCATCTGCGCGTGCGCGCAGGCGGTGACCGGAATGTTATGGCGCTGGGCGATCTCGCGCGCCTCGATGAACCCCGGGTCGCCGCCACCGAGCAAGACGATCGCGTCATAGCGGCCGCTTTCACAGGCCTCGCGCACGATCGGCAGACGTGCGACGCCGACGCGAGCGAATTCCTCACGCGTCTCCACGTAGCCGTCGCCCTGCGGCGCCAGCGGACCGGGATGCAGGTCCCAGTCCACGTCGGCCAGCAACGGCGCGAGTTCGGCGTGGTTCATCAACTGCGCCTCCTGCCGCCCGTCGGCAGGCCGCAGGTAGTGCCGCGCACCTTCCGCGAAGGAGAAGGCCTGTACCAGCAGCAGCCGCTTGCGTTGGTTTGTCATCATGCGTCCTTTGCGCGGAAGCCGAGCCAGGCTGCCAGTTGCCGCAGCTTGTATTTGAGCACCGCCCACAGCACGCCGTGCGCGGACAGGGTCGCTGGCGCCACGGCCTGGGACGTCTCCGGTGTCGCGGGAGCGCGCGTTGCCGGCGCAGGCGTCCCGGGCGCTGCCGGTCGGGCTGCGTCGCGTGCTTCCGGTGCCGATGCGTCGCGTGCTTCCGGTGCCGCTGAGTCCGGCGCCGCGGATGCATCGGCCGCTGCGGCTGTAGAGGCGGGTGCCGCAGCCGGCGGCGCGGCGTCCCTGGCGAACTCCTCCGTCGCACGGCGCGCGAAATCCTGCATGATGACATTGGCCACCGCGACCCCGCCGGTGCGTGCGAAGTCCGCCAGCACACCACCAAGTTCGGCATCCGACGTGACCTTGACGATGGTCGCAGGTTCGCCGGCATCAGCATCGTCGCGCAATGCGAATGCGACCTTCACGCCAATCCGCGCGGCCCGCATGTCCGCGGCGCCGCGGCCATGCAGGGCGCCGGTCTTCGCCGCGAAGTCGAAGTCGCAAGCGACGCGGCCCTTGAAGCTGATCTTCTTCGGGCCGAACGATACCACCATCGCACCGGGCCATGAGCCATCGTCGGCCTGCTGTTCAAGCCTCGCGCCTGGCACGCAGCGCGCCATGCGCGGCACGTCGGCGAAGCGGCGGATCACGTCGTCCGCTTTGCCGGGAACGCGGAACTCGCCTTCGAAATGCATCGGCGGCTACGCGATCGGGCGCAGCAGAGGCGCATGGCTTTCGATACCGAAATGCACCTTCGCATACGGATCCGTCGGCGTGGTCGGCGACACGCGTGCGTCGACCAGGTAGAGACCGCCCTTGCGCAGACCCTCGGCAATCGCGCCGCCGAGTTCCGAGGGGTCCTTCAGCAAGATGCCGTCGCCGCCGAATGCCTTGGCCAGGGCTACGAAGTCCGGCGATTCCCACTGCGCCAGTTTCTCGTCGAAGCCCTTGGCGACCAGCTTGTGAACTTCGGCGCCATAGCCGGCGTCGTTCCACACCACCAGAACCATTTGCATCTTGTGGCGGACGATTGTTTCCAATTCCTGGAGGTTGAACATCAGGCTGCCGTCGCCCTCGACCGCGATGTGCTGGCGGCCGGGATTGCCGGCGCCGGTGCCGATCGCCACGCCGATCCCCTGGCCCACCGCGCCGAAGCCGTACGAATACTGGATCTCCACCCCTTCCGGCAGCGGCGTGTACATGCCGATCCACGAGAAGAAGTGGCCTGCGCCGACCGTCAGCAGTGCACCATTGGGCAGCGCGGCACCGAGGTTGCGAGCCAGCGCTCGCGGATCCAGGCCATCTTTCGGCGCCTCGAACCGATGCGGCGGGGCGTCGAGCACGGCCTTCGTGGCAGCGTTGCGAAACCCTTCCTTGCGCACCTGCCGCGCTTCCAGAGCTTCATTGATCGCGGCCACCGCCTTGCGGCCGTCGCCCTGCACATACAGACCAGGGATGACGCCGATTTCCTCCGGCATCGGCTTGATGTCGATGCGCGCGACCTCGGCTGACGGGAACAGCAGGCCGCCTTCCGTGGTGTAGTAGCCAAGCTCCGCGCCGACCCCCAATACGAAGTCGGCGTCCGCCAGCAATTGCTCCGACGGGGCGGAGGCGAACGCGCCGGCGATGCCGATGTCCCAGGGCTGGCCGGCGAAAAAGCCTTTGCCTTGCAGCGAGGTTGCCAGCAAGGCACCGACGCGATCGGCCAGGCTGAGGATTTCCTCCTTGGCGTTGGCCGCGCGCGCGCCGCGGCCGGCGATGATGACCGGGCGTTCCGCGGCGATCAGCTTCTCGATGACCGGCGCCAGCAAGTCCGGGCTGGGGGTTTCCATGCGCGGCGGCAGGAATTCAGTGGACGGGCGATACTCGTAGTCCCAGTCGAGGCTTTCTTCCTGCAGATGCATCGGCAGGTTGAGCACGACAGGCCCGCGGCCGGTGCGCGCGGCGTAGAATGCCTCGGCGATTTCCTCCGCCATGTTGTCGAGGCTGGTCACCGTGAAGAACCGCGCGCTGCTCGCTTCGACGAAGCGGCGCTGGTCCATCGATTGCGTCTTGTTCTTCGCCCCGGGCTCGATTTCGCCGGCGATCACGACGAGCGGCGTCTTGCCGCGATACGCCGCGATCAGCGAGGTGCCGCACTGCGTCAGGCCGGGCCCGCAGGTCACCATCGCCACGCCGATCTTGCCTGTCGTGCGCGTGTAGCCGTCGGCCATGGAGACGGCCATCGACTCATGCCGGGCGTTGTACGGCTTGACCGAGGGGTTGCGGCACAGCGCGCCCCACAGCCACATGTTGCCGTCGCCCATCAGGCCAAAGAAGTCGGTAACGCCCTCGGCGAGGAGGGACTGTGCGATTGCTTCATAGGCTTTCATTGTGGATTCCTCTTGGTAGACCTCTCCCGCTGCGCGGGAGAGGTCGAGACGCGCAGCGGCGAGGGTGAGGGTGATCGGGTCGGCACGCTCTACCTGCTTACGTGCCGGCCCGATCACCCTCGGTGCTTCGCACCATCGACCTCTCCCGCGAAGCGGGAGAGGTTATTGAATTGCGTCATTCAGCCGCAACCAATTTTGCCGCGTCCGACTCATGGCCGCGCTGGTGGAAGTAGTTCTTGCGATAGAACTCCAGCACCAGGTCGCGATACACCGTAGGCTCATAGCGCGGCGGATTGCCGGCCGACACACAGCTTGGCACGCACTCGATCGTGCTGTCCGGGTTCGGGCTGTGGAAATACGCGATCGAATAGCGGTCGGTGCCGGACTCGTTGATCACCCCGTGCGGCGTGGACAGGAAACGATCGTTCGACCACCGCCGCATCATGTTGCCGAGGTTGATCAGGAACGTGCCTGGGATGATCGGTGGCGGCAGCCACTCGCCCGACGGCAGGCGGATCGCCAGACCGGGCACGTCGGTGCGTGCCAGCGCGGTCATGAAACTGTTGTCGGTGTGCGGCGCGGTGCCGAAGGTGTTGTCGCTCATGTCCTCCTGCGGCGGGTAGTGCAGGAAACGCAGGTTGGCGTGCGCCTCGTTGGCGAAGAATGGGGCGAAGAAGTCCTCCGGCATATCCAGCGCCACCGCAAACGGCGGCAGCATGCGGTCGCACATGGCCTCCAGCGCATGGAAATACGCCATCATGTCCTCGCGCATCCCCGGCACGCCGTCCGGCCACTGGTTGCGTCCACGCAGTGGAACCCCGGCACGCACCGAGGGGTGGCCGGCCTCGCGGTCGTAGCTGACGAAGAAGCTCTCGTTCTGGTTCGGCTTGGTCGCCTTGTGCACGGTGGACGCGCCCTGCACCGAAAAATTCATCGGCAGGTAGCCGATGTTGTTCTCGTTGAGCCGCAGCGCCATCTTCGTTTCCAGCGGCAGCGCATGGAACCGGCGCGAGGCGGCGAACCCGCGGTCGATCAGGTCCTGCTTCACGCCGTGGTTCAGGGCATAGAAGAACCCGATGTTCTCGCAGGCATAACGCAGCTCTTCCGCCAGGCGCTCCAACGCGCCCGGTTCGCCGGCGAAATACGGACCGTAGTCGATCACCGGAATCGTGCTTGCGGTGGATGCGAGGTCCTTCACCGCGTGCTGCCTGAACAAATGCATACCTGGTTCTCCGCCCTGCGTAGGTGGGGATTATACACCGCGAGGTCCGCCCGCCCAGATGGGACGGCGCGGTCGCAGGTGCCACGCGAAGGGCCCGGTGTCTTCGTGCTGTCAGCGTGTCTTCCTGCTGTTAGCGCATCTTCCTGCTGTTCGCGTGTCTCCCTGCTGTTCGCCTCGCGCGCATCATCCGCGCCGTCACGGCGCCCACCAAGCCCACGCACCCAAACGCCGCCACGCCGGCCTGGCCCTCGACAAGACCGGCAGGGCGAGGCACCAACCAGCCGACACGGGCAACGCCGAGGAACCCAACCGATGAAACTCAGCCTGATCGTGCGTGGCCAGCATCCGCCGGGCGACACGGAGCAACACCTGCGCGACGATCTCGACCTGGTGCGCGCCGCCGACAGCCTCGGCTTCGACGGCATCGTCAAGGGCTCGCATTTCAGCGCGCATCCGTTCGAGTCCGTGCAGCAGATCCCGTTCCTGTCCTATTGCGCGGCGATCGCGCCGCGGCTGCGGATCATCTGCGGCCTGGTGCTGGTGCCGCTGCACAAGCCGCTCGATCTGGCAGAGCAATTGGCGACGCTCGATCTGCTGTCTGGGGGAAAACTCGTGTTCGGCGCCGGCATCGGCTACCGCGACGTCGAGTTCAAGGCGTTCGGCGTGCCGCGCGGCAAGCTTGGCGCCCGCTTCGAGGAATGCCTCGCGGCCATCCGCCGGCTATGGACGGAAGACTTCGTCACCATGAAGGGGTCGGATTTCGAACTCGACAATGCGACCTGTCCGGTGAAGCCGCTACAGAAGCCAACCCCGCCGATCTGGATCGGTGCCAACGCCGACGTCGCGATCAGGCGCGCGGCCCGGCTTGGCGACTGCTGGTACATCAACCCGCACAACACGCTCGCAACGATCGAGCGGCAGATGGATCTGTACAAGCGCGCGCTCGACGAATACGGCCGGCCGTTTCCAACTGAAGTGCCGATGCGGCGCGAGGTGTTCGTGGCGAAGACCCGCGCCGAGGCGATCCGCCTCGCTCAGCCGTATCTCGAGGAGAAGTACAAGGCCTACCGTGCCTGGGGTCAGGACAAGGTGATGCCGGAGGGCGACGACTTCGATCACGCCTTCAATGACCTGCTGGAAGACCGCTTCCTGCTCGGTTCGCCCGCGGAAGTCGCGGATCAACTCAATTTGCTCAACCGGCGGCTCGGGGTGAACCACCTCGTCGCCTCGATCCATTGGCCGGGAATGCCGAACAGCCTCGCGCTGGAACAACTGCATTTGCTCGCGGAGGAAGTGCGTCCGTTGCTCGGCCCCGCCGTGTGATTGAAGGCGGAGCGTCCCCCTTGTGTCATGGCCGGCGCAGGCCGGCCACCCACGACTTTGCAGTGTGCCACGAAGGAAAGTCGTGGGTGGCCGGCCTTCGCCGGCCATGACACACACACAAACACAAAACACACGCGCGCGGGTGGTGGCTCGCCCGCTACTTCACCGACACCACGCGCAGCGCATTCGTCGTGCCCGAATGCCCGAACGGTACACCCGCGGTCACTACGATTTCCTGCCCATGCGTCGCGAAGCCCTCGGTCCGCGCCACGTGTGCCGCGCGGGTCACCGCCTCGCCCATCGAATGCACGTCCGCCATCACCACCGCGTGCACACCCCACACCACAGCCATCCGCCGCGCGGTATCGATATGCGGCGTCAACCCGATGACCGGCGAGTCCGGCCGCTCCCGCGCCACCCGCAGCGCCGTGGCGCCCGAGGCAGTGAACGCAACGATCGCCTTCGCCCCGATCGTATGTCCCACCTGCCGTGCCGCCGCCGCGATCGCATCCGCCGCTGAATGTTCCGGCTCCGGCCGCGACGCCTCGATCATCGCTCGCCACAGGTCATCTTGCTCAACCCGCGCGACGATGCGGTCCATCATGTTGACCGCCTCGTACGGGTACTGCCCCGCCGCGGTTTCGCCCGACAGCATCACCGCATCCGCGCCGTCGAACACCGCCGTGGCGACGTCCGATGCTTCCGCCCGAGTGGGTGCCGGGGCGGCCATCATGCTCTCCAGCATCTGCGTCGCCACCACCACCGGCTTGCCCATCTGCCGCGCCAGCCGGACGATGCGCTTCTGCGCCAGCGGCACTTCCTCGGGCGGCAACTCCACGCCCAGGTCGCCGCGTGCCACCATCACCGCATCGGTCAGTTCCAGGATGCCGTCGAGGTTTTCCAGCGCCTGCGGTTTCTCCAGCTTCACCATGATCCAGGCGCGGCCATCGACCAGCTTCTTCGCCTCCGCCACGTCCTCGGGCCGCTGCACGAAGGACAGGCCGATGTAATTGGCGCCGTGCTGCACGGCGAACTCCAGGTCCACGCGGTCCTTCGCGGTCAGCGCGGGGATCGGCAGCACCACGTCCGGCACATTGACGCCTTTCCGGTCCGACAGCGGGCCGCCGACCACCACCTCGGTCTCCAGCGCGTCGGCCCGCTTGCGCTCGACCCGCAGCCGCAGCTTGCCGTCGTCGAGCAACAACGTGGACCCGATCGAGGCGGCCTCGATGATCTCGGGATGCGGCAGGTTCACCCGTCCGGCATCGCCCGGCGTGGCGTTCAGATCCAACCGGAACGGCTGGCCGGTCTGCAAGAACACTCGCCCGCCGCTGAATGTGCCGACGCGGAGCTTGGGTCCCTGCACGTCGGCCAGGATGCCGATCGGGCGGTCGAACCGCTCCTCCAGTTCGCGGATCATGGCGAAGCGGGCCGCGTGGTCCTCGTGCGTGCCATGCGAGAAATTCAGCCGGAACACGTCGGCGCCGGTCTGGAACAGCCGCGTCAGCACCTCGACGGTCGAACTGGCGGGGCCGAGCGTAGCAATGATCTTGGTGCGCCGGCGGCGACGCAGCTTGGGTCGAGTGGCCATAGGGGTTCCTTACGGGCGTCGAGTCTGCGGGTCATACACTCCCCCTCCCCTTGACGGAGGGGGTGGGGGAGGGGGCGATCGGCAGGGACCGACCAACCCCTCCCCCTGCCCCCTCCCTCAAGGGGAGGGGGAGCTTTCCTTCCTCTCAGGCGATCAGGATCGCGCGGAAATCGTTGACGTTGGTCAGGGTGGGGCCCGTGACGATCAGGTCGCCGGCCGCTTGGAACAAGCTGTGGCTGTCGTGCCCCGCCAGCATGCGGCGCGGGTCCAACCCCTTGGCCCGCACGCGCGCCAGCGTGTCGGGGGTCAGCAGGGCGCCGGCGACTTCATCCATGCCGTCCACGCCATCGGTGTCGCCGGCCACGCCCCAGATCCCGGGTGCGCCGTCCAGCGCCACAGCGAGGCCGAGCAAGAACTCGGTGTTGCGGCCGCCATGCCCGGCGGGACCGTGGCCCATGGTGACGGTGGTCTCGCCGCCGGACAGCAGGACGGCAGGCGCGGCGAGCGGTTCGCCGTGGGCGCGGACGCTGCGGGCGATGCCGGCCATCACCGTGCCCATCTCGCGCGCCTCGCCTTCCAG
>DATHNI010000428.1:0-3885 GCA_035486135.1 Acetobacteraceae bacterium
ATGATCACCACCGCGCGCGGCTACGGAATGCGCATCCTTGGCCCCAACTGCCTGGGCGTGTTCGACGCCCGCCGATCGTACTACGCAACGTTCTCGTCGTCCTTCGACAGCGGCTGGCCGGTGCTGGGGCGCATTGGCATCGCCAGCCAGTCCGGCGCGTATGGCACCCATCTATACACCTTGGCCCGCAACCGCGGCATCGGCGCGTCCCTGTGCGTCATGACCGGCAACGAGGGAGACGTGACCGTCGGCGAATGCATCGGCTGGCTGGCGGAAAATCCCGAGGTCGATGTGATCGCGGTTTACGCCGAGGGCATCCGCGAGGCACCCGGCCTGATCGCCGCGCTGGAGGCAGCCAAGGCGGCGAAAAAGCCAATCGTCATGCAGAAGGTTGGCCGCAGCGAACTCGGCGGCAAGGCGGCGAAGTCGCACACTGCCTCGATCGCCGGCGATGACGCGGTGACGGAAGCGGTGATGCGCGAGTTCGGCGTGATGCGCGCGCGCAATTCGGAGGAGATGCTGGACATCGCGCACACCGCGACACGCAAGATCTATCCGGTGAAGAACACGTTGGGCGTGATTACCGTGTCCGGCGGGGCCGGCGTGCTGATCAGCGACGTCGCCAGCGATGCCGGCCTTGCAATGCCGGAGATGCCGGAAGCGACGCAGCAATACCTGCGCGGCCTGGTGCCGTTCTGTGCGCCGCGCAATCCGGTGGATGCCACCGCACAGATGGGCAACGACGTCACGCTGATCAGCAAGTTCGCTGAGGCCGTGGTGCATGACGGCGGCTACTCATCGGTGCTGGGCTTCTTCAGCATGACGGCATCGTCGCGCCGCTGGCCGATGATCCGCGAGCAATTGAACCTGGTGCGGGTAAAATATCCCGGGCGGCTTTACGCGCTGTCGATCATCGCGCCCCGCGATCGCATCGATGAGCTGGAGGCGGAAGGCTGGGTCTGTCACGAGGATCCGACGCGGGCGGTGATCGCGATCGACGCGATGGGCCGGTTCGGCACGGCCTTCGCCGCACCGCCCGGCATCGCACCGCCGGTGATGCATCCGGTGACGCTGCCCGGCGCGACCCCGTCGGAAGCGGAGGCAAAGCGCCTGCTGGCGTCAGCCGGCATCACGTCGGCGCCGGAGCAAGCGTGTTCCAGCGTCGAGGAAGCGGTCGCCGCGGCGGAATTGTTCGGCTTCCCGGTGGTGATGAAAATCCTGTCCCCCGACATCCTGCACAAGTCGGAAATCGGCGGTGTGCTGCTGGGAGTGGCGACCGACGCCGCGGTGCGCGACGGCTACGACCTGCTGCTGGCGCGCGCCCACCGTGCCGCACCGGACGCGCGGATTGAGGGCGTGCTGGTGGCGAAGCAGTTGCAGGGCGGTGTGGAGTGCATCCTGGGCATCCATCGCGATCCGGTGTTCGGCCCGATCGCGATGTTCGGCCTGGGCGGCATCTTCGTCGAGGTGATGAAAGACGTGGTGTTCCGCCGCTGCCCGTTCGGCGCCGATGTGGCGGAGGCGATGATATGCTCCATCAAGGGCGCACCACTGCTGCTGGGTGCGCGCGGCCGGCCTCCGGTGGATATCCACGCGCTGGCGCAGATGCTGGCACGGCTGTCGGCGTTCGCGGTGGCGGCCGGACCGCGGCTGCAATCGATCGACCTGAACCCGGTGTTCGCCATGCCGGACGGCCACGGCGCGTTCGCGGCAGATGCGGTGATCGAGGTGGGCGAGTAAGCGGTAGGAGGCGCCGGGACATAAACCAACGCGCCGGGACTTTCCCTGCCGCGCACCACGGGCGACACTGGAAGAATGTCGGAACAGCCTGCGGTTTCTGCCACACGTCTTGTCAAGGTCGCGGTCGCCACCAGCGGCCGCACCCGCCTGACTGCGGTGATCGTCGCCTGCGCCTTGTTCATGCAGAATCTCGACTCCACGGTCATCGCCACGGCCCTGCCCACCATGGCGCACGTTTTCGGCGTCCAGCCGGTGCGCATGAACGTGGCGCTGACCTCCTACCTGCTGAGCCTCGCGGTGTTCATCCCGGCCAGCGGCTGGATCGCCGACCGCTACGGCACGCGGACCGTGTTCCGTGCCGCCATCGCCGTGTTCACCATCGGCTCGGTGCTGTGCGGCCGGGCCGACACGCTGGGCTTCCTGGTCGCATCGCGCGTGCTGCAAGGCATCGGCGGGGCGATGATGGTGCCGGTCGGACGCCTGGTGCTGCTGCGCACCGCGCCCCGGAATGAGCTGGTGGCGGCGATGGCATGGCTGACCATGCCGTCCTTGCTTGGCCCGGTGCTGGGGCCTCCGGTCGGCGGCTTCATCGTCACCTATTTCGACTGGCGCTGGATCTTCGACATCAATGTGCCGATCGGCATCCTTGGCATCGTGCTGGTGACGGTGTTCATCCAGGACGCCCGCGAACCGCCGGGCGGAAAGTTCGACTTCCTCGGCCTGGCGCTGTCCGGCATCGCCCTGGCCGGCGTTATGTTCGGGCTGGAAACCGCCGGCCGCGGCGTGGTGCCCCTCGTGCTGACCGGAGCGATGGTCGGGGTCGGCTTACTCTGTGGCGTCGGCTATGCCCTGCATGCGTGGCGCCACCCCTCACCACTGCTGGATTTCTCCCTGCTCCGGCTGCCCTGCTTCGGCGTGTCGTTCTGCGCCATGATGCTGTTCCGCACCGGCATCGGCGCCGTGCCGTTCCTGCTGCCCATGATGATGCAGGTCGGCTTCGGCGACTCGGCGGTGGAGAGCGGCCTGATCACCTTCGCAAGCGCCGCCGGCGCCTTCGTGATGAAGCCGGCGGCCCAGCACGCATTGCGGCTGTTCGGCTTTCGCGACACGCTGCTGTGGAACGGCATCCTGTCCGGCACGATGCTGGCCCTGTGCGCGGCCTTCCGCCCAGCCTGGCCGGTGGCGGCAATCTACGCGGTGCTGCTGGTCGGCGGCTTCTTCCGCTCCTTGCAGTTCACCGCCTACAACACGCTGGCCTACGGCGACGTGCCGCGATCGCGCATGAGTGCGGCGACCAGCCTGTACATCACCGGCCAACAGCTCGCCGCGACGATCGGCGTGTCTTTCGGAGCGCTGGCGTTGGAACTGGCGATGCGGATGTCCGGCAACCGCCCGGCCCGGCCGATCGATTTCAGCGTCGCATTCATAGCGGTGGCCTGCATGCCGTTGGTCGCCGGTCCGCTGGCATTGCTGATGCCGCGCGATGCGGGCGACGACCTGACCGGCCGCCAGCGAGGAAGCAGCTAGAACGTTGTCATTCCGAGGCGCTCGCGCCGAAGCAATCGTCGTTCGGAGCGACGCACTGGCCTCTCGGCGTCATGGTGCGCCCCCGGGTCGAGCGCGGGGGGGCAGGCTCCGGCGCACCATCCACGACTGTGCCGCCTGCAGCAGGGAAAGTCGTGGATGCCGGCCTGCGAGGCTTGACGTGAATGGCGTGGCCCGCAGACCCTATGGCTCTTCCGATTCCTGGCCCGCAAGAATCGTCCCTGTGTCACGTTTGCTGTGCAGGACACGGACCACGGTCAACAAGTCAGGCCGTACCAAATAGTAGATCCAGGATTCATCGAAGCCTTTGACAGGCCAAGCGCGCAAGCCGGCAAGGCGAGGGTTTTTTTGGTGGTCTTGGGTGGTCCGGCTTGCGGCATCGCCATCAGCGCGTTGATGGCGTCCAGGGCGGCGGCATAGCAGCGCCGGGCGATGTCTGGCAGACCCTTGTCCGCATACCATTCGACCTGGCGGAGTATATCCTGCTCGGCTGCTTCCTGGATGAACAGCTTCACGTGGGTGCGCGATCTTTGTATTTGTCGAGGATCTGCTCGACCTTGGCCTCCAGCTTCTGGCGAAAGTTGCCGTCCAGCGAGATGG
>DATHNI010000429.1:0-6734 GCA_035486135.1 Acetobacteraceae bacterium
AAACAGACAATAAGCACTGCCGACAGGTTGAAAGACGTCGCCCAGCGCCGCCAGGCGCCACGAGACGCTGCGACGGACCGGCACGGTCTCGCTCTCCCATTAGGCCCCGTCCGGGGACGCCGAACCACGGCGCGGGACCAATGGATTTCGCCATCGGGACGGTTGCGGGACAGCGTGGAATTGCTTGACAGCGGCGCGCCTTCCGGGAGAAAGCCGGGAGGTGGCGACGGCACCGAACCGGGTGGCGGCGCGCCTCCGATGGTGCCAGGCATCGCTCATTCCCGCAGGATCACATTTGAATGCCGCCTCCATCGCAGCCGCCCGACCAGCCGAACTTTGCGGCGCTCGGCCAGATCCTGAGAGGCTTTTTCGATGCCGGGTGGTATCGGTCGCGCTATCCGGACGTGGTCGCCGCCGGCGCCGATCCGATGACGCATTTCCTGACCTCGGGTGCCGCGGAAGGGCGTGACCCCAATCGCTGGTTCGACAGCCGGTGGTATCTGCAGCGCTATCCCGACCTCGTCATCAACGGCATGGCGCCGCTGCTGCACTACATGGTCGCCGGCGCCGCCGAGCTGCGCAATCCGCATCCGCGGTTCGATGCCGCCTGGTATGCCGACCAGCATCCGGAGGGCGCCGCCAACCCCCTGCTGCATCATCTGCTGTTCGGCGAAGCCCGCGGCTGGCGCACCGAGCCGCCGATCGACATCGCCGATTACCTGCCCTCCGCCGCGCGCCCGCTGGTGTGCCCTGCTCAGGTGCGTGTGGACGTGATTGTCCCCGCCTATCGCGGCCTGGCCGAGACGCAGCGCTGCCTGAACAGCGTGCTGGCCGATCCGGACCGCCCGGAGGGGCGGGTGATCGTGGTCGACGACCGCTCGCCGGAATCCGCGCTATCCGCGTGGCTCGAGACACTGGCGAAGGCCGGACGCATCACCCTGCTGCGGAACCGGCGCAATCTCGGGTTCGTCACCTCGTGCAACCGCGGCATGGAGGCCGCCGGCAAGCATGACGTGGCGCTGTTGAACAGCGACACCGAGGTGCCACCAGGCTGGCTGCGGCGGCTGGCGGCGCAGGCCTATGCGGCGCCACGCATCGCGTCGGTCTCGCCGTTCTCCAACAACGCGACGATCTGCGGCTACCCGTGCGACGAGGGCGGGCCGCTGCCACTCGGCCAGGACCTCGGCACGATCGATGCCGTGTGCCGCGAGGTTAACGCCGGCCGCAGCGTCGCGGTGCCGACCACGGTCGGTTTCTGCATGTACATCCGCCGCGCTGCGCTGGACGAGGTCGGCGGGTTCGACGCCGAGGCGTTCGGCCGCGGCTATGGCGAGGAAAACGACTTCTGCCTGCGGGCCGCGCAGCGCGGCTGGACCCATCGGCTGGCCTGCGACACGTTCGTCTATCACGAGGGCTCGGTGAGCTTCGGCGCCGGCAAGGACGAACGACTGGCCGAGGCCCGGGACACGCTGCACCGGCGCTATCCGAACTACGCGCGGCTCGTCGCGCAGCATGTGAAGGCCGACGCGATCGCGCCCTGCCGGTTCGCGGTGACCGCCGCGCTGTTCCGCCGCATGGGCCTGCCGGTCGTGCTCATGCTGACGCACCGGCTGGGCGGCGGCGTGCGGCGGCATATCGACGAACTCGTCGCGCGGCTCGCTGGACGCGCAAATGTGCTGCTGTTGCAGGCGTCAAACCGCGGTACAGCGTTGTCGGCTCCCGCGCTGGGCGGCGGGCCGCTGCTGTCGTTGCCCGCGGCGCGGATGGATGAACTCGCCGAGGTGCTGCGTTCGGCCGCGGTGTCGCGCGCGCATGTGCATCACCTGATGGGCATTGACCTCGACGCGCGCGCGCTGATCCATTTGCTCGGCGTGCCGTTCGACGTGACGGTGCACGACTATTACGCGCTCTGCCCGCAGGTGAACCTGCTGCCCTGGCCGGAGCAATACTATTGCGGCGAACCCGGCCCGGCCGGGTGCAACGCCTGCATCACCGACCGGCCATCCTACGGCGCCAAGGACATCCTGTCCTGGCGGCGGCGGCATGGCTGGTTGTTCGTGGAAGCCGACCGCGTTCTCTGTCCGAGCGAGGACACCCGGGCTCGGCTGGAACGCCATGGCGTCGACGGCCGTGCCATCGTCGTGCCGCACGAGGCGGTGGCGCCCGGCCCCTGGGTGATGACCCCACCGCCGCCCAAGGGGCGCAAGCTGCGTATTGCGGTGCTTGGCGTGCTGGCGGACCAGAAGGGCGCGCAGACCGTGATCGCCCTGGCCGAAGCGATGGACGCCGCGACGATCGAGTTGCACCTGATCGGGTATCCGGAAGAGAAGCTGCCGGAGACCGTCGAAGGCCGCATCGTGGTGAGCGGCAAATACGCCGAGCCCTATCTGCCCAACCTGTTGGCGCAGGTGAAGCCGCATGTCGTGTGGTTCCCGGCGCATTGGCCGGAAACCTACAGCTACACGCTGAGTGCCGCGATCGAGGCCGGGCTGCCGGTGGTCGCCGCGCGCATCGGCTCCTTCGTCGAACGGCTGCAAGGGCGTCCGCTGACCTGGCTGGCCGATCCACGCGCCTCGACCGAGGAATGGCTGCGCTGCTTCGAGTTGGTTCGCCAGGCGCTGGCGGGCGCGCCCGTGAAAGCGGCGCCGGCGAGAGCGGCAACGGCGAAAGCTGCACCATCGAAAGCCGCACCATCGAAAGCCGCGCCATCAAAAGCTGCACCGGCGGGAGCCGCGCCGGCGTTGCGGCCGGCGGTGCCGGACTTCTACGCCAGGCCCTATCTGGCACCGGCCTTGGCGCCCCGTCTTCGGCCCGTGACCGGCGGCTCGATGGATGCAGGCCGGCTGGTGGACCTGCGGCGGCCAGGACGCACCAGCATCGTGGTGGTGCCGGAACTGCTGGACAACGACCAGTTCAGCCCGTGTGCGTATATCCGGCTGCTGCAGCCGCTGGACCATCCGGCAATTGGCGCCGGGTTCGATATCGTGCTGGCGGATGCGGCGGAGGCGCTGCGTTACCGTGCCGACATCATCGCGACGCAGCGCTATGCCGTTCCCGACGTCGCGGCCGCCGCCGCACTGACCGCGCATTGCCGGCGGACCGGGGCGGTGCTCGCCTACGACCTGGACGACGACCTGCTGCACATCCCGCGCGACCACCCGGATGCTCCGGAATTGCGGCCCAAGGCCAAGGTGGTGCAGCGCCTGCTGCGCGACGCGGGGAGAGTCTTCGTCTCCACGCCGGCGCTGGCGGCGAGCCTGGCGCCGCTGCGCCGTGACGCGGTGGTGGTGCCGAACGGGCTGGACGAGCGGCTCTGGGCCGATCCGTCGGCGGGCGGGCGGCCGCGGCGCCGGGCGAGCGCCGTGCCGGTGCGGCTGCTGTGCATGGGCACAGCGACGCATGGGGCGGACTTCGCCCTGATCGAGCCGGCGCTGGCGCGGTTGAAGGACGTGTTCGGCGGCCGGGTGACCATCGATATGCTGGGATTCAGTCCGCGGTCCGACCTGCCCGAGTGGGTCGGCCGGGCACCAATGCCGCCGAGCGCGACCGCGACCTATCCCGGGTTCGTCAACTGGATCACCCAACAACCGGCCTGGGATATCGGCCTGGCACCGCTGGCCGACAACGCATTCAACCGCTGCAAGTCGGCGATCAAGACGCTGGACTATGCGGCGCTGGGGCTGGCGGTGGTGGCCTCGGACGTGACGGCGTATCGCGGCTCGCTGGCGGACGGACCCGGCGGGCTGCTGGCGGCGAACCGGCCGGATGCCTGGTATGCGGCGTTGAGCAGACTGGTGCGTGATCGGGAGTTGCGGCAGGCGTTGGGGCAGGGCGCGGTGACGGCGTTCTCCGTGCAGGGCACGCTGGCGGGGCAGGCCGCAGCGCGGCGCTCGGCATGGATGCTTTCCTCGCCCGCGAAGCGGGAGAGGGTAGGGTGAGGGTGGTGCGTGCGGCACGCTGCACCCTCACCTAACCTCTCCCGCGGAGCGGGAGAGGGATTCCTCTCTCTCCCCTTACAGCAACCCCTCCTGGCGGAAACTCAGCCAGCTTGTGCGGGCGATGATGACGTGGTCGTGCAGCGTGATCCGCAGCGCCTCCGCCGCGGTCTTGATTTCGCGGGTCGTGGCGATGTCGTCGCGTGAGGGGGTGGGATCGCCGCTCGGGTGATTGTGCGCCAGGACGAGCGCGGTGGCGTGCAGTTCCAGCGCGCGCTTGACCACCTCGCGCGGGTAGAGCGGCGTGTGGTTGACGGTGCCGCGGCCCTGCGCCTCATCCGCCAGCAGCCGGTTCCGCCCGTCCAGGTAGAGCACTCGTGCATACTCGACTTGCTCATGCGCCAGCGCGGCGGTGAGGTAGGCAAGCAGTTTGGGCCAGTTGCTGAGGATTGGCAGGTCGGCGATCTCCGACCGGATCAGCCGGAGGGCGGCGGCCTGGACCGTCTTGAGTGCGGCTACGCCGGCCTCGCCGAGGCCGTCGATGGCAAGCAAATCCGGCACCGGCGCGGCGATGGTGGCGGCGAAGCTACGGAAGCGGGTGAGCAAGGCGCGGGCGAGCGGCTTGGTGTCGCGCCGGGGCAGGGCGAGGAACAGCACCATCTCCAGCATTTCGTGGTCGGCGAGCGCTTCCGGGCCGGCTTTCAGCAGGCGTGCCCGCATGCGTTCGCGGTGGCCCTCGGTGCCGGAGACCGAGGTCGCCGCGTCCGGCGCTAGCGGGGCCAGCAGGTCGAACGTCTCACCGAGTGCCGATGGAGGGTGCCGTGTCCGCGTCATGCCGACGCACTGTGGCGCGGGAGGGTTAACGGATTCCCCTAAATCCCTCCCGCGCCACGCGCGGGGTAACCTCTCCCGCGGGAGCGGGAGGGGTCGAAGTGCGAAGCACGAGGGTGATCGGGTCGGCACACAGCCAACTTGCCGGCCGAGCCAGACAGAAGCGTGTGCCTACCTGATCACCCTCACCCGCCGCTGCGCGGCGACCTCTCCCGCGCAAAGCGCGGGAGAGGTCAGGTCACGGCGCGGGGCAGGGCTCGGTGCCCATATCGGCGGGGACGGAAACCTCCAGCAACTCGAACGTGTCGGACGTGCCGGTCTCGTTGTGCGGCGTGTCGCCCGGGATCAGCATCGAATCGCCGGGCCCCAGCCGCACCTTGCGGTCGGCAAACTCCAGGTCGATCCAGCCGCTCAGCATGTAGACGAATTGCGCCTCGCACTTGTGCACGTGCCAGCCGGTCGGCTGCGACATGCCTTGCTCCGCCGAGGTCACCTGCGCCCGCATCCGCCGATGCGTCGCCGCGGTCACGCCGAGGTCGCGGTATTTGAAGAAGGCGCGCCGCCCGGCGACATACTGCGCGTTGTCCTTGGTGGCGACCGCCACTGCCATTTGCTCGATGTCCATATCTGGGCTCCTCCTCCCGTTGCGTTGCGGCGGATGCCTGGCCTTGCGGTGGGCCGGCCGGCACGGCGATGGCGCTACTCCACGTGGTAGGGCGGCTTGTCCAGGTGGGCGGGGGACAGGGTGAAGATCTCCACCCCGGTCTCGGTCACGCCGACCATATGCTCGAACTGCGCGGACAGGCTCCGGTCGCGCGTCACCGCCGTCCAGCCGTCGTCCAGCACCTTCACCTCGGGACGGCCGGCGTTCACCATCGGCTCGATGGTGAAGAACATGCCGGGTTGCAACACCGGACCCTCGCCGGGACGGCCAAAATGCAGCACGTTGGGCGGCTCGTGGAAGCGCCGGCCGATGCCGTGGCCGCAGAAGTCGCGCACCACGGAGAAGCGGTGGCCCTCCACAAAGGTCTGGATCGCGTATCCGACGTCGCCGAGCGTGACGCCTGGCTTCACCGCCCGCACCCCGCGCAGCATCGCCTCGTAGGTGGCGTCGATCAGGTTGCGGGCACGGGTTGAGGGGGTGCCGGCGGTGTACATCCGTGATGTGTCGCCGTGCCAGCCGTCCAGGATCACCGTCACGTCGATGTTCAGCACGTCCCCCGGCTCGAGTTTCCGGTCACTGGGGATGCCGTGGCAGACCACGTGGTTGATCGAGGTGCAGATGGACTTCGGATAGCCCCGGTAGTTCAGCGGTGCCGGGATCGCGCCGTGCGCCATGATGAACTCGTGGCAGAGCACGTCGAGCGCGGCGGTGGTGACCCCCGGGCGGACATGGTGGGCGATCATGTCCAGCGTCTCGGCGGCGAGGCGACCGGCGGTGCGCATTCCGGCGAAATCCTCCGGCGCATGGATCGTGATGCGTCTCGCGTCGGTTCCGCCGTCCATCAGTCCTTGCTCCTGTCCCTCACTGCGTGGGCTGGGTTCTGCCAAGATGCGCAACCGCGCCGCGCTGCGCAAGGCCAGGGCTCGGCCCTGGACCCCCCAAGGGGGCTCTGCCCCTTGGAGCCCCGCCAAAGGCAGCGCCTTTGCTGGGGGGCCAGGGGGGCAAAGCCCCCTTGGCGGGTTTCAGGGCAGAGCCCTGACCTGTCACGTGCGATCGTCACCGCGAGATCGCCTCCAGCCGCAGGCCGGTCGTGCGCGGACCCAGCACCGCGATGATCAGGAACACAAGGAACATCGCGCCGGCGACAAAGGCGAACACGCCGACTGTTCCATAGTACCGCAGGCACCACGCAATCATGAACCCTACAAACACCGTGCTGACCCTGCTCCAGGAATACGTGAACCCGACGGCGCGGGCGCGTATCCGGGTCGGATACAGCTCGGACTGGTAGGCGTGGAACGAAT
>DATHNI010000430.1:0-4886 GCA_035486135.1 Acetobacteraceae bacterium
GCTGAGCTGGTGCATAGCCACGTCGTAGAGCGTGACATCGACGTCGCAGCCGGTGCCGCTGCGATAGGCACCCAGCAGCGCCGCCGTCAGCGCATAGGCCATCGTCACGCCCGACATGTAGTCGATGATCGACAGGCCCATCCGGGTCGGCGGCGCATCGGGCTCCCCGGTCAGGTGCAGATAGCCGGCCTCGGCTTGCGCGAGATAGTCGTAGGCCGGCCAGCCGGCGCGTGGTCCGGTGCGGCCGTAACCGGACAGATGCGCGCAGACCAGGCGAGGGTTGGCTGCCTGCAGGTCCGCGTAGGTGATGCGAAGCTTGGCCGGCTGGTCGCCGCGCAGGTTGTTCAGCACCGCGTCGGCCTTGGTGGCCAGCCTGAGGAAGGCCGCGTAGCCCTGCGGCTGGTGCAGATCCAGCACCACGCTGCGCTTGCCGCGATTGAAGCTTTGAAAGAATTGGCTGTCGTTTGGGCCGAGGAAGAACGGGCCGGCGTGCCGCGCACTGTCTCCCGGTGCCACGCCGGGGCGCGCCGGCGCCTCGATCTTGACGATGTCCGCGCCCAGATCGGCGAGGTGCATCGTGCCGTACGGCCCGGCACCATATTGTTCTATGGTGAGAACCCGAATCCCCTGCAACGGCTGCACTGCCCTGTCTCCTGCGCAAGTGCTGTTACGGTCTGGCGGCTGCGACGCGATCATCGCCGTCAGTAGCCGGCCTTGTCTTCGGTGTCGAAGCCGCGCTTGCCGACCAGGATGGTCCGGTCGAACACGCAGACCAGCGTGCCCTGCTGGTTGAAGCCGCGCGTCTGCACCGTGACAATGCCGGCCTGCGGCCGCGATTTGCTCTCGCGCTTGTCCAGCACTTCGGATTCCGCCGACAGGGTGTCGCCGATAAACAGCGGATGGGTCAGCTTGATCTCGCGCCACCCGAGATTGGCGATCGCCTTCTGGCTGACGTCGCTGACGCTCATGCCCGCCATCAAGGCCACGGTCAGCGGGGAACAGACGATGCAGCGGCCGAACTCGCTGTGCTTCGCATATTCGGCGTCGAAATGCAGCGGGTGGGTGTTCATCGTCAGCAGCGTGAACCAGGTGTTGTCGGCTTCCGATATCGTGCGGGCGGGACGGTGTTCGTAAATATCGCCGACAGCGAAATCCTCAAAATAGCGGCCGAACCTTTCGCGGTAGCGGTTGGGACCTACTTTGAACGCCTCGGCCACCATGTCATCCTCCCGTGCAAGCGAGACCGCACCATACGACCCGCCCAATCCCCCGCCGGACGAACGGGGCTCCTTGCCCGGGAGATTGCTGTGTCGCGGCGCCCGTCGCAATGACCGGCAGGGCCCGCGTAGCGTGGCGCACACTTGCAAGGCCATCGTGATGTGTTAGTCCGCAAGCAGATTCACCACAAAGGCACGAAAGCACAAAGGTTCAAAGAACTTCCTGCCTTCGTGCCTTTGTGGTGAATCTGCTTGCGGACTAACAGCCGCCGGGAACGACGCCTGAGAACCCCGGCTACCGTCGCTTCCCCTGCCGGAACGGCGTCGTCTCCGGGAGCGCGGCCGAATCGCGCACCGACTCCTTCAGGTGCCCGAGCACGTCCCAAAGCTGCGCCGCCTCGCGGCGATCCAAACCGGCCATCGCTTGCTCGATCCACCGAGCGTGCGCCGGAGCCATGCGGTTGAACAACGCGCGTCCGGCATCCGTCATGCCGATCAGGGTGCTGCGCCGGTCGGCGGGATGCGGCCGCCGGACCACCAGCCCGTCATTCTCCATCGCATTGACCAGGCCGGTGACGTTGCCGCTGGTGACCATCAGCCGCGCCGACAACGCACCCATGGTCAATTCCACGCCTGCTGCATCCAGCGCGGCGAGCACGTCGAACCGCGGCAATGTTGTCGCGAACTGGGCATGCAGGCGCGCCCGGATCATGCTTTCGGTCATGTTCATGCAGGTCAGCAGGCGCAGCCAGATTCGCAGCGGCAGGCGCGCGCCGTCGCCGACGGCAGCCTCGCGGTCGGGCACCAGGCCGGCGTCATTCGCTGGCATGGCGACGCCGCTGCCCCAGATAGGTTTCCAGCACGCGCGGATTGCGCGCCAGCTCCGCGCTCGGCCCTTCCGCCGCCACCTCGCCCATCTCCAGCACATAGCCATAATCGGAAACCTGCAGCGCGGCGCGGACGTTTTGCTCGACCAGCAAAATCGACAGGCCACGTGATCGCAGATCGACCAGCACGCGGAAGATCTCGCGCACCAACAATGGCGCCAGCCCGAGACTTGGTTCGTCCAGCAACAGCAAGCTTGGGCGGCCCATCAGCGCGCGCCCCAGAGCGAGCATCTGGCGCTCGCCGCCGGACAGCGTCGCGGCGGGCTGGCGGCGGCGTTCCTCCAGACGGGGAAAGATCGTGAACACCTCGCGCATCGACGGGCGCGCGTCGCGTTCGCCGGCGCGGCGGCGCGGATAGAAACCCAGCAGCAGGTTGTCCTCGACGCTCATGTCAGCGAACAGGGCGCGTTGTTCCGGCACCAGCACGGCGCCGGACGCCACCATCGCCTCGGTCGCGCCGGCGGGCGCATCGCGATAGCGCACCGAGCCGCCGCGTCGCGGCAGCAACCCCATTACCGCGCCCATCAGCGTGGTCTTGCCGGCGCCATTCGGCCCGACGATAGCGACCATCTTCCCGCTCGGCACCGCAAGGCTGACGCCGTGCAGGACTTCGACATGGCCGTAGCCGGCGCGCAGCCCATCCAATTGCAACAGCGGCGTGGTCATGTCAGTCCGCCCAGATAGGCTTCCATCACGGCAGGATCCGATTGCACGCGTTCGGGTGGGCCTTCCGCGATCTTCTGGCCGAAATCCATTACCACGACGCGGTCGGCAAGCTGCATGACGAAGTCCATGTCGTGCTCTACCAACAGCACGCCCATGCCTTCGGCACGAAGCTGACGCAGCAGCGTTGCGAGGCGCTCCTTTTCCGGCAGCCGCAGCCCGGCGGCGGGCTCGTCCAACAACAGCAGCCTGGGACGAAGGCACAGCGCGCGAGCGATCTCCACCACGCGCTGGCGGCCCAGCGGCAGGTCGCCGGCCGGCATGTCCAGCACGGCACCCAGGCCGACGCGCACCGCCTGGGCGTGCGACTCGGTCAGCAGCCGCGCTTCCTCGGCGCGATCGAGCCGCAGCATCGCGCGCAGCAAACCGGCACGGCCCGACAGGTGCGCGCCGAGCGCGATGTTCTCCAGCACACTGCGGGTGGGCAGCAGCTTCACGTGCTGGAACGTGCGCGCGAGGCCCAGCGCGGCAACACGCCGCGGCGGCAGATGGTCGGCGGGCGCACCGAACAGCCGGATGCGTCCTGAGGTCGGTGGCAGCACGCCGCTGACCACGTTGAACAGCGTGGTCTTGCCGGCGCCGTTGGGGCCGATCAGCGCGACGATCTCGCTGGCATGGACGTTGAAGCTGACATCGCGGTTCGCGGCGAGCCCACCGAAGTTGCGCGAGATCGACTCCAGCGCGAGCAATTCCACACCTGGTGAAGTGGCGTCCGGCGGCGTCGGCGGGGCGTCGGCGGGCGTGTCGCCTTCCACTTCGCCTCGGGATGGCCGCCGCCGTTTCAGTCGCGTCAGCAGGGGTAACAGACCATCCGGCGCGCGCTGCAACAGGACGATCACGGCGAGGCTGAACACCAGCAATTCGAAATCGCCCACGCGACCGGTGATGCGCGGAATCCAATCGTTGAACTGGTCGCGCAGCACAACCACCAGCGTCGCGCCCAACGGTGCTCCCCACAGCGAGCCGGCACCGCCGATGATGACCATGAACAGGTAGTCGATGCTGGCGCCGAGGCTGAACGGTGTCGGGCTGATGAAGCGCTGGAAATGTGCGAACAGGAATCCCGCGACACCGGCATACAGCGCGGCGATGACGAACACCGTACGGCTGAGGCGCACGGTGTCGATCCCCACGCTTTCGCCCATCAAACGGGCGCCGTTCAGCGTTCGGATCGCCCGGCCGATGCGGCTGTCGAGCAAGCTGGCGGACATCGCCATGACGAGCGCAACGGCGGCCCAGATAACGCCGAGATTGACCCGCAGGCTTTCCGCGGAGAACGGGCCGAGGCTGAGCGGCGGGATGTTGCCGATGCCGTTGAAGCCGCGCAGCAGTGGCAGTGTGCCGAACAGCGAGAAGAAGCTGATGCCCCACGCTACCGAAACGAGTGCCAGGAAATGGCCGGACAGCCTTGCGGTAACCAGCCCCAGCAGCCAGGCGATCGCGCCGGTGAGCAGCAGGCCGGCGGCCAGGCCGAGGATGGGGGGAGCGCCTGCAAATTTGGTAAGTAGCGTGGTTGCGTAGGCGGCGATGCCAACGAAGCTTGCCTGGCCGAACGACGTCTGGCCGCTGACGCCCGTCAGCAGCACCAGGCCGAACGCGACCAACGTGCCTAAACCGACATAGCCGAATAGCGTGACGTAGAAGGTTGGCAATAGCGCGGGGATGAGGACGACGACGGCGATCGTCGAGAGTAGAGGGAGCGTGAGCCTGGCGATTGCGTTGCGGAATGGGGACCGGCGCCATCCATGATGGCCTGCACTGTTGCCGTGATGACCTGCGCTGTTGCCGTCATGGCCGGGCTTGACCCGGCCATCTGTGCACGCACGATCAGGCGCGGATAGCTCGCTCACGTCCGGCCATGTCGTGTTGCAGGCATTACGCCCGGTCCTCGGGTGATCCGCTGCGCAGCGACAGCCAGACCAGCACCGGGATCAGCAGCGTGAAGACGATCACCTCGCGATACGCGCTCGCCCAAAAGCTGCCGAGCGATTCAAGCACGCCGACCAGCACCGCGCCGGCGGCGGCCATCGGATAGGAGACCAGGCCGCCCATGATCGCT
>DATHNI010000431.1:0-5589 GCA_035486135.1 Acetobacteraceae bacterium
CGATCCGGCCGTGCCGTGCCAGTACCGCATCGCGCAACACAACCACGTCCGCTTCCTTCGCGACATCAGTCACGTGAATGCGTGCCCGCGTGCCAATAGCATCCGCGGCATGGCCAAGCGTCTCCGCGGTCCGCCCCGCCAGTTCCACGCGAGCGCCATGACGTGCCAAACCTTCGGCGATCGCACGTCCAATCCCCCGCCCCGCGCCGGTGATGATGCAGACCTTGCCGCTCAGATCGAACTCGCTCACCAGTTCGCTCCATTGCGGGCAATCCGTTGCGCGAGCGACCAGCGATGCACCTCGGACGGGCCGTCGTAGATGCGGAACGCGCGCACCTCGCGGAAGATACGTTCCACCAACGTTTCGCCGGTCACGCCCTGGCCGCCCAGCACCTGCACGCAGCGATCGACCACGCGCCAGATCGCCTCGGAGCAAAACACCTTGGCGATCGAGGACTCCGTCGTTCCCCGCGCCCCCTGATCCAGCAGCCAGGCGGTGTGCCAGATCGACAGGCGACTCATGCGGATGTCGATTTCATTGTCCGCCAACATGAAGCCGACACCTTCATGGTTGACCAGCTTCGCTCCGAACACTTCCCTCCCCTGCGCGTAGCCGGCCGCGATATCGTGCGCGCGCCGCGCCGCACCAAGCCAGCGCATGCAATGCGTCAGCCGCGCCGGCGCCAGTCGCACCTGCGCGTAGCGAAACCCCTTGCCGGGCTCGCCGAGAATATCGCCGGCGGGCACCCGCAGATCGTTGAACCGCACCACCGCGTGGCCACCGGCGAACGCCTGGTCGAGGCTGTGCATCGTGCGCACGATCTCGATCCCCGGCTGGTCCATATCGGCCAGGAACATCGTGGCTGCGCCGTCCTCGCCCTTCGCCATGATGATGGCGAAGGCCGCGCCGTGCGCGCCGGTGATGAACCACTTGGTGCCGTTGATCACCCAGTGGTTCCCATCCCTCACCGCGGTGGTGTTGATCGCCGAGGGATCCGATCCCGCGCCCGGCGCCGGTTCGGTCATGCAGAAGCACGACCGCGTCTCGGCGCTTGCCAGCGGCCGCAGCCACCGTTCCTTCTGCTCCCGCGTCGCCACTTGCTCCATCAGGTGGATGTTGCCCTCGTCGGGTGCGAAGATGTGCAACGCGACGGGGCCCAGCAGGGAGTAGCCCGCTTCTTCGAACACGATGGCCTTGCCGACATGATCGAGGCCGAGCCCGCCATAATCCGGCGACGCATGCGGCGCGAGCAATCCCGCCTCGCGCGCCAGGGCGACAAGCTCGCGACGGAACTCTTCGGTCGGGCCGTGTGCGGTCTGCCGAGGGTCGGATTCCAGCGGAATGATCGCGTGGCGGATGAAGTCCCGCGTGCGGCGCTGAAGGTCTTGCAGTTCGGGGGAAAGGGAGAAGTCCATGGTTGGGTGCGCCTTTTCGCCGGGTGGGGGGGCCGCGGCTTCAGCAAGAAAGCAGTTTCACCACAAAGACACGAAGGCACAAAGATAGCGCGGCATGGGCATCTTTGTGCCTTCGCGCCTTTGTGGTGAAACTGCTTTCTTACTTGCCATCAGAACGCGCGTTCCTGGGCGATCTCGTGGGTGAATTCCAGAATGCCCGTGCCGATCGCGCTCAGCTTTTCGTAGCGTGGATCGGTCGTCGCGCCGGTGCGCCAGCGTTGCCCGAGCTGCAGGAAGATCACCGCAAGCTTGTACATCGCCAGCACACGATGGAACAGGAAGTTGGAAACATCCCGCCCGGTCAGGCGTGCATACTCGGCAACCGCCTGCGCGCGCGGATACAGGCACGCCTCGTCCGCCGGCATCTGCGCCATGTCGTGCATCGCCCAGGGATCGTCGGCGTGGATCCAATAGCTCAGCAGCGTGGCGAAATCGAACAGCGGATCGCCGCGCGTGCCCTGATCCCAGTCCACGACGGCAACCGGGGAAAAGTCGCCGGGGTCCAGGATCATGTTGTTGAGCTTGAAGTCGTTGTGCAGCAGCCCCGGCGGGCCGTCGGGCACACTATGCTGTTCCAGCCACGCGCCGACGTCCTGATGCAGAGCATCCGTGCCGTCTTCCTTCGCCGCCCAGCCGCGCTTGCGCCAGCCGGCAACAGCGCGGGCAAGAAAGCCGTCCGGGCGGCCGAGATCGTCCAACCCGACCGAGGCGGTGTCCACCGCATGGATCGCCGCCATCGTCTCCAGCAGCACCTGCGACAACCGGGCACCAATCTCCGGACGATGCGCGAGGTCGGGCGGCATGTGTTCGCGGATCACCAGCCCGGCGCGGTATTCCAAAATCTGGAAGCGCTGGCCGATGATGGCGGGATCGTCGCACAGCAGCACGCTGCGCGGCACAAAGGACAGCGCATCCGGCAGCCGCGACAGGATGCGGTGCTCGCGCGTCATGTCGTGGCTGCCGGCAGGCAGTTCCCCCATCGGCGGACGGCGCAGCACGTAGGGCCTGCCGCCGAGATGAATGAGGTAGTTCAGGTTCGCCAGCCCCCCGGCGAACTGCCGAGGCGGCGGATCGGCATCCAGCACCAGCCCGCGCGTGGCGAGGAACCCGCGCACGGCGTCCCAAGGGAGCGCGACGCTCTCCTCGGGCGAACGAAGGTCGGCGGGCGTGTCGTGCGGCAAGGGGCCTCCTGTCGGCAGGCGTGCGATGCGGCACAGGATAGCGGAAACCGGCTGGTTGCCACAGCGCCGCCCGGTCCCATCAGGGAAGCATGCTCACCGGCTGGATATTGCTCGCCCGGTGCATGCCCGTACTGCGGCGGCGGCGCACGCGGCCGGCATCATCCCAGACGGGGTGTGTCGCAGTCACCTGGCTTGATGTAGAAACGCCGCTTCGGCAGTCCATGCTCCGCGCGTATCGCATTCTCCGAAATGCGTGTCTGGTTGTAATGCCCCGCACCGACCGTGCGAGCCTCTTCAACCTTGATCCGATCGGCCAATGACCTGCGCGAGACCCAGTCACCACTGAGCGTGTGCAGGCAATGGATCAGCTCGTGCGCGAGGGCGATAAACGGCGGCGTGGGGACACGGATACGGGGAAGCAAGAACTGATCGTAGTTGATGAATGGGTTATAAATGGCGGACGCTGAATTTCCCACGCCGGCGATCGCAAAGCTTCGCCCATACACCGACCAGGAAACACGAGTCGACCGTTTGCCACCGCCCCCGATGGCTCTGGTCGCCTCGAGGGCCTCGTCGAAGTATTCTGGCGACGGGACAGCGAAGGGCGGCGCCAGTCCATCCGCCAGCGTGCCGCGCCCGAGCATGATCTTGCAACGCATTCCTTGCGTCTTGATGCCGTACCCCTGGCAGCGCTTGCTGATGAGGCTAAGCAAATCGCTGCCGATCGGCTTGGATCGTATGACCGAGAGGTTGATAAAGGTACGCGACTGGAACTTCAGTGCCTCGGCGCCGGGCAACGGCCTTCCTGTATCGTCGTTCTCGTCATCGCCTTCAACAAAGCGCGGCTCGACGTAGATGCCTGGAAAGCTCGCGTTCCACAGAATAGCCACCAGTGTCCTCCCTGCGTCGGGTCGGGCCAAACGAACCGGCAACCTCCCGAATGTGTGGATGATAGAGGCTGGTCGTCACGAGGCAGCATAGCCGGTTCGAGGCCGTGCCGAAATCCAATCCTGTTCGTTGCGTGACTGGCCGGCCCGATCAATCGGGCCGGCACCCGATGCGATGCAAAACACCAATCAGGCCGCCGCGTCCGGCTCCGCGAAACTTACCAGCACCTGCCCGTCCTGCACCATCTCTCCAACCTGGCAGGACACATGCTGCACGACGGCGTCGGCCGGCGCTGTGAGGCGGAACACAGTTTTCATTGCCTCCAGCACCACCAGCACCTGGCCTCGCATCACCGCCGCGCCGGGTTCGGCGAGGACCTGCGTCACCTGGCCCGGCAACGGCGCGACCAGGCGGCCGCCGGACTCGTCCTCGTCCTCGGCATGCGCGATCGGATCGGGCAGCGCGAAGCGGAACGTTTCGCCATTGTGCCGCACCGACACCGTTTCGCCGTCATGCGTGACGCGGACCCGGCAGCGCGCGTCGCCGAGCGTCATCTCGAGCCATCCGTCGGTGCCACGGGTGGCGGCGGCACCGAATGTGCAATCGCCAATGGTCAGCCGCCACGCCGCGCCGTCACGCCGTACGGTCACCTGGTGGATCGTTTCGCCGGCATGGAACTCCAGCGCGCGATCCGGGTATGCGTTCAGCCACCACTGATCGCGCGCGTGCCAGGGCGACCAGGGATCGGCACTCGCGGCCGCGTGGCGTACAGCCGCGTCCGCCTCATCGGTCAGCACGGCCAGCGCAGCGGCGGCCAGCACGTCGTCCGGCGGCGCGTCCTGTGTTGCAAGCAAGGTATCGGCGTGGCGGGCGATGAAGCCGGTGTCGACGCCGCCCTCGGCGAATGCGGGATGCGCAGCGATGCGATGCAGCAGGTCGAGATTGCTCGCCACGCCAACCACGTCGCATTCGGCCAGGGCACCACGCAGCGTCGCCAGCGCCGCGTCGCGCGTCGCGCCGTGCACGATCAGCTTGGCCAGCATGGCGTCGTAATGGATCGACACCGCATCGCCGGCGACGAAACCGGCGTCGATACGAATCGCGTCGGTCGGGGACGGCAGGCGGAACGCGACCAGCCGGCCGATCGAGGGCGCGAAATCCCGCGCCGGGTCCTCGGCATAAAGCCGCGCCTCGATGGCATGACCGGACAGGCGGATCGCTTCCGGAGTCGCCGGCAAGGGCTCTCCCGCTGCGACGCGCAATTGCCATTCCACCAGGTCGAAGCCGGTGACCATCTCGGTGACCGGGTGCTCCACCTGGAGGCGCGTATTCATTTCGAGGAAGAAAAAGCCATCAGGATCGGCGACGAATTCCACCGTTCCGGCCCCGACATAGCCGACCGCGCGCGCGGCAGCCACCGCGGCCTCGCCCATCGCGGCGCGGCGGCGCGGATCGATGCCGGGCGCGGGGGCTTCCTCGATCACCTTCTGATGGCGGCGCTGCACGGAGCAATCGCGCTCGAACAAATGCACGGCGTTGCCATGCGAGTCGGCGAATACCTGCACCTCGATATGGCGCGGGCGTTGCAGGTAGCGCTCGATCAGCACGCGATCGTCGCCAAAGGCCGAGAGCGCTTCCTGGCGCGCTTCGTGCAGCGCCGTGTCGAAGCCAGCGGCGTCCGAGACGACGCGCATGCCGCGCCCGCCGCCGCCGGACACCGCCTTGATGACCACCGGAAAGCCGACATGGTTCGCCTGCGCTGCGAGGAAAGCCGGGTCCTGGTTGTCGCCGTGATAGCCCGGCAGCAGCGGTACGCCGGATCGTTGCATCAGCGTCTTGGCGGCGGATTTCGAGCCCATGGCGCGCATCGCGCTCGCCGGGGGCCCGACGAAAATCAGTCCGGCGGCGGCGCAGGCGTCGGCGAAATCCGGGTTCTCCGAAAGGAAGCCATAGCCCGGATGGATCGCCTGCGCGCCCGATGTCCGTGCGGCGGCGATGATGCGGGCAATGTCGAGATAGCTCTCGCGCGCCGGCGCCGGACCGATGCGCAGGGCGCGATCGGCGG
>DATHNI010000432.1:0-18446 GCA_035486135.1 Acetobacteraceae bacterium
TCCATGCCGCGCTGGAAGCTGGCGGTGGGCTGGCCGTCTTTGCCGATGCCCATGTCGCCGGTCGCGACGCCGGCGATGCGGCCGTCCTCCTCCAGGTATTCGGCGGCGGCGAAGCCCGGATACAGCTCCACCCCCAGCGCCTCGGCCTGCGCGCCGAGCCAGCGGCAGACATCGCCAAGCGAGACGATGTAGTTGCCGTGATTGTTCATCTGCGGCGGGGTCGGCAGGCGGATGGCGCGCGTGGCGGTCAGGAACAGGAAACGGTCGTCGGCCGCCGGGGTCTCCAGCGGGGCGCCCTTCTCGCGCCAGTCCGGGATCAGCTCGTTCAGCGCGCGCGGCTCGATCACCGCGCCGGACAGGATGTGCGCGCCGATCTCGCTGCCCTTTTCCACCAGGCAGACCGAGGCATCCGGCGCGAGCTGCTTCAGGCGGATCGCGGCGGCGAGGCCGGACGGCCCGCCGCCGACGATCACCACATCGAACTCCATTGCCTCGCGCGGGGGCAGCTCGTCCGCCATCTGAGTCATCCTCCGATCGTTGCGCGCACCCTAGGCAGAGAGCGGCCGTTGCGCAAAAGGCCCCGGCCATGCAGGAGTTGCATATGGACGCGCTGGCGCTGCTGCGGTTGCAGATCGAGTGGGGGGCCGACGAAGCGCTGGAAGATGCGCCGGTGGACCGGCTGCGTGCGCGGGAAGGACAGGGAGGAGGTCGGGGCAATGCAACGGAAGATGCGCGGGTAGATGGGCAGGGCCTCCCCCTCCCCTTGAGGGAGGGGGTTGGGGGGAGGGGTTCGGGGGGTACGAGCCCCTCCCCCCAACCTTCGTCTGCTTCGCAGCCTCAGCCCTCAAGGGGAGGGGGGGTCACTTCTCAACTTCCACCCCCTCCCCCAACCCCCGCGCCAGGCACCCCTGCGCAGCGCGCCGCCGCGGCCGCCAGCCAGGCCCGCAACCTCGAGGACCTCCGCGCGGCGCTGGCCGCCTTCGACGGCTGCGCATTGCGCGACACCGCCGCCAACCTGGTGTTCGCCGCCGGCGACCCGGACGCCGGCCTGCTGCTGATCGGCGAGCAACCCGGCGAGGCCGAGGATCGCAGCGGCACCCCCTTCGCCGGTCCGGACGGCCTCTTACTCGACCGCATGCTGGCGAGCGTCGGGCTGGCCCGCGACGCCCTGCTGTTGACGCCGCTGATCCCCTGGCGCCCCCCCGGCGCCCGCCCGCCCAGCGCAGCCGAGATCGCCGTCTGCCTGCCGTTCCTGCACCGGCTGATCGTGCTGGCCGCCCCCGGCCGCATCGTGCTGGCCGGCACGCTGGCCGCCCGCACCCTGCTTGGCCCCACGCGGCGCCGCCCCGGGCCGGCCTGGAACGACATCGCCGTTCCCGGCCTTCCCACCCCGATCCCCGCCCTGGTCATGCCCAGCCCAGCCCAGGTCACCCGGACGCCGGCCGCGCGGCGGGAGGCGTGGGCCGCGCTACGGCTCCTGCGCCGCACCCTGGGTACTGCTCTCGCCTAATTGTGACACAACGCCGGCGGCTAACCCCCTGAATTGCGGTCACCCCGTCTCATGGGAGGAAATTCGTCTCACCGGCAGGGGTTGCCGTCTCGCCTGTCGCTCTGTAGCAGCATCCGCCATGCGAGGGCTCGATCACACGCGCTCCCGCCTGCCCGCCGCCCGAGCGTTCTTCGCTGGGGTCGCGATCCTTGCCGGAGCCTTCGCTTCGGCAGCGCAGGCTTCCGGGAATGACGAAACCGCCATGGCCGTGCCGCGCGTTGCGCTGCCCGATGGCAACTCCGCCGTGGCGCTGCCACAACCACTGAACCCGAGCGACGCGGTGCTGGTCCGCCGCGCCTTCGTCTTGCAGGCGCGCGGCGACCTGCCGGGCGCCGACCGCGCCATTGCCGAACTGCACAGCGACCTGTTGCTGGGGCACTTGCTGGCGGCGCGTGACCTTGGGCGGTTCCATCGCGCGACCGCCGGCGAGTTGACCGACTGGCTCGGCCGTTACGCCAGCGAGCCCGACGCTCCGGCGATGCACGCCTTGCTGCTGCGCCGGCTCCCCAAGGGCGCGCCCGTCCCGCCGCTGCCCGCGATCGCCGCCGTTCTCCCGCCGCGTCCCGCCGCACCACCGGTCGAACCCGCGGCAGCCGCCGGCGCGATCGACGACGACATCGACCCGGCCCCGGTGCCGCGGCAGCCGGCAATGGAGCGCTCCCTGGCGATCCGGCTGGCACGCGGCGGCCCGCAATCCGCGCTGCGGCTGATCGACACAAGGACCGGGCTGCCCCCCGCCTATGCCGCGCTGCTGCGCGGTGAGATCGTCCGCGCGTTGTTCACCGGCAATGACGACGCCGGCGCGCTGCATGTGGCCCGGCAGGCGTTGGACACGACGCCGCCGGCGCACGACGTGGGGCTGGCGGCCTATATCGGCGGTCTCGCGGCCTGGCGGCTTGATCACCTGACCGAGGCGCGGCAGATGTTCGCGCGTGCCGCCGACGCACCGCACGCCTCGGCGCAGCGCCGGGCCGCGGCGGCTTTCTGGAGCGCGCGCGCGGCGGATCGATTGCACGATCCGGCCGATGCCGCGCGCTGGCTGCACCGCGCCGCGGAGGAACGGACGACACTGCACGGGCTGATCGCGCGGCGATTGCTCGGGCTGCCGACCGGGATCGTGCCGAGCAATACGCTGCTGTCGCAGGCGGATGTGGACGCGATCGCGGCGACGGATGGCGGGTGGCGCGCGTTTGCCCTGTTGCAGGTCGGCCAGCCGGAACGCGCAGCCGCCGAGTTACGCGGGCTGTGGCCGATGGTGCGGGACGATCCCACGCTGCGCCGCGCCCTGCTGCTGGTGGCCGCCGGCGTGGGTTTGTCCGATTGCGCCGCGCAGCTCGCGGCCTGGACCGAGGCGATCGAGCCCGGCGCGGGCGATCAGTTGCAGTTCGCGGTACCGCAACTGCGTCCGGCCGGTGGGTTCCTGGTGGATCCGGCGCTGGTCTATGGGCTGACGCGCGTGGAGTCGAATTTCGATTCCGCTGCGATATCCGCGGCGGGCGCGCGTGGGCTGATGCAGCTCATGCCGGTGACGGCACAGTATGTCGGCAGCAATGCATTGCTGGCCAGCGAGAGCCTGCACGATCCGTCGCTCAACCTGGAACTCGGGCAACGCTATGTGCTGCTGCTGGCGGGGCAGGATGCGATCGACGGGAATTTGCTCAGGCTGCTGGCGAGCTACAACGCGGGGCTGGGCGGCTATCTGCATTGGGCCACGTCGATGCGCGACGACGGCGATCCGCTGTTGTTCATCGAGGCGATTCCGAACGACGAAACCCGGCGTTTTGTGGAACGGGTGTTGACCTATACGTGGATCTACGCCGCGCGGCTGCATGTGCCGGCGCCCAGCCTGGACGACATGGCGGCAGGAGAATTTCCACGCTTCACGCCGCTTGCGGTTGCGGGCAAGATTGCCTCGGCGCGCCTGCATTAGGGCATGTTCGGCGTCACCGGGGTACAGACTGCACCTGTCATTGCGATGGGCGCGGCGACGAAGCAATCCCCCGCCTGAGGACAGCCGGGCGGCTCATCAGGCGGGAGATTGCTTCGTCGCTGCGCTCCTCGCAATGACAGGGAGGGGCAACGACAGGTAGCGTCGCCATATTCCCGGTCACGGTCGTACTGCTCCACAAGACCCGGTGCGGCCCGCGGCAACAGGAGGCAGCATCATGGCCCGGATCGACGAGAGCCGTCCCTTCATCGCGGTGAACATCGCCGTGCTGACGGTTTCGGATACGCGCACGGCGGCGAATGACACGTCGGGCGACGCGCTGGCCGAGCGCATCGTCAAGGCCGGCCATCGTGTCGTCGCGCGCACCATCGAGAAGGATGACGCCGGCGTGATCGAACAGCGCTTGCGCGCCTGGATCGCCGAACCGGAGATCGACGTGGTGATCACCAATGGCGGCACCGGGGTGACCGGGCGCGACGTGACTCCCGAGGCATTCGAGCGTGTCCTGGACAAGAAGATCGAGGGCTTTGGTGAATTGTTCCGTATGCTGAGCTATCAGAAGATCGGCACCTCGACGATGCAGTCCCGCGCGCTGGGCGGCGTTGCGGGAGGCACCTACATGTTCGCGCTGCCGGGCAGCACCGGCGCGGTGAAGGATGCGTGGGACGACATTTTGGTTTCACAACTCGACAACCGGCACCGGCCGTGCAATCTCGTGGAGCTGATGCCCCGACTGCTGGAGCATTTGAAGCCGGCCGCGGAATAGGCTGCCGCATCGCCAGCAGGGGCGCCAGGCCCGCGGCGCATTGGCCGATGGGACCGGACTGCGGTTTCTCACGGCGGCGATATGCAATTGGCAATGAAAGCTATGGCCAGCCGTGGCCTGGTGCTACGGTCGTAGCCGGCGGGGCCGGTGCGGTTGGCCGGAGTCGGCTTCATCTGGAGGCTATTATGAGTGACGATCCCGTGCTTGCCGCGATTGGCCTCCTCGATACGAAGCTCGACGCATCGCTTGGCCACCTCGAGACGAGGTTCGACGCGTTGGCCATTCGCCATGACGCATCGTTTGCCCGCCTGGAGGCCGCCATCGACGGCGTGCGACGCGATGCCCGGGCGGACCTGACCGAATTGCGCGTCGCCATGATGGGTCGCATGGACCGCCTGCAAGACACCGTGACCGAAATTCGTGACGACATCGGCGTGGCGATGGGTGCCGCGGATGCGATGCAGCGCGCCAACGACAACACCCGCGAGCTGGTACGCCTGCAAGGCCAGCAATTGACCATCATGTTCCGCCAGATCAAGCGGCTCGAGGAAAAGGTGCGCAGCATCACTGGCGATCCCTGACGCCGTCAGTAACCGCTATCGGTGGAGCGCGAGTCACGCCGGTCCCGCCCTGTCATTGCGAGGCGCGAAGCGACGAAGCAATCTTCCGCCTGACGACCGCTCCTCGGCTCGTCAGGCGGAAGATTGCTTCGTCGCTTCGCGCCTCGCAATGACAGCGGGGAGCCGGTGTTTCCACTCACCGTGAAAACGCTCTAACCAGAGCTGCGTGCAGGCGCGACCGGCGCGTGCGTCGCTCGGATCCTGGCGCCGGCGTTCACGCGAATAAGCGGCGCGCCGCGCCAGCGACGATCTTCTCACGCGCGGCACGCATAGGTGCGCCCGTCGCCCGCGCTGCCGCCAGGACCTCCGGTGGCGCGCTCTCCGGCGTTCCGGCATCGAACGGCGGCGCCGGGGCGTATTCGATCTGCAACTGGATCGCCTGCGCTGCCACCGGACCGGCCAGCTCCGCGACCATGGTCAGTGCGAAATCGATCCCCGCGGTCACGCCGCCGCCGGTGAACACAGTGCCGTCGCGCACCACGCGGCCCGCGGTGGGAATGGCGCCGAACGCCGAGAGCAAATCGCGCGAGGCCCAGTGCGACGTGGCCCGCCTGCCGCGCAGCAGGCCCGCGGCGCCCAGCACCAAAGCCCCGGTGCACACCGAACTGACGTAGCGCGCTTGCCCTGCCTGCGCTTGCAGCCACGCGAGCACCTCGTCGTCCTGCATCAGGTCGTTGACGCCGGGGCCGCCGGGCACGCAGACGACGTCAAGCATTCCGCAGTCGCGCAGCGTGGCGTGGGGAAGCATGCGAAGGCCGGTCTCGGCCTCGACCGGCTGCAGCGTCTTCCATAGCAGCAGCACTTCGGCATTGGGCAGCTTGGCGAAGACCTCGAACGGGCCGGTCAGGTCGAGCTGCGTCATGCGCGGGAACAGCAACAGTCCGATGCGTATCTGGGTCATGGCGGGCAACTCCGGCTGGACAAGACGATCATGGCACGGCAGGGGTTGGCGGAAATGCCAAATGTCCCTCGGATTCCGCCAAATTTGGGTCCGGCTGTTCCGTCGCGCAGGGTTGGGGCCGCGGCGTGGTCCAATACGACGGCGCTGTGCCGAACTGGCCCGGCGCTACCCGGCGCTATGCGTGGAGAACGATCCGATCTTCGTGCGCGACGACAGCGTCTGGACCTCGGCCGGCGTCACCGCTTGCATCGACCTGGCGCTGGCCGTTCGTCGAAGCGGATCTCGGTCGCGCCGCGGCGCTGGGCGTGGCACGGAAGTTGGTGGTGTTCGCCAAACGCCCGAGCGGCCAGGCGCAGTTCAGTGCCGGCCTGACGCTCGCCGCCGACCCGCAATTCGACTCGCTGCACACATGGATGGCGCGCAATCTGCACCAGGATTTTACGGTCCCCGTCCTGGCGGCGCATGCCGGCTTGAGCGAGCGTAGTTTCGTACGCAACGACCGCGCGGCCACCGGCACCACGCCGCCGCGCGCGGTCGAGCAAATGCGTGTCGAGGCCGCGCGCGATGCGCTGGGCAACAGACGGCGCTCGATCAAGGACCTTGCCCGGCGCTGCGGGTTCGGTTCGGAAGCAGCCATGCGGCGCAGCCTTCTGCGCTTGCTTGCGGTGCAGCCGCGCGACTACCGCGAGCAGCTCTCCACCTGACCCTGACTATCCGGAGCGGTTCTCCACCTGACCCTGGTGCGCCGCGAGGAAGCGCCGCGCCAGCGCACCGTAGATCGGCCGGCGGCACACCAGGCGCGATATGCCGAAGGCCAGGAATGACGTTGCCAGCAAGGGAAGCGTGACGCGCTGGTTGTCCGTCATCTCCATGACGATGATCGCGGAAGTGATCGGCGCCTGCACGACGCCGGAGAAATACGCCACCATGCCGAGCAATACGACGGCGCCCTCCGGCGCCGACGGCATGAGGTGCGCCAGCCATTCGCCCAATCCCGCACCGACCGACAGCGACGGTGCGAACAGGCCTCCCGGGATGCCGCTGATATAGGAGATCACGGTGGCGGCGAATTTCAGCACCACATAGGACGCCGGCAATGTCGTAGTACCCTCCACCATGCCGCGCGCCTGCTCATAGCCGGTGCCGTAGGTCTGACCGCCAGAGGCGATGCCGATCGCCGCCAGCGCCAGCCCGCACAATGCCGCGAACACCACCGGATACCGCATCAGCCAGCGCCCCGCACGGCCCGGCAGGCCACCGGCGAAGCGGATCAGCGCGGCGCTGAACAAGCCGCCTGACAGTCCGCCGGCGACGCTGCACAACACCACCGCGATCCAGCCTCGGCCGAAATCAAGCACCGCCGAGGTGTGGCCGAAATACGTGTAGTTGCCCATCACCGCGAGCGTCGTCACGCCGGCGATGATCACCGCGGTGAGCACGGTGCCGGAGGTGCGTGCCTCGAACGAATGGCTGAGCTCCTCGATGGCGAACACGATGCCGGCGAGCGGGGTGTTGAAGGCGGCGGCGACGCCGGCCGCGCCGCCCGCCAGCACCAGCGCGCGCTCCAGTTCGAGGCGCGGCAGGCGCAGCAGGCGCCCCAGCGCGTGCATGATCGAGGCGCCGACCTGCACCGTGGGCCCCTCGCGGCCGATCGAGGCCCCACAGCACAGCCCGAGCAATGTCAATCCGATCTTGCCGGCGGCGATGCGCGGCGACAGCACGCGGGCGATCGCGGCGCGGTCGGTCATGTGCTGCGCGGCGATCACCTGCGGAATGCCGCTGCCCTGGGCGCCGGGGAAGACGTAGCGCGTCAGCAGATATGACGCGGCGAGGCCGGCGGGACAGATCAGCAGGGCGATCCACGGGCGTGGCGTCTGCACGGCGACGAAGAGGTTGGCCGCCCGATCGGCCAGCGCGGCGAAGCCGATCGCCACGGCGGCGACCAGCACCGCGCCGACCCAGAACACCAGCCGGCGCAGCCACTGGCGGGGCGAGACGAGCGGCAGCCTGGTCAGGCGGCGCAGGCGAATCCGTGCTATCCGGGTGATGTCCGACATGCGGCGCGCAAGCTACCCCAATCGGCTGATCCCGCAACTGCGCTGGAGCGGTTGTAACTGACCGGCAATGCCGCGAATTCCACTGTCATTGTGAGGCACGCAGCGGCGAAGCAATCCCCCGCCTGACGAGCGTTCCCCGGCTCGTCAGGCGGGAGATTGCTTCGGCGCTACGCGCCCCGCAATGACAGGTGGCTCGTGATTCCGGTCACGCTGAAGGTGCTCTAACTCACCTCGTCCGTCACCACATTGAAGCCGGCCAGGGTGCTGGGGCCGAAGATCGTGGACAACGCCACGTCGGTCGCGTCGCGGCCTCGCGCCATCAGGATGCGGCCGATGCGCGGCGTGTTATGCCGGGCGTCGAAGGTATGCCAGTGGCCGCCAAGATACGCCTCGAACCAGGCGCTGAAATCCATCGGTGCATCGACCGGTGGAATGCCGATATCGCCGAGATATCCGGTGCAGTACCGTGCGGGGATGTTCATGCAGCGGCATAACGTGACCGCCAGGTGGGCGAAGTCGCGGCACACGCCGCGGCCCTCGTGATGGCCGGCAAACGCGGTGCGCCCCGGGTCGGCGTGGTGATAGCCGAACTCAATCCGGTCATGCACGTAATCGCAGATCGCCTGCACGCGAGGCCAGCCTTCCGATGTGTGGCTGAACAAAGACCATGCGAGCTGGGAGAGGCGGTCCGTTTCGCAGTAGCGGCTGCCCAGGAGATAGACCAGGGAATCCTCCGGCAGGTCCTGGATGGCATGTTGCGGGGCGCCAGGAACCACCGCGTCCGGTGTGCCGGGATCGCCGACGATGAACTGCGTTGAAATCCGCAGCAGGCCGGGTGGCGCGACGATGCGGTGGCAGACGTTGCCGTAGCTGTCGCGGTATTCGCTCGCGCCCACCGGGGGATCGAAGGCGATGCGGTGCGGCCCGAGCAGGTCGGGCATGCGGGAGGGATGCACGCTCAGCGCCAGCAGCATCGGCGTCGGCTGCGGGCATTGGTAGGTGATGTCGAAGCCGGCACGGATTTGCACGAACGGACTTCTCCCGCTTGGTGGAGACGCAAGCGACGTTCAACGCACCGGAACGGCGTTGGTTGATGTCACGAACGCGAGATGAGCGTGGATAGGGGCGGTACGAGCATCTGGCCGCGGTCGTGCGCAACGGTTGGCGATGCGCTGGGACACGATGTGCGGGGTGGCTGGGAACCCAGCAATCAAGCGGACACGGAGTTTCGGGGAGCCCAACCGGAGTTTCGCGGAGAGGTCGTAACCCTTGCCGTGCCAGGCACAGTCGACGGGCAATCAAACAACGGCGGTGGGCAACCGCTTTGACTCGTCTCCGAGAAACTCCGTGCGAACTCCGCGTAACTCCGTGTCCGCTTGATTGCTTTGCCCCCGCGCCCGACGCGCGCGCAGCCCCGGAGCAATTGTCCGTCAGAGCAACCTTTGCTCGGGCCGATCCGCGGCACGCCACGCGCGCCAATCGTCCGCCGTGTCCACGTCGGACAGAACACGCAACATCGCGACCCGGCGCCCGGCGAAATTCACCAGTGTGTCGGCCAGCGCATGCTGCGTGGACCAGCGTACCGCGGTGAACGGTCGCGCCGGGCGGCGTGGGCTCATGCCAACCAGCCAGTAGCCGCCGTCGGCAGCCGGCCCGAACACCGCGTCGGCGCACCCGAGCGAACCGAAAGCGGCGACGACGTCGGCAGGATTGGCGTCCGGGATATCGCAGCCGATCAGCGCGACGCGGCAATGCGGAAAGCGATGGAAGGCGCGGCGCATCCGCTGGCCCAGGTCGCCGGTGCCTTGCCCGATGCGGAACACGCGGCGAGGCAGGCGCAGCCTCGCGCGATCGGGTGTCAGCGCCAGCACGGTGCGAAACCGGCGGTCGGCGCAGAGCATGCGCAGCAGGCGGTTGAGGGTTTCGGTGTGGAAGCGCAGCGCGGCCCGGTCACCGATCTCCGCTGCAAGCCGGCGCTTGACCGCGCCGAGCCGCGGAGCACGGGCGAACACCACGACCGTGTCGCGGCCGGCATGGCGAGCGCACGTGTTGTTCACCGAAAATGATCGGGATCCATCGAGCAGGAGTGTCGTCGGATTCACCAATTTGACCCCCTGGTCATACAGCGTCCCGTCATGGCCGGCGAACGTCGGCGATCCACAATTACTTTCGCACTGCATGACAGAAGTCGTGGGTGATCGGCCTACGCCGGTCATGACACAGGGGGCCGGCCATGGCACAGGGCGGTGGGCGTTGCCAGCTACGACGATCCGATGTGATCGGCCAGTTGGGCGGCGGTGTAGGTCTCGCCGAAACTGTCTTGTATCTCCGGCAGCATCGTGGCGTTCCAGGCGTGCCACGCCGCCACCATTTGCTCGGCCCGCGCGCGCTGGCGGTCTTGCAAGTTCGCGCGCTCGCGCGGATCGGCGACGACATCGAACAGATATGTGTTGTCGCGGATCTTGAGGTATTTGAGATCGCCGTCGCGCATGGCGCGCTGCGCGTTGGTCTTGTAGCGCCAGAACAATTTGCGTGGCACCGGATCGTGCTGCCCCGTCAGCATCGGCAGCAGGCTGATGCCGTCAGGGGGAAATGCGGGATCGGGCGCAGTGCCCGCGGCCTCCAGCAAGGTCGGGAACCAATCCATGGTGATCACCACTTGGTCGCTGACACGGCCGCCCGGAATCCGCGCGGGCCAGCAGACCAGGGTGGGGACGCGCAGGCCACCCTCCAACAGTTCGGTCTTGATGCCGGTGAACGGCCAGGTGTCGGAAAAGCGTTCGCCGCCGTTGTCGCTTGTGAAGATCACGATGGTGTTGCCGGACAGGCCGTGCGCGTCCAGCGCCTGCCAGACGCGGCCAACCTGATAGTCCATAGCCTCGATCATGCGGAAATAGGTCTGCTGGGTGCCGCCGTCGAAATGCCGCAGGTTGGTGCCGCGCAGGCGATCGGACTCCGCGCGGTCGCCCGGCGCCTCCCACGGCCAGTGCGGCGCGTTGAAATGCAGGCTGAGCAAGAAGGGTTTCTGCTGTTCGGCGTAGCTGTCGATCGTGGCGACGGCGCGGTCGCCCAGCAGCTCGGTCAGGTAGCCGTCGTCGTGCACCGGAGTGTCGTTGTCCCAAAGGTCGTGCTGCTGGCGCGTGGTCTGGTGCGTGTAGTAGTCCACGGCGCCGCTGCGGATGCCCCAGAACTGATCGTAGCCGCTCTGCAACGGCCCGAAGTTGGGCGGCACGCCCAGGTGCCATTTGCCGATCAGCGCGGTACCGTAGCCGGCCTGCCGCAGCAGCGAGGGCAAGGTCGGATGGTCCGGCGGCAGCCCGACATCGGTCTTGCCGGCGAGCGGCTCCTCCAGGCCCAACGGCAGGCGATACTGGTAGCGGCCGGTGGCCAGCGCGAGGCGCGTTGCGGAACACACTGCCGAGTTGGCATAGCCGTGCGTCAGGCGGACTCCGCGTTCGGCGATGCGGTCGATGTGCGGCGTGCTTATCTCCGGCCGGCCGTAGCAGCCGACATCGGCATAGCCGAGGTCGTCGGCCATGATGAACACGATATTGGGTGGCGGCGAGCGGCGTTCATTCGGCGGCATGGGTTTGGCGTCTCCCCACGGGATGGATGGGCTCTTTCCCCGTGCATCCACTGTGAAACCGAATATCCCGCGACGTCCAGTCGGGCAGTCGTTGATGCATGCTCTCCCCCGTGTCATTGCGAGGCGCCCAGCGCCGAAGCAATCCCCTGCCAGACGAGCGTTCCTCGGCTCGTCAGGCAGGGGATTGCTTCGGCGCTGGGCGCCTCGCAATGACCGGGTGACGCGGGCTCGCCGTGCATCAATACTCGCGCCGACCGGGTGACGCGCGCTCGCCCCGCATCAATAGAACCGAGCGATGCGATGTGGCGGCACGCCGGCAAACCACAGACCCAGGCAGCACAGATTGCCGATAGACCGGCGCAGCCAGCCATCGCGCTGCCACTTCGACGCCGAGGTGATCGCGGCAGCATCCAGCGCGACCAGCCGCCGGCGCCCGAGACGGCGGATCAGGTCCACGTCTTCCATCAACGGTAAGGGACGGATACCGCCAACGCTGTGCAGCAGGTCGCTGTGGATCAGCAGCGCCTGGTCGCCATAGGGCAGCGCCAGCACTCGGCAGCGCAAGGCGACCATGCGCTCCAACCGGCGCGCGCGCGGATCGGCGCTGTCGAGCGTAAAGCGGCAATAGGCGGCAAGGTGGGGTGCGCGGGCCATGTGGGTCCGAACGGCAGCCTCGGCGCCGGGGCCAAGGCGGGTGTCGGCGTGCACCAGCAGCACCCAGTCATGGCTCGCCGCGGCCACGCCGGCGGCAAGCTGGGTGCCGCGGCCGCGCGGCGCGTCGACCACGCGCGCGCCGAGCAAGGCCGCGGCGTCAGCCGTGCCGTCGGTGCTGCCACCATCCACGACTATGATTTCCGCCGCCCAGGCCATGGCCTCGATCGTTGCGCCGAGGGTTCCCGCGGCGTTCAGCGCCGGTATGACGGCCGAAACGCGGATGGCGGACAGGGGGGCCGATCGCATGGTCGCCATGATAGCCCGGCGCAGGCCCTGTCACGCACCCTCTCCCGCGTGCTCGCGACCCGGCCCTCTCTCGTCCTGGCCGTGCCCGGTGACGGCCTTCTCCCGCTTGGCCGCCTCCGGTCACCGCCCTCTCCCGTCCGGCCGCCAGCATCCGACGCAGGCGGCGATCAGCCTGCGATGCTCTTATGTTCTTTTTATGTTCTTGACGAGCCTCGCCCATTGCGCCATTGTGTGCAGCGAACGAACAGGGAACGGGACCATGCGCGAAAATGCCGATCTTGGCAAGGACGCGGACGCTCTCGCGGCGCTGGAACGCGCGGGCATGCCGGAGCCACCGCCGGCCGCGATGATGCCGTCGCTGGCGCGGCGCGGGCGGGGCGCCACGCTCAACCCGCCGGTGCGCTATGAGGCACAATCCACCCACCCGTTCGACGACGGGTGGGAGACGCTGACCTCGGAGTTTGGCGAGCTGCCGCGGTTGGCCACCACTCTGACGCGCGATTCGACCAGGTCGGCGATCAGTTGGAACAGCTCGCCGGATATCGGCTTCGATCGCGCGGTGAACCCGTATCGCGGCTGCGAGCATGGCTGCGTGTATTGTTATGCGCGGCCGTCGCACGCCTATCTCGGCTATTCGCCGGGGTTGGATTTCGAGACCAAGCTGGTCTTCAAGCCGGACGTGGCGGAGCTGCTGGAGAAGGAGCTGCGCAAGCCCGGTTACGTGGCGCGCACGCTGGCGCTGGGGTCCAACACCGATCCCTACCAGCCGGTGGAGCGCACGCTGAAACTGACCCGCACGGTGTTGCAGGTGCTGGACCGCTACAACCATCCGGTCAGCATCGTCACCAAGTCCGCCGGGGTGCTGCGCGACCTGGACATCCTGAGTGGGATGGCGAAGCGGAAACTGGCGCGGGTGTATGTGTCGATCACCACACTAGATGCGGCGCTGGCTCGGGTGATGGAGCCTCGGGCGGCGACGCCGGCGCGGCGGCTGCACGCGATTGCCGAGCTGACGCGGGCTGGGGTGCCATGCGGGGTGATGACGGCGCCGATGATCCCCGGGCTGAACGACGCGGAGATGGAGAAGATCCTGGAAGCTGCGGCGCGGGCCGGGGCTCGGCATGCCGGCTATGTGCTGCTGCGCCTGCCGCACGAGCTGCGGCAGATGTTCGAGGACTGGCTGGCGACGCATTTTCCCGACCGGGCGAAGCACGTGTTGAGCCTGATCCGCGAAACGCGCGGGGGGGCGTTGTCGGAGCCTCGGTTTCATCACCGCATGGCGGGGCAGGGCGTGTATGCCGATCTGCTGCTGCGACGCTTCGCCCGGGCGACACGGCAATGGGGGCTGGACGAGGCGCGCGAGGGTCTGGATTGCGGCCAGTTCGCGCTGCCGGATCAGGGCGGGGCGGCGCCCGCGCAGGCGCAGTTGTCGCTGTTCTGAGGGAAGCAGGGGTCCCGCCGCTGCCCCACCGTCATGGCCGGGCTTGACCCGGCCATCTGTCGCAGCACCGTGCCGCATCGATGGCCGGGTCAAGCCCGGCCATGGCGGTGGCGCGTTCCCTTGACGCCGTGGGCCGGCCTCGCCCACGCTTTCCCGCAGGGAAGCCGACGACACGTGGTGGGAGGGATCGCATGCGACGAAGCATTCTGGCGTCGGTGGGGCTGTGTGCCGGCTTGGCGCTCGGCACCGCGCCGGCGTTCGCAGACACGTTCAAGTGCCCGCATGTCGGCGGCGACTTCACCTTCGGCCAGGAAGCCAACATCAACAGCCTGGACCAGATGACCTCGGCGACGATCTCGACGCGCAACATCGCCATGAACATCTACGAAGCGCTGATGACCCGCGACGAGAATTTCAATCCGATCCTCGACCTGGCGGCATCGATGACCGAGGCGCCCGACCACCTCACCTACACCTTCAAGCTGCGCCAGGGCGTGCATTTCCAGAACGGCAAGCTGATGACCTCGGCCGACGTGGTGGCCTCGTTCGACCGCTACGCCCGCGTCGGGCTGGAGCGCGGCATGCTGGCCAATGTCGATCGCTGGGACGCGCCGGACGCCGACACTTTCGTCATCCACATGAAGCAGGTGCAGCCGACCTTCCTGATCAACCTGAGCTCGTTCAGCGTGCCGATCGTCATCATTCCGGCCGAGGACAAGGACGACCCGCCGCAGCAGCTCAAGCCGATCGGCACCGGGCCGTTCCAGCTCGTCGAATCGGTGCCCGGCAGCTATGTGAAACTGAAGCGCTATGACGGCTATACGCCGAACACCGCGTTCACCGAGCGCACCGGGTTCGGCGGCTACAAGCAGGCCTGCTTCGACACGGTGACCTTCCGTATCGTCACCGAGCCTGGCGCTCGGGTGGCCGGGCTGCGGACCGGCGAGCTTCAGGGCGTCGAGGACATCCCGGCGAAATCGGTCCCCGACCTGAAGAAGGATTCCAATATCACCATACTGCCGCTGCAGAACTGGTGGATCCAGATCACCTACCCGAACGTTTCGGTGCCGCCGACCAACGACCTGAACTTCCGCAAGGCGGTGCAGGCGGCGCTGGACATGGACGAGATCATGGATGCGGCGTCCGACGGCAACTACAAGCTGAACGTGGGGTTCCAGTATCCGAACCAGGCCGACTACTCCAACGCAGGCAAGGAGACGTATAACCTGCATGATCCGGCGCTGGCCAAGAAATACCTGGCGCAGTCGGGTTACAAGGGCGAGCCGGTGGTGCTGCTGACCGACAAGGACTATCCGCCGATGTACAACTCGGCGCTGGTGATGCAGCAGGAATTGCAGGCGATCGGCATCAACGCGCAGTTGAAGGTGACGGACTGGCCAACGTCGGTGCAGCTTTCACAGCATTCCGACAGCGGGTGGAACTTCTTCTACACCGGGTGGGGCACGCAGCCGGCGCTCGGGTCGCTGGCGACGATGCAGTTCTTTGCTCCTCCCAACGCGGTGTATCGTCCGGCGGGGGGAGTGGACGACCCGGAGGTGGTCAAGCTGTGGAACGACATGAACCGGCTGCCGACGCCGGAAGGGCGGCAGCAGGCGTTCGCCGCGTTGCAGAAATACGTGATGGAGCAGGTGTATGCGATCCCGTTCGGGTCGTTCACGAAGGTGCAGGGGGTGAGGTCGAACGTGCAGGGGTTCGTGCCGTTCCGGATTCCTCGTATGGCGGACGTGTGGTTCGCGCAGTGACTGCTACGGAACCTCTCCCGCGCAGCGGGAGAGGTCGACGCGCGTCAGGCGCGGCGGGTGAGGGTGCAGCGGTTCACCGCGGTCTTCCTGCGCGCGCAGGCGAAGGAGTGGCTTCGGGGCGATCCGATCACCCTCACCCTCGGCGCTGCGCGCCTCGACCTCTCCCGCGCGGCGGGAGAGGTTACCTTGCGCCATCATGATCTCCATCATCCTCCGGCGCCTCGCGAGCGCGCTGCCAATTCTGCTGATCGTCAGCCTGATCACCTTCGGCATGATCCATATGATCCCCGGCGATCCGGCCGCGGCGATCGCCGGCCTGTCCGCCACGCCGGAGCAAATCGCCAACATCCGCCACGACCTACTGCTGGATCAACCGCTGCCGACGCAACTCTTCCGCTGGTACCTCAACCTTCTGCACGGCGACCTCGGCCGCTCGCTGTTGCTCGGCGAGCCGGTGACAAGCGCGACCTTCACCCGGCTGCCGGTCACCATCGCGCTGTCCGCCTATGCGCTGGTGATCACGCTCGCGCTAGGGCTGACCAGCGGCATCATCGCCGCGCTGCGCCAGAACACCTGGGTCGATCAGGTGGCGATGCTGTTCGCCATGCTCGGCATCTCGCTGCCGAACTTCTATCTCGGCCTGCTAATGATCATCGTGTTTGGCGTCGACCTTGGCTGGCTGCCCACCGGAGGCTACGTGCCGTTCTTCACCGATCCGCTCGGCTGGCTCGCCACCTCCACCATGCCGGCGGTGTCGCTCGCGCTGCTGCTGACTGGACTGCTGGCGCGCATCACCCGGTCCACCATGCTGGAGGTGCTGCGGCAGGACTACATCCGCACTGCCCGGGCCAAGGGCCTGCCGCGGCGCCAGGTGGTGATGAAGCACGCGCTGGCCAATGCGCTGATCCCGATCACCACGGTCATCGGCATTATCGTTTCGCTGCTGATCTCCGGCTCGGTGGTGACCGAAACGCTGTTCTCCATCCCCGGCATGGGCCAGTTGCTGACGCAGGCGGTGCTGAACCGCGACTACCCGATGGTGCAAGGCGGCCTGCTGATCACCACCGCATTGCTCGTGCTGGTGAACATCGGCGTCGATGTGGCCTATGCCTTGCTCGATCCAAGAGTGCGCTACGATGCCGCCTGACGTTGCCGTCGCCGATGCCGCACCGGACCTCGCCGAGGCAATCCCGCGCCGCCACCATCATCCGGCCTGGGCAACTCTGCGCCGCCTGCTGCATCATCGGCTGTTCATCACCGGCCTGGTACTGTTCGGCATCGTCGCGCTGGCCGCATTGCTCGCGCCGTGGATCGCGCCGGTCGATCCGAACCGGCTGGCGATGCGCTTCCGGTTCCTGCCGCCCTCCGCGGAGCATTTGTTCGGCACTGACAACTTTGGCCGCTCGTTGTGGTCGCGGGTGATCTGGGGGGCGCGGCTGTCGATGGTGATCGGCGTCGCGGTGGTGGCGATCAACGCGGTGTTCGGAACGCTGATCGGCGCGGCGGCCGGATATTACCGCGTGTTGGACAACGTAGTGATGCGCATCAACGACGCGTTGATGGCGTTCCCGGCGGTGCTGCTGGCGATCGGCGTCACCGCCGTGCTGGGACCGTCGGTGAACGACGTGATCATCGCCCTGGGCATCGTCTATACGCCGCGCACCGCACGCATCGTGCGCGCCTCGGTGATCGTGCTGCGCGAGATGGACTACGTGCAGGCGGCGCGGGCCGCCGGGGCGGGCGATCTGCGCATCCTGCGCAAGCATATCCTCCCGAACGCCATGGCGCCGCTGATCGTGCAGCTTTCGTTCCTGTTCGCCTATGCGGTGCTGACCGAGGCGACGCTGTCGTTCCTGGGTGTTGGCGCGGTGCCGCCGACGCCGACCTGGGGGAACATCATGGCGGAGGGCCGTCAGTATATGGTCGATGCGCCGTGGATCATCACGATCCCGGGGGCGGCGCTGATGATCACAGTGCTGGGGCTGAACATGCTGGGCGACGGACTGCGCGACGTGCTCGATCCGCGGCTGAGGGTGCAGGAGTGATGGGCATGGCCGGAATCCTCCCCCTCCCCTTGAGGGAGGGGGCAGGGGGGAGGGGTCCTTACAGGCACCGTCGTCGGCTGTACGCACCCCTCCCCCCACCCCCCTCCCTCGAGGGGAGGGGGAGAATCGTGGGCCAACCATGACCCTCCTGTCCGTCCGCAACCTCACCACCGCGTTCGCCACATCGCGGGGCGAGATCACCGCCATCGAGGACGTCTCGTTCGACCTCGGCGCGGGAGAGATCCTCGGCATCGTCGGCGAGTCCGGTTCCGGCAAGAGCGTGACCGCGCTCACCATCATGGGCCTGCTGCCGCGGCCGCCCGCGCGCGTCGCCGCCGGCGAGGTGCGCTTCGCCGGCGAGGCACTCACCCGGCTGAACGAAGCCCGCATGCAGCGCATCCGCGGGCCGGGCATCGCCATGGTGTTCCAGGAGCCGATGACCTCGCTCAACCCGGTCTTCACCATCGGCGAACAGGTGATGGAAACCATCCGCGCGCATGAACGCCTTGGCAGCCGTGCGCTGTTCGCGCGGGCGGTGCAGATGCTGGACAAGGTCGGCATCCCGTCCGCCGCTGCGCGCATGGGCGACTACCCGCACCAGCTTTCCGGCGGACAGCGCCAGCGCGTCATGCTGGCGATCGCGCTGTCCTGCCGGCCGCGGCTGCTGATCGCCGACGAACCGACAACCGCGCTGGACGTGACGATCCAGGCACAGATCCTCGACCTGATCCTCGACCTGCGGGACGAGTTCGGCATGGCCGTGATCATCATCACCCACAACATGGGCGTGGTGGCGGAAACCGCGGACCG
>DATHNI010000433.1:0-8803 GCA_035486135.1 Acetobacteraceae bacterium
TATCCGCCCGACCCTCTGCCGCTGACGCGCACGCAGACCTTCGATGCCGCGCTGGATGCTCTGTTCCAGGCCTGTCGGTCCGACCCGTCATGCGTCGCGGCGCATCCCGATCTCGCCACGACGTTTCGCGAGACCATGGCGGGGCTTGTGAAAGCGCCATTGACGATAGTTCTGCCACCGGGATCGGGCACCTCCGCGATCGTGCTGGGCCCGACGCTTTTCAGGACGGCTGTCGACCTCGCCTTATATTACCGTTCCCTTCTGGCAATGCTGCCCAAGGTGATCCAGTCGGTGCATGATCGCGACACGGCCTTCCTACAGCCCGTCATTGCTCACCTGGTCCAGCAATTTCTCGCGGAGTCGCACGGCGATCAGGTTGTCGTCGAATGCCGCGACCGGCCAAGTTTCCAGGCACCGGCCGCCAATGCGGCCTCGGCTGACGCCGCAAGCACATTTGATTTCCGGGGCATCTGCCGTGATTGGATCGCGCCAGGCCCCCCGGCCTCGATTGCCAGCGCGACCAGCGTTCCCACGCTGCTGCTGACCGGAGCGATCGACCCGATCACGCCGCCGCCGTTCGCCCGGCTCGTTGCCGCGAAGATGGGGTCGCGGGCGCAATTGGTCGAGTTCCCCTATGTAGGCCATGACATCGAAGAATCGACGCCGTGCGGCGCCAGCCTGGTGACGCAGTTCATTCGTTACCCTGAAGCGCCGCTCGATATGGCCTGTGTGGCCGAGGTGCTGCCGGTGGCTTTCCGCTGATCGGTGGTCGAGAGACCGCAGTCTCAGGTCATGGCGCGAGCCAGCAAGGGCTTTTCCCTTGATTTGCAATTTCCTTCGATAGGGACGATAGCTATTGTGTTTGCCAGTTTCTGTGGCGGGTCATTCGCGGCTCCGATATTCGCCTCCAGGCTTGAGGCCTCCGTGACGAGTGTGCATGGCTTTGCGGGGTCACAGCAACCGATGAAAGAGTTTTCCACAGTGGAGTTGCTGCGTGACCTCAAGACCGTAAGGCGTGCGGCGGCGCACGAACCCGTTGCCATTACCCAGCATCGCAAGCCGCGTTTTGTGCTGATGGCCCTGGAGGTTTGCGAACGGGTCAAGTCTGCCACCGCCGTTTCCCGAAGGGTGTATCGCGTTGAGGAGACTCCACCAGAGCTTGCCGCGTTGCTGAGTGCCGGGCTGGGCCGGCTCATCGACGGGAAGGACGAAGTGGGTGGCACGTGAGCCGCCGCCGCCGGGATCGATCATCCAATACCCCTACGTTTGGGCCTCGCGGGGCGACGCTGGAGAAACCGAGGGCCGCAAGTCACGGCCCGCCTGTCTGGCGTTGCGCCTGCGCGATTCCGCGAAGGACATTCACCACTTGGTACTGTCTATTTTTCTAATGGGCAATAACATTGCCGATTTTGACGCCAACGCGCGAGCGATAGGTGAGTTAGGCGCCGCTATCAATGCGAGCGTGCAGCGTGTCATAGAAACCCAGGCAACCGCCCTGGCCGGGATGGCGGCTAAAACTGAATTGCTGCTGTTGATCGGACCGGATGACGAGCTTGCTACGTCGATTGCCAACGATCTTACGCGATGCCGGTCAGTCGGCATCGCGTAGTATTTCCACCCGACGATTGAGCCTGTTAACCACCTTGGGATCGGCGGCGGCGTTTCGGCCGCGATAAATCCAATCCAAGGTTAAGCCGGTCGCCTCGCATAGAAGGACATGTGTGCGACGGTTGGTTTGTGGCCGTGTCTGGTGTTCATCAGCCATGTGCGGACTGTGCTAACAGACGTGCCGCACAAATCGCCCAGCTTTTGAGCCGTATCTAGCGCGTATTCTTGCTGAATGGCTCGAAGGCGAAGAATTACATCAGGATCGGTGGTTCCGGCGCTGTCCTTAGCCACGGTGTAACCCTGTCTCATTATCCACGCGGTTTCGCTTCCTCCCCGCCCAATGCGGGAGGCTGATCTTGCCATCACCAGCCAGCCGCCGCGTGCGGACCAACGAGCGCTGGAGGTCCCGGCTACCGAGCGCCGCCGCGCCGGCCTGACGCGTTATCCGCGTGCCTGGATCGTTGTCAGCGAGTACACTGGTCGTGGAGCAGATCCGCGCTGGGACACTCACACTGGTAAGCTCGCGGGAGTTGCTAAGCGTGGCGCCGCCGCTGCATGAAGATGTCCTTTATTCTCCCGCTTCCGATGATAGCTGCCTCTCGCAGCTTGAATTCTTCACCCACCCGCAAGTGAGGCTGCGCGAAGTCAGGGTCGAGGAAATCGACTTCCACGTCTTCGGTGCTACCGGGCCGGAGCGGGCCGAGGCGATCCAGCCGGAATCTCACGTCCAGGTTAACGCCGTCGATCGTCATGATGCAGCCAAACGCCTTGTCAGGCGTAGGCCCCCCGCGACCACCGCGCTCGGAAGGAAGCAGGTGTACCGTGACCAGGGCATCAGGAGCGTTTCTCATCGCGACCTCTCAAGGAACGACGTCTGGAGCGCTCAACCTGCCAAGCAGGCCGGTCGAGATGGTCACCGTCCTTATCCCGCGATCCACTGTGATCTGCATTTCCGGGGTAATCAGGTTGGTCGGAATGGTAGTGCGAACGAAGGTGAATGGTCCATCTCCAAACACCCTTGCTGCCTGCGCCGCGTATGATCGGGCGCCCCGGAGAGTGGTCGAGAAATATTTCGTCTCAATGCCGGGTATGTTGGAAAAGGCTCCGATGCGCTGAATGCTGGTCAACTCGGCAAGCAGAACTGTCCGGTAGAGTGTCGTGGTCGCTGCCGCCGGTCTGACCATTGCGGCGGCCTTACCCCGCCACGACCAACTCCTGCCGCCGGGTCCGGTGCTCACTCGCCAGCGCCATCGCCACCGTGATCAGCATGAACCCCACCGAGGCGTAGAACACGAACCGCGGCAGTCCGTGGTCCATGATCCAGCCGCCCAGCATGGGCCCGATCGTGCCGCCGATATTGAACCCCGTGGTGACGATACCGAACACCCGCCCCGACGCTCCGGGCGGCGCCGCGGCGCGCACCAGCATGTCGCGTGAGGGCGCGATCATGCCGGATAGAAACCCCGCCGTTCCCAGGCACACCGACAGCAGGATCGGACCCGGATAGACTGTGCCGACGATCCCGATCAGCACCGCGGCGCCGGCGAACCCGCCCGCCGCCACGTCGCCATGCCGCTGCGTGGCGTCGGCGACGAAGCCCCCCGCCAGCACTCCGAACGCCGTCGCCAGCAGGAATACCGTCAGCGCCGCATTCGCCACCGACAGCGTCACGCCATACAGCGACACCAGCGCCACCACCGAGAAATTGGTCAGCGCGCCGGTGGACAGGCTCAGCAGAGCGAAGAACGCGACCAGCCCCAGGACCGCCGGCGTCACCAGCTTCCGCATCGGGATGGCGGCCGGCCCGCCGGGCACGGCGCGCGTATCGGCGCTGCGGTCCAGCCAGCCCGCGGCCAGCAGCGGCACCGCCGCCACCCAGGCCAGCACGCCCGCCGCGACGATCGCCACCTGCAAGCCCCACACATGGCTCAGCGCCAGCATGACCATCGGTGCCAGCGCCCCGCCCAGGTAGCCCGAAAACGTGTGCCACGAGAACGCCCGCCCCAGCCGGGATGGCTCGATCACCGACCCGAGGATGGAATAGTCGGACGGGTGGTACACCCCGTTCGCCACCCCCAGCAGCACGCCGTTCAAGATCATTCCGGGATAGGTCGGATGCAGCCCGAACGACACATAGGCGCCGCCGGCCAGCACCAGGCCGGCGATCAGCACGCGCCGGGCGCCGAACTTGTCCGCCGCCCAGCCCATCGGCGTCTGAACCAGCGCCGACACCACGCTGCCCACCGTCAGCGCCAGCCCGAGCTGGATGAAGTCCACCCCGAGCAGGTCCTTCAGCAAGGGGAACAACGGCACCAGCACCAGGTAGTGGAAGTGGCTCACCATGTGCGCGCCGCAGATCAGCGCGAGCGCACGGTATTCGGTCGGCTTGCCGGCACGCGGCGGCGCCATCAGTCGGAGACCGGGCAGCCGAAAGCCGGGCAGTTGAAAGCCGGGCAGTCGAAGGCCGGGCATCAGGCGAACGCCCGGCGGATGCGGGCCCAGTCCTCGATGGCGCGCTCCTCGCCGGGCGTGATCGGGATGACGAACTGGCTCCAGCCGGCGTCGCGCATCGCCTCGACCCGTTGCTTCAGCTCTTGCTCTGTTGCAGTGAAGGTGGTGCGGCGGATCAGTTCGGCGTTGACGAAGCGCTTTTCCTCCGGCTTGACGAATACGAAGTGGCCGCGGTGGTTCATCAGGTAGCGCGCGTCTGGCGGCTGATACCCGCGCGCCATCTCGACATAGCCGCGCACGTTCTCGTCCACCGCTTCCGGGACTTCCGAGGTGTTCTGCCATCCCTCCATGTCCAGGTCCGCGGCGCGATGCAGCAGCACCGCCGCCCGCGGACCGGCCTGCGCCATGGCACGCGGGCTGTCGGCCGGCTCGCCAGGTTCCAGCACACAGCCGCAGGCCCAGGCGGTGGCATACAGCTCGCCGGCGGAGCGGCCGGCCTGCGTCCAGCTCTGCCGCATCGACTGGACGGCGGTCAGCGCGCCCGGCACGTCCGACACGAAGGTCTTCCACCCCGCGTTCAGCTTCGCGGTCAGGGCCTGCGATTTCGGACCGTAGGCGGAGACGTGCAGCCGGATCGGATCGCGCGTGTTGATCAGGTTGGCATCGGGATTGAGGAAGCGGATCTTCTTGCGTTTGCCCTCGATGGTGGTTTCGACCGTCTCGCCGTCCAGCAGGCCATAGACGACGCGGATGTATTCCTCCATGTCGGCCAGCTTCATCGCACCGAGGCCCATGGCGCGGCGGGCGGAAAAGCCGGTGCCGACGCCGAAATCGATGCGTCCAGGGGCGATGCCGTTCAGCGTGGCGAAGGCGTTGGCGGTGACGGCCGCGATGCGGTTGGACGGCACCAGCACGCCGGTGCCCAGCCGGATGCGGCTGGTCTTCATCGCCGCGGCACCCATGGCGACGAAGCAGTCCGCGGTGATCATCTGGGTGTCATAAAACCAGGCGTGGGTGAAGCCCAGTTCCTCGGCCCGCTGTGCGAGCTTCCACGCATCGCTGGAGGTCGCGATGCCGATGCCGAAGTCCATGGTGCCTCCTGGGGCGCGTTCCTCGTTCGTCGGGGAGTGTAGCATTGGCGCCACGGGGCGTCATGTCCGGGGCGTCATGCCCGGGGCAGACGTCGGAGAACAGCGCGGCGGCGGTCGCCCGCATGGCCTCGGCCAGAATACTCTCGTCGGTCTCAAGGTTTTCCTCGTTTTCCAGGCGCATCCCCTCGGCGGCCCGGCGCCGTGCCACTTCATACTGCGCCGACGCAACAGTTCGGGCGATGGCGCGCATCAGGTTGTGCCGGTCCTCATCCGTGCCCAGCGCATCGATGTCGCGCAGGGAGGCACGGACGGCGGCCGGCCGGTTCGCGGTCGATCCTGCTATGGCGGATGCTGCGATACGGGCGATCGGCACGATTGCGGCGATGGGGCCTGCCGGCGACTTCCCGTACGTCCTGGCCGGCGGCGGCATTTACCCGATCCGCGATGCGGAGGATCGGCACGTCCTTGAAGTCGCTGTCGCCGGCAGAGCCGACGTACTTGCGACCGCAAACATGGCCGATTTCGAGATGGTTGGGATCGCAAGGGTGGGGGACGGGGCGCGCGTACGGATTTTTGCGCCGCCAGGCGGGGCGAGTCTCGTGATTGCCCATCCCGATCAGGTTCGCGATTGGCTGCGCGAGGCAATCGTTCCAACGGCTGAAGTTGCCACCGCTTTCAACAAAGGCAGCTAGCACGAAACCTCTCCCGCGAGAGCGGGAGAGGTAGAGACGCGCAGCGTCGCGGGCGAGGGTGATCGGGTCGGCACGCGGCGTTCTCGGGCGGCTTGAAGGTGTTGCGTGCCGACTCGATCACCCACACCCGCGGCGCTGTCCACCGCTCCCGCGCGCAGCGCGGGAGAGGTTTATTACACCGAAAAATACTTCGCGTGCGGATTCAGCACTACGATCGCGCTGGTTGATTGCTCCGGATGCAACTGCCACTCGTCGGACAGTTCCACGCCGATCCGTTCCGCGCCCAGCAGCTTCAGCAACGCCGCCTGGTCCTCCAGCTTCGGACAAGCCGGATACCCGAATGAATACCGAGACCCGCGATAGCCCTGCGACAGCATCTTCTCCATGTCGCGGTCATCCTCGCCGGCGAACCCCAACTCGGCGCGGATCCGCTTGTGCACGTATTCCGCCATCGCCTCGGCCATCTCCACCGACAGCCCGTGCAGATACAGATAATCCTGGTAACGATTATCCGTGAACCACGCGCGCGACACCTCCGACGCGCGCTGCCCCACCGTCACGATCTGCAGCCCGATCACGTCGCGCTGCGCGTCATCCACGTCGCGGAAGAAGTCGGCGATGCACTCGCCGTCCTCCTTCGGCTGCCGAGGCAACGAAAACCGCGCCAGTTCGGTCGACCCATCCGTATCGAATACGATCAGATCATTCCCCTGTCCCGCCGCCGGCCAGTACCCATACGCCGCCCGAGGATGCAAAATCTCCTGCTCTTCACACAGAGAAAGCATGCGCCGCATCACCGGACGCAACTCCTGCCGCGCCCACCCGAGGAAATCGTCCAGCGACCGCCCCTGCTTCCGAAATCCCCATTGGAACTGGTACAAACTGCGTTCATTCACAAACGGCACCAGAGCCTTCGACGGCGCCTCGATCACCCGAGCCCCCCAGAACGGCGGCGGCGTCACCGGCACGTCGCGAGTCAACCGCTGCCGCCGTTCCCGCACCACCGCGACATCCACCGGCCGGAACGCGCGAGCATCCGCCTGGCCCAGCGTACGCGCCGTATTGCGAGCCTTGCCGGACCGCTTGGCCTGCACCGCCGCCAGGTAGTCGTCGAACCCGTTGCCGGTCACCTTGTCCATCAAATGCAGCCCGTCGAATGCATCCCGCGCATAAGCCACACGACCGCAGCCGTAAGCCCCCACGCAGGTATCCTCGACATAAGACCGGGTCAGCGCCGCGCCGCCGAGCATCACCGGAATCTCCAGTCCCTGCCGCGACATTTCCTCCAGGTTCTCGCGCATCACCACGGTGGACTTCACCAGCAGCCCGGACATGCCGATGGCATGCGCGCGATTTTCCGTCGCCGCGTGCAGCATCTCCGCCAGCGGCACCTTGATGCCGAGGTTGACCACGCGGTAGCCGTTGTTGGTCAGGATGATGTCGACCAGGTTCTTGCCGATGTCATGCACGTCGCCCTTCACCGTCGCCAGCACGATGGTGCCTTTCTCCTGGCCCTCCACCCGCTCCATGAACGGTTCCAGATAGGCGACCGCGGCCTTCATCGTCTCGGCGCTTTGCAGCACAAACGGCAACTGCATCTTGCCGGCGCCGAACAGTTCGCCGACTACCTTCATGCCGTCCAGCAGCACGTTGTTGATGATGTCGAGCGGCGGCAGCGTCACCAGCGCCTCGTCAAGTTCCGCGGTCAGACCCTTGCGGTCGCCATCAACGATGCGGTCCTTCAACCGCCCTTCCACCGTTTCGGCGCGCTTCTTCACCGTCGCGTCGGCCAGCTTGCGATCGGCGAAAATCTCCAGCATCCGCTGCAACGGATCGTAGCCCTCGCCGCGGCGATCGAAGATCAGGTCTTCGGCAACCTTAACCTCCTCTTCCGCGAGCAAGTGCAGCGGGCGGATTTTTGACACGTGCACGATCGCGCCGCTCATCCCGGCGCGCATCGCGTGATCGAGGAACACGCTGTTCAGCACCGCCCGCGCAGCCGGGTTCAATCCGAAGCTGACATTCGACAGACCGAGGATGATCTGGATGTCCGGAAATTCCGCGCGGATCGCGGCGATGCCCTCCAGCGTCCACATCGCCAGCTTGCGATCGTCCTCGTTGCCGGTGGCGATGGTGAAGGTCAGCGGATCGATCAGCAGATCGGATTGCGCCAGCCCGTGCCGGTTGCAGGCGAAATCCACCAGCCGCCGCGCGACGCGCAGCTTGTCGTCGGCGGTCTTCGCCATGCCGACTTCGTCGATGGTCAGCGCGATCACCCCTGCACCGAACTTCTTCGCCAGAAGCAGCCGATCGTTGGCCGCTTTCTCGCCATCCTCGAAATTGATCGAGTTGATGATCGGCTTGCCGCCATGCAGCTTCAGCGCCGCCTCGATCACCGGCGTCTCGGTGCTGTCGATCACCAGCGGAGCGTTCACCGACGCGGTGAACCGGCGGATCACCTCGTTCATCTCCAGCGTCTCGTCGCGGCCGACGAACGCGGTGCAGATATCCAGCGCGTGCGAGCCCTCGCCCAATTGCTCCCGCCCCTGGGTGACGCAGCCGTCCCAGTCGTGCTTTTCCTGCAACTCGCGCCACTTCTTCGAGCCGTTGGCATTGCAGCGCTCGCCGATGGCGAAGATCGCGTTCTCCTGCCGCAACGGCACGGCGTTGTACAGGCTGGCGACGCACGGCACCCAGACCGGATTGCGTGCCACCGGCGTGGGCCGCGAACCGCCACTTGCCTCGGCACGCCGGCGCAACATCGCGTCCAGCGCTGCGATATGCGTCGCGGTGGTGCCGCAGCAGCCGCCGATCAGGTTCACGCCGTCCTCGGCGACGAACCGTTCCAGCCAGCTCGCCAGTTCCGCCCCGCCGAGCGGGTAGTGCGTGTGGCCATCAACGAGTTCCGGCAGGCCGGCGTTCGGCAGCACCGACAGCAGGCCTGGCCAGTTGGTCGCCAGC
>DATHNI010000434.1:0-5257 GCA_035486135.1 Acetobacteraceae bacterium
CGGCGACCAGGTGGAGATCTGGGTGGCGTCGCAGAACGGCGACGCGTCGCTGGCGGCCGCGGCGGAGGCGGCCGGCGTGAAGCTGGCCAACGTGAAGGTGCACAAGCTGATCCTCGGTGGCGGCTTCGGCCGGCGCGGGCAGCAGGACTATGTTCACCAGGCCGTGTTGATCGCGAAACAGGTTCCCGGCAGGCCGGTGAAGCTGATCTGGTCGCGCGAAGAGGACATGCAGCACGGCTTCTATCGCCCGGTCATGCAATGCAAGCTGAGCGGCGGGTTGGACGCGCAGGGCAACGTGACAGCGCTGCACGCACGGCTGTCCGGCCAGTCGATCCTGGCCTATCTCGCGCCGTCGCGCATGGAGAACGGCATCGACAAGCTCGCGTTCCAGGGCTGGCTGGAAGATGAGTACGGCTACATGGCGATCCCCAATTTGCTGATCGACCAGGCGGTGCGCAACACGCATGTGCCGGTCGGGTTCTGGCGCGGCGTGAACCACAACCAGAATGCCATCTTCATGGAGTGCTTCATCGACGAGATGGCCCATGCGGCCGGCAAGGATCCGCTGGCGTTCCGCCGTTCGATCCTGACGAAGAATCCGAAGCACCTGGCGGTGCTGGAGGCGGTGGCGAAAAAGGCCGGCTGGGACACGCCGCCGCCGAAGGGCGTGTATCGCGGGCTGGCGCAGAACTGCGGCTTCGGCAGCTATGTGGCGGCGGTGGCCGAGGTGTCGGTGTCCCCCAAGGGCGAATTGAAGATCCATCGCATCGTCGCGGCGACCGATCCGGGTTACGCGGTCAATCCGGACCAGATCGACGCGCAGGTGCAGGGCTCGTTCGTTTTTGGCCTGAGCCCGGTGCTGTACAGCGAGAACACCGTCGCCAAGGGCCGCATCGTCGAGAGCAATTTCGACACCTACCAGGTGATGCGGATGAACGACATGCCGAAGGTCGAGACGATCATCGTGGCATCCGGCGGGTTCTGGGGCGGGGTTGGCGAGCCGACCATCGCGGTCGCCGCGCCGGCTGTGCTGAACGCGATCTTCGCTGCGACGGGCAAGCGGATTCGGTCCTTGCCGCTGCGCTCGCACGATCTCACCAGCACATGAGGAGAGCAGGCGGGGGGAGCAGGGATGAGAGGCTCCCCCTCCCCTCGAGGGAGGGGGTTGAGGGGAGGGGTGCGAACCTCGAAGGCCAGCAGAAGTACGCACCCCTCCCCCCAACCCCCTCCCTCAAGGGGAGGGGGAGAAGCGCGCTGCTCCTCGCCTCCCTCTTCCTCTCCACCGCAGCTGCACCACCGCCCGGTGCGTCGAGTTGCTCCGGCTGTCACGCGCCGGCCTCGGCAACAACCGGCATACCGGCGATTGCCGGCCAACCCGCTGACCACCTCGCCGCGGAATTAGAATCGTTCCGGGACGGCAGCCGCCCCGCCACGGTGATGACCCGCATCGTCAAGGGCTTCACGCCCGACCAGCTCCAGGCGATCGCCGACTGGTGGGCGGCACAGAAATGAAGCGCCGAGCCCTCCTCGCCACCGCCCTCGCCACGCCGTTCATCGCGCGCGCCCAGGCCGCGCCACGCATCGTGGTGATCGGCGGCGGGTTCGGCGGTGCCACCGCGGCGCGCTTCCTCCGCCGTGGCAACCCGCCGGCCGACATCGTCCTGATCGAGCCCAACCCGACCTTCACCGCCTGTCCGTTCAGCAACGAGGTGATTGCCGGCCTGCGTGACATTGCAGCGCAGCGCTTCGACTATCGCGCCGTCGCCGCCGCCGGCGTGCGCGTGGTGCCGCAGGCCGCCACCGCTGTCGATGCAACAAGCCGCAGCGTCACCCTCGCCGACGGCAGCACCCTGCACTACGACCGGCTGGTGCTGTCGCCGGGCATCGACATCGCCTGGGGCGCGCTGCCGGGTTACGACGAGGCCGCCGCGGATCGCATGCCACACGCCTGGAAGGCCGGCGAACAAACGCTGCTGCTGAAACGGCAGCTCGAGGCGATGCCGGATGGCGGCGTCGTGGTGATATCGGCTCCGGCCAATCCGTATCGTTGCCCTCCAGGTCCGTACGAGCGCGCCAGCCTGATCGCCTACTACCTGAAGACCCACAAGCCGCGCTCCAAGTTGCTGCTGCTCGATGCGAAGGACGCGTTCTCCAAGCAGAAGCTGTTCCAGGCGGCATGGACGAAACTGTATCCCGGGTTGCTGGAGTGGGTCTCGCTGTCGGATGGCGGCAAGGTCACGCGCGTCGATCCGGCGACCAACAGCTTCGAGACCGACTTCGACACGCACAAGGCCGATGTCGGCAACGTCATTCCGCCGCAGCGCGCCGGCCACATCGCCGCTCTGGCCGGTGTGGCCGACCGCACCGGCTGGTGTCCGATCGATCCCGTCACGTTCGAATCGAAGCTGCAGCCGGGCATCCACGTGATCGGCGACGCCGCGATCGGCGGCGCCATGCCGAAATCCGCCTTCGCCGCCAACGCGCAGGCCAAGGTCTGCGCCGACGCCATCCTCGCGCTGCTGGCGGGCGCGACGCCGGAGGAGCCTCGCCTGATCAACACCTGCTACAGCCTGGCTGCGCCGGGCTACGGGTTCTCGGTCGCCGGCGTGTATCGTCCCGCGAACGGCCTGCTGACCGACATCGAGGGCGCCGGCGGAACCAGCCCACTGAATGCTCCGGACTCGGTGCGCGCGCAGGAAGCGAACTATGCGGACGCCTGGTTCAACACGATCACGCATGAGACGTTCGGTTGAGCTCACCGCGGCGACCGCGGCACTCGCCGTATTGCTTGGCGGTGCCGCGCCGCTGGTGGCGTACCGCATCGATGGCGACAGCATCGACGCCTCGCTGACCGGCCAGCCCGGCGATCCCGCACGCGGGCGGCTGATCGTCATGGACCGGCAGGTCGGTGCGTGCTTGCTCTGCCATTCCGGGCCGTTCCCCGATCCGCATTTGCAGGGCAGCGTCGCGCCCTCGCTGGATGGCGTTGCATCGCGGCTGACCGAAGGCCAGGTGCGGCTGCGCCTGGTCGATCCCCGGAAGCTGAACCCCGATACGATCATGCCGGCCTATTATGTGGTGGACGGGCTGCATCGGGTTGGACTCGCCTGGCAGGGCAAGCCGATACTGACCGCCGGACAGATCGAGGATGTGGTGGCATTCCTGATGACCCTGCGTTCGCCATGATCGCGCGCCGCCGTTTCCTGGTGGTGGCCGGTGCCGGGCTGATCCTGCCGCTTGCATCGCGCACCCCGGCACGCGCGACGCCGGCGGAGGTTGCCGGGCTGATCCGCGACCTCGTCGGCGATGCGACGCTGCGGGACGGGCGGGTGAAGCTCGACCTGCCGGTGATGGTGGAGAACGGCAACACCGTCTCGATGACGGTCAGCGTCGATGCGCCGCGCGGCGGCCCGGACTCGGTGCAGAGCATCGATGTGTTCGCCGAGGGCAATCCCCTGCCGCATGTCGTGCGCTTCACGTTCGGTCCGCGCGCCGGTGCGCCTCGGGTGGCGACGCGCATCCGGCTGGCGACCTCGCAGACCGTGATCGCGGTGGCGAAGCTGGCCGACGGAAGCTGCTGGCGCGACAGCGTGGACCTGATCGTCACGCTTGCCGCCTGCATCGATGGGACCTGACGCCATGGTGCGAGTGCTGATCAATGTGCCGAAGCAGGTGAAGCGGGGCGAACCGTTCGAGGTGAAGCTGCTGATCTCGCACCCGATGGAGAGCGGGCAGCGGCGCGACGCCACGGGGCAGCGCATACCGCGCGACATCATCAACAGCTTCGTCTGCACTTTGGGTGGTGAGGAGGTGCTACGCGCCGAGTTGTTCCCCGCCATCGCCGCCAATCCGTTCCTGGCGTTCTCCGCGGTGGCCGAGCAAAGCGGGACGCTGGAGATGCGGTTCAAGGATGACGAGGGGCGGGAGCAAGCCGAGACGGTGGAGATCGTGGTTGAATGAAACCTCTCCCGCTTCGCGGGAGAGGTCGAGGCGCCATAGCGCCGAGGGTGAGGGTGCCGTGTACTGCTCCGAACTTGTGCTGTGCCGCGATGCAGATCGGTAGTGTGCGTGCCCAATACCCTCACCCTCGCCGCTTCGCGTCTCGACCTCTTCCGCGAAGCGGGAGAGGTTTTTACCTGTGGCTCGTCCTGGCCTTCATCATGTTGGCCACCGCCGCCCGCGCGGCGGAGAAGCGCTCCGGCTACGACGACGCCAGCCCGGCGACGCGCGCCATGCAGGACGACGACGCGAGCAATCCCGCCTTCCTCTGGGTGCAGCAGGGCGAGTCCCTGTGGTCGGAACGCCCGGCCGGCGATGCGCGCAGTTGCGCGGATTGCCACGGCGACGCGACGCGCTCGATGCACGGCGTGGCAGCGCGCTACCCGATGTTCGACGGCAAGCTCGGCCGGCCGATCACCCTGGAGCAACGCATCAACCAGTGCCGCATCGAACGCCAGCACGCCGCCAAACTGACACCGGATAGCGACGCCATGCTGGGACTGACCGCCTATGTCGGCCTGCAATCGCGCGGCCTGCCGGTGCAGGTGTCGATCGACGGCCCGGCCCGGCCGTTCTTCGAGGCGGGGCAGGCGCTGTTCACCCAACGCCAGGGCCAACTCAATCTGTCATGCAGTCAGTGCCATGACGGGCTGGCGGGACAGCGCCTCGGCGGCAGCGTGATCCCGCAGGGTCAGCCCAACGGCTATCCGGAATACCGGCTGGAGTGGCAGGGCATGGGCTCCCTGTATCGCCGCATCCGCAACTGCCTGGTCGGCGTGCGCGCCGAACCGCTTGATCCCGACTCGCCGGAGTTGGTTGCGCTGGAGTTCTACCTGGGCTGGCGCGCCAACGGCCTGAATGTAGAGACCCCCGCCGTCCGCCCGTGACGGTCGAGCGCACGCTCACCCTTCCCACTGGCCGGGATCGACAGAGGGGCAGGTGCGGCCTCGGTCATCGGGTGCTGGTGCGGGCTGAGGCAAAGCCATCAAGCGGACGCGGAGACTCACCCAGCTCAAAGAATGACGCGAAAATACTCTCCTGGCCCTACACCCCAAAACTTGCGGCAGTCCCACTGTCGGACCTTGGTTGACGAACGGACGCCTATACTTATAGGCCCACAATGGTATGCTGGAGCCTCAAACCGTTAGGGGACAACTGTGATGTCGGGTTCGTCTCATACGCTTTATGGCGTCGGTATTCATCAGGCCATCGCAAGCGGTGATCTGGCCCAAATGCGGGCAATGCGAGACCTGGCAGA
>DATHNI010000435.1:0-2636 GCA_035486135.1 Acetobacteraceae bacterium
GCGGCCTCGGTGCCAACGTCAGCCTGCGTGAAGGCGACCTTGGCGCCGGCGGCCTCGAGTTCGGCCGCCACGCGCTGGCCGCGCTCGCCGTCCCGATCGCAGAATGCCACGCTCGCGCCCTCGGCGATGAAACGCCGGACCGTCGCCTCGCCGATCCCCGATGCCCCGCCCGTCACCGCTGCGACCTTGCCGTCGAGCCTTCCCATGGTCCCCACCTTTCATTGCCTTGCGAAACGCGCACCCCACGATACGCGGTATCCATCGGGCGGGCACCCCTTGCTGGCCCGGCCCAGGTGCCCGGCCTCAACAGGCTGCGGACGCTTCAGGCGTCCAGGCTGCCGCCGCCGTCACGCCACCAGGCCGCTTGTCCCGCCGTCCTCCCGCATGGACAACGCCGCGCCGCCGCAGGACCATGCCAGCGGCAATTGAGGTGGTCGGATGAAGCAAGTACGGGTCGGACTGATCGGCAGCGGGTTCGTCGCCACGCTGCACATGCACGCCTATCGCCGTGTATTCGGCCTCGACGTGCAGGTGCGCGTGGTTTGCTCGCCCGGCGACGGCGTGACGGACTTCGCCCGCCGCTTCGGCATTCCGGACACCACCCGCGACTGGCGCACCCTGCTGAGCAATCCCGAGATCGACGTGATCGACATCTGCACCCCACCGGCGCTGCACGCGGAGATGGTGGTCGCCTGCATGCGGGCCGGCAAGCACGTGATCTGCGAGAAGCCGTTCACCGGCTATTTCGGCCGCCCCGGCGACGCGGAACCGATCGGCACCCAGGTGCCAAAGGCGCAGATGTTCCAGCGCGTCATGGAGGAAATGGAGCAAACCTGCGCCGCCATCCGGGCGAGCGGCCGGTTGTTCCTCTACGCCGAGGACTGGGTGTACGCGCCCGCCGTCGCCAAGGTCGCGGAAATCCTGCGCGCGACCCGCGACAAGATCCTGTTCATGAAGGGCGAGGAAGCCCATAGCGGCTCGCACGCCCCGCATGCCGCGCACTGGTCGATGTCGGGCGGCGGCGCGATGATCCGCCAGGGCTGCCATCCGCTCGCCGCGATTCTTTACCTCAAGCAGGTCGAGGCCGCTTCGCGCGGGGACCATATCACCGTCGCCAACGTCACCTGCGATGTCGGTAGCCTGACGCCGGGCCTCAGCGCAGAGCAACGCAGCTACATCCAGGCGAAGCCGGTCGATGTGGAAGATTGGGGCATGCTGAGCCTGACCTTCTCCGATGCCACCAAGGCGACGGTGTTCGCCGGCGACATGATCCTGGGCGGCGTGCGCAACCTGGTGGAGGCCTACACCACCGGCGGCTCGTTGTTCGCCAACATCGCGCCGAACAACCACGTCGTCACCTACCTGACCGACGAGAGCAGGCTGGGCGACGTCTACATCACGGAGAAGGTGGATCGTAAGACCGGCTGGCAGTTCGTCTGCGTCGATGAGGAAGCGACGCGCGGCTATGTCGGGGAGATCCAGGACTTCATGGAATGCGTCGCCTTCGGCCGCCAGCCGCTGGCCGGAGTCGATCTCGCCTACGAGGCGATCAAGGTGCACTACGCCGGCTATTGGGCGGCCGAGGAGGGACGCCGCATCACTCTCTGACCCCGGCGGCGCAGCGGCACGGCGCGCCTCCATCGCCGGTGACGGCGGGATGCGCGGGACGCGTGAACGACGCGCTATTGGTGGGACATACAGCCGCGTGCAATGGCCGCTACAGCCAATGGAAGCCGTGCGCCATGACGCCGAGCATCGTGCCGAACACCCCGATGACGGTGAAAATGCAGGTCAGGATAAGGCCGACGACCCAGCGGAAATCCGCGCGCTGTCCGGCAATGATCACGTCCATGCGGCGCTCGACCCCTTCAAGGCGCCGGTCAAAGCCATCCATCCGGTGGTCGAAACCATCCATGCGACGATCGAGGCCGTCCATGCGCCGATCTATGTTTTCCAGTCCGGCGGTCGTGCTGCGGGCAATTTGCTCAAGCATGGCGATGCGGCTCTCCATATCGGAAGGATACCGGCCACTGCTACCTGGATCAACTGGCACATCGGGCACGACGCAACTTCATTTGGGGCAATTGCGACGATACAGACGACAAATGAATGAATACTACCTTTTTACATACAACAGCACGTTCACCCGCCAATGCCTGGCGGCACCGATCGCCCCCGGCCGGATTGACGCCCGCACCCGAATCCTGCCAGCAAGGCACGTGTCCTACCGGCAGAAACACCTCCTGGCGATCGAAGGCCTGCACCCACCCGAGATCGGGCACTTGCTCGATCTGGCCGAGAGCTATGTCTTGCTCAACCGCTCCGGCAAGATGCAGCGCGACGTGCTGCGCGGGCAGACCCTGATCAACTTGTTCTTTGAGGACTCCACCCGCACCCGCACCAGCTTCGAGCTCGCCGGCAAGCGACTCGGCGCCGACGTCATCAACATGTCGGTCTCCACCTCGTCGGTGAACAAGGGCGAGACGCTGCTCGACACCGCCTCCACCCTGAACGCCATGCATTGCGACCTGCTGGTGGTGCGGCACGGCCAGTCCGGCGCGCCCAACCTGCTGGCGCAAAAAGTCGATGCCGCGGTGATTAACGCCGGCGACGGCACGCACGAGCACCCGACACAG
>DATHNI010000436.1:0-16158 GCA_035486135.1 Acetobacteraceae bacterium
CAACCTCCTGCCAGCGCGCCGGGCTTGCCATCAGCACGCGCGTCAGCAACCAGGGCAGGAAGCTGAACGGGTATTTCGTGGTCATCACGATGGTCGTGTCGTCGGCCTTCTCGTAACCGGCCACCATCGTCAGCACGGACCGCACGATCGGTGCGGCCTGCGCGTCGTATTGCGGCGATTTCTCGTCGAAGATCCGGCGCAGGTTCCAGATCACCGCATCGGCATTGAAGTCGGTGCCGTCGTGGAATTTCACCCCCTGGCGCACGGTGAAGGCCCAGCGCAGCGGGTTGGTCTCATCCGGATGCCATTCGCTGAACAATCCGGGCCGGATGCCGGCGGGCTTGTCGTGCGCGTTTTGCCCCAGGTCCCAGTTCACCAGCGCGTCGTAGGGCTGGTAGCCCAGGAAGCGGTAGCCCTCGAACCCGTTATTGGGAATGCCGTGCGTGCTGGGCAGGTCGGCGGCCGTCATGGCGATACGGAGCACCTGCGGTGACGCGGCCGCGGCCGGCAGGGCAGGGGTGGCGGCAGCGCCGGCGGTGGCAATCAGGAAGTCGCGTCGGGATAGCATGTGAGTTCCTCAGGTCATCGAGATCTGGGTGAAGTCCTGGTACCAACTTTGCGCGGGATGGAAGTTGGTCACTTTCGGCGACAGCGCGCGCGGGTTGAGGTCGTGGACAATGAATAGCCACGGCGCCTCGTCCACCACGATGGCGTGCGCCTTCTGCAACAGCGCCAATTGCTCTGCCGGATCGAACGTCGCCTGCGCCTTGCGCAGCAGGTCGGTCGCTTCAGCGTTGTTCCAGTGGCCCCAGTTGTAGTTCACCGGGGAAAAACTGTCGGCCGCGTAGTAACGGAACATCGACGACGGATCGGTGAAGCTCAGGCTGATATTGATGCCGTCGTCGCCGTGCGATTGCGGCGCGGTCGGGGCGTTGCGCACGGCGACCAGCATGGTGCCCCATTCCACCACGTCGAAATCAATGTCCAGGCCGACGGCCTTGAAGTTCTCCTGCATGAACTCATTCATCGGGATCGGCACCATCTGACCGGACCCCGACGTGGAGATCATGATCTTTGCTTTGGCCGGCTTGTCCGGGGTGTAGCCGGCCGCGGCCAGCAGCGCCTTGGCGCGTTCAGGATCGTAGGTATAGCGGTTCTTCGGGTTGCCGAAGACGGGATTGTCCGGCGGGTACAGCCCGATCGCCGGCTTGCCGGTGCCGTTGATCAGCTTGCACAGGCCCTCGCGATCGACCGCGTAGTTGATCGCCTGCCGCACGCGCACGTCCTTGAAGATCGAATTTTCCAGGCAGTTCAGCGCGTAGGGATAGGTGTGCGGATACGGCCATAGGCTGATGTTGATGCCCGCGGCCTTCAGCGACGGGATGGCGTCCGGCGGCGGCACCTCTATCCAGTCCACCTGGCCGGAGCGTAGCGCGGCGACGCGCGTGGTGGCTTCCGGCATCGGATACACCACCATTTTGTCGAGCTTCGGTATGCGCGCCTTGTCCCAGTAGGCCTCGTTGCGCGACATCTCGGCGTATTGTCCCAGCACCACCTTGGTGATCTTGAACGGGCCGGTGCCGGAGGGCTGCTGCGCGAACGCCGCCCAGTTCTTGCCGACCTTTTCCCATTGCGCCGGGCTGACGATCAAGATGCGGGTGAGCAAATAAGGCAGGAAGCTGAACGGATACTTGGTGGTGAGGACGATCGTGCTGTCGTCCGCCTTTTCGAACGTATCCAGCATCGACACCGTCGCCCTGACGATCGGCGCGGCGGGTGCGTCGTATTGCGGCGACTTGTCGTCGTAAATACGCCGGAAATTCCAGATCACCGCGTCGGCGTTGAATTCGGAGCCGTCGTGGAACGTCACGCCCTGTCGCACCGTGCAGATCCAGCGCAGCGGATTGGTTTCATCAGGATGCCAGGCAGTGAACAGGCCGGGCGCGATGTCGGCCAGCTTGTCGGTGTGGGTGAAGTCCCAGTTGACGACGGAATCGTAGGCCGGATAGCCGAGGAAGCGGAAACCCTCGCCGCCGTTATTGGGAATGCCGTGCGTGGTGGGCAGGTCGGCGGCGGTCATGCCGACGCGCAGGATTTGCGCCGTCGCTGCGTTGGCCGGAACGCCGGGAAGCGCCGCGGCACTGGCGGCGGCGAGGAAACCACGCCGGGTGAACATGGGGCGGTGCATGACAAGCCTTTAATTTGTGCTGAATTGCATAATGCTGCATCGCAGTATTCTCGGCAACAGTCATTAAAGCGGCATTTGCCCATGTGTTAGGCAGATTTTTCCTATGGACATCTTGTCGTCCTCGACAGAATATAGGCAAATGCTGCGTTGCAGCATGACACTCGGGAACCGAAACCGCATGCTCGTCTTCGCCGCACGCCGCATCCTGCAAGCCATCCCCATCCTCTTGGGCGTCTCCCTCGTCGTGTTCGGCCTGGTTCATATCGTCCCCGGCAATCCGATCGACCTGCTGATGCCGCCGGAAGCCTCGCCCGAAGTCATCGCCCAGATGAAGGCCGCCTTCGGCTTCGATAAGCCGCTCTACATCCAATACCTGCTCTGGCTGATGCGCGCGCTGCACGGCGATTTCGGCCTATCGGTGTTCAATGCCACGCCGGTCTGGGGCCAACTTATGACCGCGCTCGGCAACACGTTCATCCTCGCCATCCTCGCCGCGCTCCTGGGCTTTTCGCTCGGCATCGCCTGCGGCCTGGTCGCCGCAATGTACCATGGCCGCTGGCCCGACAAGCTGTTCTCCGCGATCTCCACCACCGGCGTGTCGCTGCCGCATTACTGGTGCGCCATCGTGCTGGTGATGTTCTGCGCTGTGCTGCACGACTGGCTGCCGGCGCAAGGCATGGGCGACGACTCGCTGCCGCTGTATGACCGCCTGCAATACCTCGTGCTGCCGGTCGTGACGCTGTCGCTGATCCCGATGGGCGTCATCGGCCGCTTGGTGCGTGCCACCGTGCTGGAAATCCTCGGCATGGAGTTCGTCGGCGCGCTGACCGCCAAGGGCCTGACACGAGGACCGGTGATCCGCCACATCTGCAAGAACGCCGCACCACCGGTGCTCGCCCTGATGGGGCTGCAATTCGGCTACTTGCTCGGCGGCTCGATCCTGGTGGAGACGGTGTTCAACTGGCCCGGCTCCGGCAACCTGCTGAACCTCGCGATCTTCCGCCGCGACATTCCAGTGCTGCAGGCGACCATCCTGGTACTCGCCAGCTTCTTCGTCGTGCTCAACCTGCTGGTCGATATCGCCCAGGCGGCGATCGATCCGCGCATCCGCCGCTGATCCGACATGTCAGACGCCACCATCGACTTTATCCGCCGGGAACTGAGCGCGCAGGCCGATGCACCGGCTGCGCCGACGCCGGGCTATTGGAAATCGGTGCGCCAACGTTTGGCGCGCGACCCCGTTACCATCGCCGTCAGCCTGGTGCTGCTGGCGATCGTGTTCATCTCGGTCGGCGCGCCGCTGGTGACGCACTACGATCCCTATGCCGGCAGCGTGCTCGCGCGCCTGAAGCCGATCGGCACGCCGGGACATTGGCTCGGCACCGACGAGACCGGGCGCGATCTGTGGACGCGGCTGTGCTACGGCGGCCGCCTGTCGCTGCTGGCCGGCATCCTGCCGGTGACGATCTCGCTGGTCGTCGGCGGGTTCCTCGGCATCCTCGCGGGCTATGCGGGCGGACTGGTCGGCACGCTGATCATGCGCACGATGGACGTGTTCTACGCGTTCCCGTCGATTCTGCTGGCGATTGCGATCTGCGGCCTGCTGGGCAATGGATTGTCGAATTCGGTCATCGCGCTGGCAGTGGTGTTCATCCCGCCGATGGTGCGGATCAGCGAGACGGTGACCACGCAGGCGAGGCAACTCGATTTCGTCGAAGCCGCGCGCGCGTCGGGCACCACCACGCTGCAAGTGATCCGCCATCACGTGCTGGCCAACGTGCTGGGCCCGATCCTGGTCTACGCGACGAGTTTGATCAGCGTGTCGATCATCCTGTCCGCGGGATTGTCGTTCCTCGGGTTGGGCGTGACGCCGCCGCAGGCGGAATGGGGGCTGATGCTGAACTCGCTGCGCCAGGCGATCTACGTGCAGCCCTACGTCGCGGCGCTGCCGGGGCTGATGATCTTCGTGACGTCGATGTGTTTCAACCTGATGAGCGACGGGTTTCGGTCTGCGATGGATGTGAGGCTGAACAAGTGATTGAGAGTCAGCAAACTTCTCCTGCGGGAGCGGGAGAGGTCAAGACGCGAAGCGTCGAGGGTGAGGGTGATCGGGCCGGCACGCGGCAAAGCGGTGCTGCGTGCCGATCCGATCACCCTCACCCGCCGCTTCGCGGCGCCCTCTCCCGCGCAGCGGGAGAGGGTTACAGACAAGATCCCCGCGACCGCGGCGGCCCGGCCCAACCGCTGCTGCTGGTCGAAAACCTCCGCAAGCACTTCCCCGTCCGCGGCGGCTTGCTCAACCGCCAGGTCGCCACGGTGCAGGCGGTGGACGACGTCTCCTTCATCATCCGCAAAGGTGAAACCCTGGGCATCGTCGGAGAATCCGGCTGCGGCAAATCCACCACCGCCCGCTTGCTCATGCGCCTGATCGAACCCGACGCCGGCACCACCGTTTTCGACGGCGAAACGGTCGGCAGCCGCACCGGCATCAGCGTCAACGCGATGCGCCGGCAGATGCAGATGGTCTTCCAGGACAGCTATTCCTCGCTCAATCCGCGCATGACCATGGTGGACAGCATCTCCTACGCCCCGCGCATGCACGGCACGCCGCGCAAGGCAGCCACCGAGCGTGCGGAACATTTGCTGGACCAGGTCGGCCTCAACCCCCGCACCTATGCGCGCCGCTATCCGCACGAACTGTCCGGTGGCCAACGCCAGCGCGCCAACATCGCCCGCGCGCTGGCGTTGGAACCACGCCTGGTGATCCTCGACGAAGCCGTCTCCGCGCTCGACAAGTCGATCGAGGCGCAGGTGCTGAACTTGCTCGCCGACCTGAAGCAGCGGTTCAACCTGACCTACCTGTTCATCAGCCACGACCTCAACGTCGTCGAGTATGTCGCCGACCGCGTGCTGGTGATGTATCTCGGCCGCATCGTCGAAACCGGCCCGGTCGAGCAAATCTACCGCGCCCCGCGCCACCCCTACACGCGCGCGCTGTTCGCGTCGAAGCCGACGCTCGATCCCGACCGCCGCACCACGGAAATGCCGCTGACCGGCGATCCGCCCAACCCGATCAATCCGCCATCCGGCTGCCGCTTCCGCACCCGCTGCGCCTTCGCCCAGGCGGTTTGCGCGGACGCCGCGCCGGCGCTTTCCATACCATTCGGAACGCCGCCATCCGACGGCCCCGGGCACCTCGTCGCCTGCCATCTGCCGGAGGCGCAGCTTGCAGCAGGGATCGGCCATGCCTGACGGCAGCACCATCCACCAGCCGGTATTGCAGGTCGAAGACCTCACGGTCCGCTTCCGCCGCCGCGGCAATGAAGTGCGCGCGGTGAACGGCGTGTCCTTCAGCCTGGCGCGCGGCGAAACGCTGACCATCCTCGGCGAATCCGGCTCGGGCAAGAGCGTCAGCCTGAAGGCGCTGCTGCGCCTGCTGCCCGGCTATGCCGAGACGGTGGGCGAGGTGCGCCTCAACGGGCAGGAAATCCTCTCGCTGCCGCCTGCTTCTTTCGCGAAGCTGCGCGGCGGCGAGATCTCGATGATCTTCCAGGAGCCGATGAGCGCGCTGGACCCCGTCTATACGATCGGCCGGCAGATCGCCGAGACGATCGTGCAACACGAAGGCGTCTCCCGCCGCACTGCGCGCGCCCGTGCCCTGGAACTGCTGGAACGCGTGAAGATCCCCTCCGCCGCGCGGCGGCTGGAGAACTATCCGCACGAGATGTCCGGCGGCATGCGGCAGCGCGCGATGATCGCACTGGCGCTGGCCTGCTCGCCCTCGGTGCTGCTGGCCGACGAGCCGACCACAGCGCTGGACGTCACCGTGCAGATTCAAATCCTGCTGCTGCTGCGCCAGTTGCAGCGGGAACTCGGCATGGCGATCGTGTTCGTCACGCACGATGTCGGCGCGGCGGCGGAAATCTCCGATCGTATCGCCGTGATGTACGCCGGGCGCTTCGTCGAAACCGGCACCGCGCGCGAGATCATCCGCTCCCCGCAACATCCCTACACGATGGGCTTGCTCGCCTCCACCGTGCATGGCGGACTGCGCGGCAGCAAGCTGGAGGCCATTCCCGGCTCACCGCCCAACCTGGTGTCGCTGCCGCCCGGCTGTGCGTTCGCGCCACGCTGCCGCTATGCGATCGACGCCTGCGTGCAGGGCGAGATCCCCGTTACAACCTCGCCGACCGGTGGCATGGTGCGCTGCCTGCGCGCCAGCGTGGTCGCAGGAAGCCAACCGCAGGAGGTCAACGCATGAAGCCAGCCATCAGCCCGGCGGCATTCGAGGTTTTGCTGGCGCAGACCGGCCTGCCACTCAGCCAGGAACAGAAACAGGCGCTGTATGAGCCCTATGCGCTGGTGGAAGCCATGCTGCTGCACGTCACCCAGCCGATGCCGCGCGAGGCCGAGCCGTCGCTGATCTTCGTTCCGGAGGTGCGCTGATGCAGGACTTCCTCACCATCGCCGAAGCATCGCAACAAATCGCCAGCAAGAAGATATCGCCGGTCGAACTCACGCAGGCATGCCTCGACCGGGTCAAGGCGCTCGATGAGACGCTGAACGCATTTCTGCTGGTCACGCAGGAACGCGCCATGGCGGATGCGCGTGCGGCGGAAGCGCGCATCATGGCGGGATTGTCGCGCGGCAAACTCGACGGCATCCCGATCGCGCATAAGGACATCTACAACACCGCCGGCATCCGCACGACCGGGCATTCCAGGCTGTTGCTCAACAATGTGCCGGAAAGCGATGCCACGGTCGTGCGCAGCTGGGCCGAGGCGGGCACCGTCATGCTGGGCAAACTGGCGACGCACGAATTCGCCATGGGCGGCCCGAGTTTCGACCTGCCGTGGCCACCCGCACGCAATCCCTGGAACCCGGCGCATTTCACCTCCGGTTCGTCATCCGGCACCGGGGCGGCGGTCGCCTCCGGCATGATCCTCGGCGGCACCGGATCAGATACCGGCGGCTCGATCCGCGGCCCGGCCGCGCTGTGCGGGTTGGCCGGCATCAAGCCGACGTACGGGCTGTGCAGCCGCGCCGGTGTGCTGCCGCTGTCGTTCACCATGGATCACACCGGCCCGCTGGCCTGGACGGCCGAGGATTGCGCGCTGCTGTTGCAGGCGATGGCCGGCTACGATCCGGCCGATCCCGCCAGCGCCAACCGCCCCGTGCCGGACTTCACCGAGGATCTGGACCGCGGCGTCAAGGGCCTGCGCATCGGCGTGGTGCGGCACTTCTTCGAAAAGGACCATCCGGTCAACGACGCCACGCGCTTGCAGATCGCGCATGCGCTGGACGTGTTCGAACATCTCGGCGCCGACATCACCGAGGTCACGCTGTCCCCGCTGGCGGAATGGAATGCCTGTGGCTGGATCATCCTGACCAGCGAAGCATACGCGGTACACGAGCCGTGGCTCAAGACGCGGTTCAACGACTATGGCGAGTTGCTGCGCGACCGGCTGGCCCTGGGCGGGCTGATCCGGGCCGGCGATTACGTGCAGGCGCTGCGTCGGCGCCGCGTGCTGTGCCAGGAGTTGAAGCAGGCGATGTCGAAACTCGACATATTGGTGTCGGCGGTGCAGCCGACGGAGGCGCCGCCTATAGATTCAATCCCGAAATGGGCAATGCTGGAGCGGCCGTCCTTCACCATCCCGTTCAACCTGACCGGCTCGCCGGCGATGAGCATATGCACCGGTTTCGCCGCCGGTGGGCTGCCGGTGGCGATGCAGATCATCGGCAAGCCGTTCGCCGAGGCGACCGTGTTCCGTGCCGCGCACGCATACGAAAAGGCTACCGCCTGGCGTCGCAAGCGGCCGGAGATGGCGCTGCCGGTAGCGGCGTAAGGAGGCGCGGCGAAGTAAACGGATCAGTGGGGGCGACGCGCTGGCCTCTCGGCGTCATGGTGCGCGAAGGCGCACCATCCACGACTTCGCTGCGTGCACCAAGGAAAGTCGTGGATGGTCCGCCTTCGCGGACCATGACACTGCGGGCACCGTTCACGCTGAACTTGACGTGGCTATTCCTCGGCGGGTCTTAACGCACAGGGCAAAGTCCTCCGCTTCCTCGATGTGGGCGCCGCGGCGGCGAACTAAACGGATTCTCGCGGCGCCGTCCGCGTGCTAGCAGGCGCGCACTCGCCGCCAGGAGACCTTCCCCCGTGCACCCCCGCCTGATCCCGCTGCTCGCCATCGCCGCGAGCGTCGCCGTGCCCGCATTTGCCCAGCCAAGCTCGCCGATTCCCCCCGGTTGGACACCGCCCGGCGCAGACCCGGCCACCGGCGCCCGGCCCGGCAATCACATCGGCACCGGCATGTCGCTGCCGACTTCCGACCAGGCCGGCAACATCACCCCGCAGGACACCACCTCGCCGATCGCGGCACGCCTTCCCGCGCCGCCGCTGGACGACAACGCCGCGATCCACGACTACTTGCTCACCGCGCGCAATGCGCTCGCCGCTGGCCGCTCCGGCGAGGCGCAGGAAGCACTGGAAATGGCGGAGACCAGGGCGCTCGATCGTTCCGTCCCGCTGTACCAGACGTCGACACCGATCCACGATCCGGTGGTAGAGCAAATCACGCAGGTGCTGCACACGCTCGGCAATGGCGACCGTTTGGAAGCGATGCGATTGCTCGAACAAGCGATCGCGGCCGGAGGGTCGTAGGACCGCACTTGCCAAAGTAATGATTGACCCAGATCAACGCGCCGGTCGCCGGACGGCCCCAAACTGCGTCCGATCGGAGGACGCCATGTTTAGATACATTCTCGTCCCCGCTACCGGTGCCGCGTCGGACGTGTCCGTATTTCGCACCGCCCTGGCAGTCGCTCGTCTCGATGCCGGGCATCTCGACTTTCTGCATGTCCGTCAGGATATGCAGCAGATGGTGCTTTCCATTGCAGGAGGCGGTCTCGGGGGCGCCGGCTATGGCGGCGTCATCGATTCCGTGCAGGGCGACGTTGAAGCCCGGCAGGACAGCGCGCACCAGATGATGGCGGCGTTCTGCGAACGCGAGCAAGTGATCCTGACAGACACATCCGGCAACGGGCGGTCCGGATGGGTCCCCTACTGCACGCGCGAGCAAACGACATTGCTCGAGGCGGGGGCTGGAGGTACGCCCTCCGCGGCGTGGCATGTGGAAGCCGGCGACGAGGCGCAGTGCCTCGCGGCGCATGGCCGCACTGCCGACCTCACCGTGCTTGGGCGCGCGCGTGACGGAGAGAAGGTGATGCTGCATCTGATGGAAGCGGTGCTGCTGGATAGCGGCCGGCCGTTGCTCATTGCGCCGGAGATCGCCCCGCCTTCGGTGGGCCGCCACATCGCCATCGCCTGGAAGGACACTGCCGCGGCCGCGCGGGCCGTAGCAGCCGCGTTGCCGCTGATGGCGCGGGCGGAGACCGTCACCGTGGTTGCGGTGCAGGAAAGCTCGGACACGAACACCGACAGCGACAGCGACTCCGGCACGCGGCTGTGCCAGGCACTGCGCTGGCACAATCCCGCGACGACCCTGCGGGTCCTGCCGCGGAGCAATCACGATCCGGTGGAGGCGCTGCTCTCCGCCGTCGAGGCTGACGGCGCCGATCTGCTGGTGATGGGCGGCTACGGCCACAGCCGGATGCGGGAGGCGATGTTCGGCGGCTTCACCCGCCGCGTGCTGCTGGCGGCGGTGCTCCCGGTGCTGATGGCGCATTAGCGAGAGAAAAAACCTCTCCCGCTTCGCGGGAGAGAGCCTGCCCCGGACCTGATCCGGGGTCGAGCCGCGTGAGCGTCGAGGGTGAGGGTGATCGGGTCGCCTCGCCCGACCTGCTACGTGCCGACCCGATCACCCTCACCCTCGTGCACTTCGCGCCCTCGACCTCTCCCGCGCGCACCGCGGGAGAGTTTTTCATGCTTGACCTGAGTCAATGCGGTCATGCCCCCGCAGTCCGATGCTGCCAGCATAACCCGGGGAGACCTCCCATGTTGGATGCAGCCAGCATCATGACCCGCAAGGTCGTCACTGCGCACCCGAGCGACACCGTGGCACGGGTGGCACGTTTGCTCGCCGATAACTCAATCAGCGCCGTACCTGTCTGCGACGACAGCGGCGCCGTGCTCGGCATGGTCAGCGAGGGCGATCTGATGCGCCCGTTCGTGAACACCAATGTCAAGCGCCGCGCCTGGTGGCTCACCTTGCTCGCCGACGGCACCGAACTCGCGCCGGAGTTTGTGGACTACGTGCGCCTCGATCGCCACGAGGTCGGTGACCTCATGACCAGGCCGGTCATCGCCGCGACCGATACCGCCAGCGTCACCGAGCTTGCGGAGCAAATGGTGACGCACCGCATCAAGCGCGTGCCGATCGTCCGTGACGGCAAGCTGATCGGTATCGTCAGCCGCGCCGACGTGATCCGTGCCATTGCGCAGTCACTCGATGCCGTTGTGGAACCGGTCTGACACGTGTCCGCGGCCGTCATCACGCCCGGTCGAGTGCGCGCCGTCCGTGGCGCGGTGCTGGACATCGCTTTCAATGGCGACGCGCTGCCGGCAATCGGCGAGGCGTTACACATCGACGACGGCAGCTTGCGGTTGATTGCCGAGGTGCAGAGCCATCTCGACGCCAGGACCGTGCGCGCCATCGCCTTGCAGGCGACGTCCGGCTTGCGCCGCGGCACGCCAGTGCAGCCGACCGGCGGCCCGTTGACCGCGCCGGTTGGCGACGCGGTGCTCGGCCGGCTGCTGGATGTCAGCGGCAGCGTGCATGATCACGGGCCGCCGTTGCCCGCCGACACGCCGTGGCTGCCGATCCATCGCGCGCCGCCCCCGCTGGCAGCGCAGACCGCCGCCTCCACGGTGTTCGAAACAGGCATCAAGATGATCGACCTGCTGGTGCCGCTCGCCTTCGGCAGCAAGACGGCGATGTTCGGCGGAGCCGGCGTCGGCAAGACCGTGCTGCTGATGGAACTCATCCACGCGATGGTGGAGCGCTACCAGGGCATCTCGGTGTTCGCCGGCATCGGCGAGCGGTCGCGCGAGGGCCACGAGCTATGGCAGGACATGGACGGGTCGGGCGTGCTCGGCCGCACCGCGCTGGTGTTCGGCCAGATGAACGAGCCGCCCGGTGCGCGCTGGCGAGTCGGCCTGACCGCGCTGACGATCTCCGAATACTTCCGCGACGTGAAGCGGCAGAACGTGCTGCTGCTGATGGACAACGTATTTCGTTTCGTGCAGGCCGGCGCCGAAGTTTCCGGTCTGCTGGGTCGGCTGCCGTCGCGCGTGGGCTACCAGCCGACGCTGGCGACCGAAGTCGCGGCGTTGCAGGAGCGCATCGCATCGGTGGCCGGCGCCGCGATCACCGCGATCGAGGCGGTCTATGTGCCGGCCGACGACTTCACCGATCCGGCGGTGACGACGATCTCCAGCCATCTGGAGAGCAACATCGTGCTGTCGCGCGCCATGGCGGCCGAGGGCATGTATCCGGCGATCGACCCGCTCGCTTCCAGCTCCATCCTGCTGGATCCGCTGGTGGTCGGCGTGGATCACTTCACCCTGGCCGGCCGGGTGCGCGAGGCGATCGCGCATTATCGCGAACTGGCCGACGTGATCGCGCTGCTGGGCGTGGAAGAACTCGGCGCCGCGGACCGCCTGATGGTGGCGCGGTCGCGGAAACTGCTGCGGTTCCTCACCCAGCCCTTCGCGGTGACCCAGGCGTTCACCGGCGTGCCGGGACGTTCGGTGTCGCTGGCCGACACGTTGGCCGGTTGCCGCGCCATCCTCGACGGCGAGGCGGATGGCTGGGCGGAAAGCGCATTGTACATGCTGGGTGGGTTCGATGAGGCGCGGCAGCGTGCCAGGGCGGCCGCATGATGCACCTGGTCATCGCCGAACCGACGCAGGTGGTGGTGGACCGCGACAACGTGGTGTCGGTGCGCGCGGAGGATGCCAGCGGCAGCTTCGGGATCCTGACCGGCCACGCCGACCTGATCACCGCGCTGACGCCGTCCGTGGTGGCGTGGCGGCAGGCCGATGGCGGGCAGGGCTGGTGCGCGGTGCGGCGCGGCGTGCTGTCGGTGCACGCGGGCCGCGAGGTCGCGATCGCCACCCGCCAGGCGCAGGTGGGCGATGATCTGGCGTCGCTGGAGCAAGCAGTGCTGGCGCGGTTCCGTGCGGAACAGGATGCGGACCGGCAGGCGCGGGTGGCGGCAACCAGGCTGCACACGGCGGCGATCCGCGAGATCATCCGCGCGCTGTCTTCGTCTCAAGCTATGCGGGAGGGTGCGGTCACATCCCCCTCTCCCGCCTTGCGGGAGAGGATAGGGTGAGGGTGCCGCGTACCGCACCCAAACCTGCTCCCGCGCAAGACGCGGGAACGGGAGAAGATTCGCACTTCCTCGCCGCCATCCGCCACCGCCTCACCTGGCACGAGAAAGCCCGCCGCGCCGGAGAACCCTCGTTCGGCCGCTACCTCGCGCAGGTGGGCGTGCTGGGCTGGACGATCGTGCTGCCGACCTTGCTCGGCGTGTTCGCCGGCCGCTGGGTGGATCGCCGCCTCGGCACCGGCATCTTCTGGACCGGCCCACTACTGCTGGCCGGCCTGGTGCTCGGTTGCTGGAGCGCGTGGCGTTGGATGCACCGATCATGAGCGCGGTGTTCTGGCTTCTGGCCGGTCTGGCAGGCGGCACCGCGCATTTCACGCTGCTGCGCTGGAACACACGGCTTTACCTGGCGGGAGGCAGCATGGTGCGCGCGCTTGGCGTGCAAGTGCTGCGCCTGGCCGCCACGACCGTGCTGCTGGCCTTCGCCGCATGGCACGGCGCGATGCCACTGTTGCTGGCCGCGATCGGCGTGGCGCTCGCGCGGTTGCTGGTGCTGCGCGTGCTGGCGATTACGCCATGACCGATTCTCCGCTGACCATGGCTGCGATGTTCCATGTCGGGCCGGTGCCCGTCACCGCGCCGGTGCTGGTCACCTGGGGCATCATGGCGGCGCTGACCCTTGGTTCCCGGCTGCTGACGCGCCGCCTGTCCTTGCATCCCTCCGCCGCGCAGTCCGTGCTGGAGATGGTAGTGGACGTCACCGCGGGGCAGATCCGCGACACCATTCGCGCCGACCCGCGGCCTTATCTGCCGCTGATCGGCACCCTGTTCCTGTTCATTCTTTGTGCGAACTGGTCGTCGCTGATCCCCGGCATCGAGCCGCCGACAGCGCATATCGAGACGGACGCGGCATTGGCGTCGATCGTGTTCGTCGCCATCGCCGTGTTCGGCATCCGCGCGCGCGGCGTGGGCGGCTGGCTCGCCAGCTTCGCGGAACCGTCCTGGCTGCTGCTGCCGCTGAACCTGGTGGAGAGCGTCACGCGCACGTTTTCGTTGCTGGTACGACTGTTCGGCAACGTGATGGGCGGTGCCTTCGTCATCGCCATCATCCTGTCGCTCACCGGCTTGCTGGTGCCGATCCCGTTGATGGCGCTGGAACTGCTGACCGGCGCGATCCAGGCCTACATCTTCAGTATCCTGGCGATGGTGTTCATTGGCGGCGCGGTCGGCGAATCGACACAATCTCAAGAGGCAACCCGATGAATTGGATCGAAGTCGCGAGTGTGCTGGGCGCAGCCCTGGCGGTCGGCATCGGCGCTATCGGGCCGGGGCTCGGCGAGGGCCACGCGGTGGCTGCCGCGCTGGACGCCATCGCCCGCCAGCCGGAAATGGCCAACACGCTGTCGCGCACGTTGTTCGTCGGCCTGGCGATGATCGAGACCATGGCGATCTACTGCCTGGTCATCGCGCTGTTGCTGCTGTTCGCCAACCCGTTCGTGCATTGATGATGGCGACCGTGACGGTGGTGGGCGTTGACGCAAGACGCCCCCTCCCCTTGAGGGAGGGCGCTGGGGGGAGGGGTCAGTGCGGCATAAACCCCTCCCCCCAGCCCCCTCCCTCAAGGGGAGGGGGAGTCGGGGTGGCGTGAATGCACATCGACCTCTGGACCCTCGCGCTGCAGACGATCAACGTCCTTGTTCTGGTCTGGCTGCTTGCGCGTTTCCTGTTCCGCCCGGTCGCCGCGATCATCGCCGAACGACGCGCGGCCGCGGAGAGACTGCTGGCTGATGCGGACGCGCAGCGCCAGCAGGCCGCCGGCGAAGCCGCCGCGATCGCGCAACAACGTGACGGCCTGGCCGCCGATGGCCAACGCATCCTCGCCGAGGCGCGCGCCGCGGCGGAAGCCGAACGCACCACCCTGCTGCAACACGCATCCGACGCTGCTGCACGCCTGCAAGCCGAAGCGCAACAGGCCATCGCACGCGATGAACACGCGATGCGAGAGGAACTGGAGCGCGCGGCCAACGACCTGGCATTGAGCATCGCCACTCGCCTGTTGCAACGCGTTCCGGCCCGCGCGCTGAACAGCGCGTTTCTCGAAAGCCTGGCCGACAGACTGGCCACCGACCCGGCGCGTGATTCCTTGACCGGAACGGCCATCGAACTGCGCTCCGCCACGCCGCTTGATGCGGCCGCCCAGGCCGACTGCCGCGAAATCCTCACCCGAGTCCTTGGTGCGGCGCCGCAACTTGGTTTCCGCACCGATCCCACTTTGATCGCCGGCATCGAACTCGCTGCCCCGCACGCCCTGATGCGCAATTCCTGGCGCGCGGATCTCGACTGCATCAACCGCGCCCTGCACGAAGAAGCTTCCCATGACGTCCGCCAGCCCGTGGCTTGAAACCGCACAGCGTCGCGTCGCCGCCACCGCGCTAGGGCCGGAGGTCGCCGAGATCGGCCACGTCGCCAGCGTCGGCGACGGCATCGCCATGGTCGCCGGCCTGCCGAACGCGCGGCTGGACGAAGTGTTGCAGTTTGCGACCGGGCAGCTTGGCTTCGCGCAGACGCTCGACGCCGACCAGATCGGCTGCGTGCTGCTGGACCAGGTCGGCGCGCTGGAGGCGGGCAACATCGTGCACGGTACCGGCGAGGTGGTGCGCACCGCGGTCGGCCCGGGATTGCTCGGCCGTGTGGTCGATCCGCTGGGGCGTCCTTTGGACGGCGGGGCCCCGATCGTTGCGGAACGACATGATCCGGTGGAACGGCCGGCGCCGGCGATCCTCGACCGGGCGCTGGTCACCCAGCCGGTGCAGACCGGCATCCTGACGATCGATTCGCTGTTTCCTCTCGGCCGAGGGCAACGCGAACTGATCATCGGCGACCGCGCCATCGGCAAGACCGCCATCGCCGTCGATACCGTCATCAACCAGAAATCCAGCGACATGATCTGCGTCTATGTTGCGGTGGGGCAGAAATCGTCCACCGTGGCGCGGGTGATCGACGCGGTGCGTCGGCTGGGTGCGCCGGATCGCTGCATCTTTGTCGTGGCCGGCGCGGCCTCGGCTCCGGGGCTGCAATGGATCGCGCCGTTCGCCGGCATGACGATGGCGGAATATTTCCGCGATCGCGGGCAGCATGCGCTGGTGGTGCTGGACGACCTGACGAAGCACGCCGCCACACACCGGGAAATTGCCTTGCTCACACGGCATCCGCCAGGACGCGAGGCCTATCCTGGCGACATCTTCTACCTGCACGCGCGGCTGTTGGAGCGCGCGGCAAAACTGTCGCCGGAGCTGGGCGGCGGGTCACTGACCGCTCTGCCGATTGCCGAAACCGACGCGGGCAACCTCAGTGCCTATATCCCAACCAACCTCATTTCGATCACCGATGGACAGCTCGTGCTGGATGCGCGGCTGTTCCATGCGGGCCAAAAACCGGCGATCGATATCGGCACCAGCGTCAGCCGGGTCGGCGGCAAGACGCAGGCGCCGGCCCTTCGGGACGTTTCCGGGACAATGCGGCTGGATTATGCTCAGTTCCTGGAGCTGGAGATGTTCTCCCGGTTTGGCGGCGCCCCGGATGCACGGGTGAAGGCGCAACTGGGGCGCGGGACGCTGTTGCGTGCCCTGTTATCACAGCCGCGGTTCGCACCGTTGCGGCTGGCCGACGAAGTG
>DATHNI010000437.1:0-4129 GCA_035486135.1 Acetobacteraceae bacterium
AAGCCCGGCCATGACGGTGGGGTCGGCCGGTGCCGGTACGTCAGTCTTTCGGGCGCTTGGTATTAATCTTTGTGCCTTCGTGCCTTTGTGGTGAATCTGCTTGCGGACTGACAGCGGCCGAGGTCGAAGCGTGAGGATCACTACGCTCGTGGCATCGGCTGGGACTGGCGGAAGAGTTCGAATCGGCGTTGCATCGCCGGGTCGATTGTCTGTTGTCCCGCAGCCTCATTACCAGCCCGCGAAATGGTTGACACCCGGACAGGTGCCTACCGCGTCATGCCGACCTTCGTTGGCAGCGGCTATCGAAACCTATGTGTCGGCTCGCGCGCGTTTCCTGCCCCGCCCTGCCCCGCCCTTGCCCCTCTCACCTCATCGTCCCCCAAGCCCGAGGACTCTCCGGCCGAATGATCAAATACGTCCTATCTTGCCTCGTCCTCTTGCTCGGTGCCTGCGCGGTGAAGGACTCCCACATAGCTGAAGACGCACAGTCCCGGTTGATGGGAATGTCCGAGGTGGACCTGGAATCCTGCCTGGGTGTTCCTGACCAGCACAGCAGCTTTGGCACCACGGATGTCCTGACCTACTACGCGACATCCACCAGCAGTGACACCTTCTCGGTGCCGCTCATCGGCGGGTATTCGATCAGCAATGGCGGCTATTGCCACGCCACGTTCCAGCTCAAGGACGGGCACGTGACGCAGATCCTGTATTCCGGAGAGAAGAACCAGACACTCGCACCGGACGCCTATTGCGCGCCCATCCTGCGTACCTGCATCGATCATTTGCGACAGACGTCGCAGCGCTGATCCGCTATGCCGCGGCGGCCGGCGAAGCGCCTATTACGGTAACGTGACTTAAAGCGAAGCCACACACCCACCACCTGAAAAGTTCGCGGTTCGGGAAGCAGCCCGTTCCAGGCTGGCACTTTCGCTCATCCCGTTCGCGTCAGCGCGGGAAACCGTGGCGCCGCATTAGCGTTGCATCCCCCGCGTCACACTTACAAACATCCGCTGGGAGGTCTCATCATGGGTCGCGGCATTCTTCTCTGGCTTCTGGGGGTTCCGATCCCGATCATCATCCTGCTCGCGTTGATCTGGCACTGACATGCAAAGCGTCATTGCTCCATCGCCGGGCGTCACTTACCCAGATGCGCCCGACCGCCCTGTGGAATCAGCGGTATCCGCGGTTTCCTGGGCAGCCATCATCGGCGGCGCCGTTGCCGCGGCATCGGCGACGCTGGTGCTGGTCGCGCTCGGCTCCGGCCTGGGCCTGGCAGCGGTCTCGCCATGGCACAACGCCGGCACCTCGGCGGTTACCTTCACCATCGGCGCCGGCATCTGGCTGATCGTCGTGCAGTGGCTGTCCTCCGCCCTGGGCGGCTACCTCACCGGGCGGCTGCGCACGAAATGGGTCGGCGCCCACACCCACGAGGTGTTCTTCCGCGATACCGCGCACGGTTTCCTGACCTGGGCGCTGGCGAGCGTGATCGGCGCGGTGATCCTCGCGTCGGCGGCATCCTCCGCCATCGGCACCGGAACGCAGGCGGCGGCGACCGCGGCGTCGGGGGCGGCCCAGGGCGCCGGCACCGCGGCGTCGATGGCGCAGTCGCAAGCCTACGACGTGGATACGCTGTACCGCGGCGAGAAGCCGGATATGGCGAGCACCGATCCCGCGGTGCGCGCCGAGACCACGCGCATCCTGGTGAACGGCATGCGCAACGGCGACGTGTCCGCGGCGGACCGCACCTATCTCGCGCAATTGATTGCCTCGCGCACCGGCGTGTCGCAGGACGATGCGCAGAAGCGGGTCGATGATGTCGTGACCCAGGAGAAGGCGGCAGAAGCCAAGGCGCGGCAGGCGGCCGACACGGCGCGCAAATCCGCAGCAGCCGTGTCCATCTTCACTGCGCTGTCGATGGTGATCGGCGCGTTCATCGCCAGTGCGGCCGCGGCGCTGGGCGGCAGCCTGCGCGACGAGGTCTGACGGTCTCGCGCGTCTCTCGCGACGATGCGTTTCCTCCCCGGGGCGTTTCCACCCCGGGGCGGTTGCTCCCCGGGGCGTTCCCTTCCCGGGGGGCGCATCGTCGCGCGGCGCGTCACCAGGGGCGGGAAAGCAGCATGAAAAATCACCCGGGCTTTCCGCGGGAACCAGAGCAACGCGCGGTCGTGCTGGAGCAATGCCGCAACCTCAAAATGGCGTCGTCCGCCAGCGCCTATGTTCGCGGCAGCACGAGTCAATTCTACGAGTGGCTGGACGGACACACCATTCCGGCCGGCCCGGACATCTGGATCTGCGGCGACTGTCACCTCGGGAATCTGGGGCCCGTGGCGGACGGCGGCGGCAACATCGAAATTCAAATTCGCGATTTCGACCAGGCAGTGATCGGCAATCCTGCGTACGACCTGATTCGCCTCGGTCTGTCGCTGGCCACCGCGGCGCGAGGTTCCGATCTGCCCGGCGTCACCACGGCACGCATGCTCGAGCAAATGATCGAGGGCTATAGTGCTGGCCTGCAAGGCGACGCCGCGGCCGAGAAGGACAATCAGCGCCCGCAATCGGTGCGCGTGGTCATGCGCGACGCGGCGCGGCGGTCGTGGAAGCATCTGGCTCGCGAACGCATCGAAAATGCCAGGCCGACGATCCCGCTCGGCAAACGCTTCTGGCCGCTGACCCCCGACGAACGGGCCGCGTTGGACAGGCTGTTCGCCACCGAACGCCTGCGCCAGTTGGCCACGGCGCTGAGTCATCGCGACGACGATGCCGCGATCGAAGTGCTGGACGCGGCGTATTGGATGAAGGGTTGCAGTTCGCTCGGGCGGTTGCGCTTCGCGGTGTTGCTTCGCGTCGGTGATCCGGGCGACGGCGATGACAATTTGTGTCTCATGGACATCAAGGAAGCGGTGCGGTCAGCGGTGCCATGCGAGGTCCGGTCGCGCGCGTCAGAGCACGACGCGGAGCGTGTCGTGGCGGCGGCAAGGAACCTGTCCCCACATCTCGGGCAGCGCATGGTTGCCGCGCGATTGCTCGATTGCTCGGTGTTCGTCCGCGAGTTGCTGCCGCAGGATCTCAAGGTGGAAATCGAACAGCTCAGCCGCGAAGAGGCGATGAAGGCCGCGTGGTTCCTGGCCAGCGTGGTCGGCAAGGCGCATGGCGGGCAGATGGATGCTGCGACGCGGCGCCGCTGGCATCGCGAGATCAGTCGTAAGACGGCAAAGCAGTTGGATGCGCCGTCATGGCTGTGGTCGAACGTTGTCGGCCTGATGGCGAACCAGGAGGCGGCCTATCTGGAGCACTGCCGTCGCTATGCGTTGCAGGAAGAAGCGGCCTGACGGTGTTGGCGGAGGCTTGCGCTACAAGCCGTTAGAGCATTTTCACCCTGACCGGAAATTGTCAGCCTCCTGTCATTGCGAGGCGCGGAGCGACGAAGCAATCCGCCGCCTGACGAGCCGAGGAACGCTCATCAGGCGGGGGATTGCTTCGTCGCTACGCTCCTCGCAATGACAGGGGGATGAGGCATCGATGCGGCAGCATGTTTCGGATGCCTCCGGGTAACGCTACGCTGCCTGCAATGGCAGGGGAGGCGCTGAGCCATGTTCGTCGGGATTGATTTCGGCACCTCGTCGGTCAAGGCGCTGCTGGTGGATGATACGCAGCGCGTACTGGCCAGCGCGACCACGCCACTCACCGTGTCACGCCCCGCGCCGGGTCACAGCGAGCAAAACCCGGAGGACTGGTGGACGGCCATGCTGACCGTGCTCGATGCCCTGCGCGTAGAGCACTCTGCCGGGCTTGCCGCGGCGCGCGCCATCGGCCTGTCCGGTCAGATGCACGGGGCAGTATTGCTGGATGCAGCGGGCGCGGTGCTGCGCCCGTGCATCCTGTGGAACGACGTGCGCGCAACGGCGGAATGCCGCGAGCTGGAAGCCGCGTTCCCGGACCTGCATCAGGTCACGGGCAACCTCGCCATGCCCGGCTTTACCGCCCCCAAGCTGCTGTGGGTGCGCAAGCACGAGCCGGATGTGTTCGCCCGCATTGCCCATGTGCTGCTGCCCAAGGCGTGGATCCGCTATCGCCTGACCGGGGAGATGATCGAGGAGATGTCGGACGCCTCGGGCACGCTATGGCTCGA
>DATHNI010000438.1:0-5050 GCA_035486135.1 Acetobacteraceae bacterium
CCGGGCCAGGCGAACACCGTCTCGATCACCACGTTGCCGCCGATGCTGGCGCCGAGGCCCAGTGCGAAGGCGGTGACCACCGGCAGCAGCGCGTTGCGTGCGGCGTGGCGCATCACGATCGACCAGCGCGACAGCCCCTTCATGCGTGCCATGACGATGAATTCGTCGTTCAGCACCTCCAGCATGGTGGCGCGCATAAGCAGCAGCGGCAGGCCCTGGAGGAACAGGGTCAGCGTCAGCGCGGGCAGGCACAGGTGCCACCAGAAATCGCCCGACAGCAGCCGCTGCCCGAGCGAGCCTAGCGTGCCGCCGGGACTGGTCGCGCCGCCCGTCGGGAACCAGCCAAGCTGGAACGCGAACAGCGCCAGCAGCAACATGCCGAGCCAGAATTCCGGCGCGGCGCGGGTGGCAAGGGCAGCCGGGATCGCCACCGCCTCGGCCACCCCGCCACGCCGGAACGCGAGGAAAGCGCCGGCGACGATGCCGAACGCATAGGCCAGGCAGAGCGACACCAGCGTGAGGACGATCGTGTTGGGAAGTGCGTCCCACAGGATGCGCGACACCGGGGCGTTCTGGAGGAATGACTGGCCGAAATCGCCGTGCAGAAGCTGCCCAAGGTAGATCAGGTATTGCTCCCAGAGCGGTTTATCCAGGCCGAAGCTGTGCAGCAGGGCGGCCCGGGTTTCCTCGGTGAAGCTGGGCGACAGGAAGTTCAGCGTCGGGTCGCCCGGCATCAGGCGAAACAGCAGGAACGTCAGGGTGGTGACCACCCATAGCACCAGCAGCAAGTGGCCGAGCCGGTCGGCGAGAAGGCGCAGCACTTTGTTAAACCTCTCCCGCGTAGCTGGAGAGGTGTATTGGCCCTCTCACTTGAACGGCGCCGTGGTTTCTTTCACGCCGGCTGGATAGTGCAGCTTCCCATCGACCACCACGTAGCCCGCCTTCGCCAGAATGGCCTGCGCTGCCGCCACGTTACCGCCCGGCACGCGATCGACGATCCCCTTGTCGTGCCAGACGCCAAGCGCCGGAGATACCCACGAATTGGCGGGCACCGCCGCGCCGCCCCAGGCGTCCTCGGCGAGCAGGGCACGGTCGATGACGGCGGAGAGGGCCTGGCGGAAGGCGAGGTCCTGGAATGGCGGCCGGCGCTCGTTATAGGCGATGAACTTGAAGCCCAGGTCCAGCGCCTCGCTCACCTGGATATCCGGCGACGACTTGGCGAGGTCCTGCAGCAATTGCGGATCGCCTGTGTAATCGGACAGGAAGTTGATCTCGCCGCTCTTCAGCGCGCCGAGCGATGCCTCGACATTGGGCATGATGCGCATGATCCAGCGGTTGATCTTCGGGTGGCTCCAGTGCGTGGGGTTGGCTTCCAGCACGATCTCCTGGTTCAGCGCCGCGCGGACGATGCGGAACGGGCCGGAGCTGACCGGGTGCTCCTCCTGAATGCTCTCGGCGGTCTGCGGCTTATCCTTCAGGCCATCGAAGATCGGCGCCCAGATGTGCTTGGGCGCCAGGTTCAGCTTGGACAGCGAGCTGACCAGGAACGCCGCGTCAGGCCGCTTCAACTTGATCGTCAGCGAGTCGGGGCCGGTGACCTCGACGCTGTCGATGTTGCGCACGAACGGCTTGTACATCGGTGCCTTGTCGCCGATCGCGGGGGCTTCCAGGCTGAACGCCGCGTCCTCGATGGTGACCGGCTGACCGTCGCTCCACGTCATGCCCTTGCGCAACGTCACCAGCACGGTCAGCGGGTCGGGACGTTCCACCTTTTCCGCCGCCCAGGGCTGCGGCAATCCGTCGGGGCCAACGCGCATCAGGCGGTCCCAGACAATCTCGGTCGCCCAGGAACCCTGGCCGCCGGGGATGTTGAACGGGTTGAGGTTGGTGGGCGGCGCCACCGAGTTCAGGATCACGTCCTTCACCGGACCCAGCGGCCGGATGTTGATCCAGGTCCAGGTGTTGCGGATGCCGATGCCGGCCTGCGACACCATGCTGGCGGGATCCCAGACGGTCTTGTTGTAGGCGACGACGTTCTTCGGATGCACCTCGAAGCCATAGGGCTGGTCATGGTTGATCAGCTCCTGCGCCTGCATGATGATCGCCTTGCGCTTGTCGAGGTCGAGTTCCTCGCGCTGTTCCTGCGCCAGCTTGTCGTATTCGGGGTTGTTGTAGCCGACGAAGTCGTAGCCGTTGGCGGCATTGGCCGAAACGAACAAATTGTACGTGAGTTCGTCCGGGTCGCTGCGCTCGGGGCGGCCGACCATCTGCCAGGTGGTGAAGTCCCAGCGCTGGCGTTCGTACCAGATGACCTGGTTGAACTCCTGGCCCGGCAGCGGTCGCACGTTCACCGTCAGCCCGAGCTTGCGCCAGGCATCGGCGATGATCTGCGCTGCCTGGTATTCCTGCGGCGCCGCGGCTTCCGGCTGGGTGATCAGGGTGAGCGGGCGAACCGCGTCGCCGGCATCCTGCGCCGCCACGGCAAGGCCCGGCAACGCCGCCAAGGCGACGGACAGCAACAACCGTTTCATCTTCAACTCCCTGACCCCTGCCCTGCACCGCCGCATTCAATGCTGCACCGCGGAAAGGTTCAAGGACGATCTTGGGCGGCGGGGCGGACAGCGTCAGATGATCTTCTTCTCACGCAAATCATGGATCTGCGCCGCGGTGTAGCCGAGGTCCCCGAGGACAGCGTCGTTATGCTCGCCCAGTCCAGGCGCGACGCCGACCCGGGCGGGCGTTTCGGAAAACTGCCAGGGTGAGCCGTGCACTTTCAGCCGCTTGCCATGCGCCGGATAGTCCACTTCGGTGACGTAGCCGTTGGCCAGCACATCGGGGTCGTTCGACGCCTCGAGCAATGTGTTGATGGGCGCGGAAACGATGTCGGCCGCGCGCAACCGCGCCACCCAATCATCCCGCAATCCCGTCGCGAACAGCTCATCCAGCAGGCGCAGCAAGGTGGCGCGCTTTTCGTCCGATGCCACGATCACGCCGAGATCGGCGAAGCCGGCTTTCTCCAAGGTCTCGTAAAACCCGAGCGCTATCATGGCACTCCGCCAATGGCGGGCGCCATTCAACTGGAACACCAGCGGCTTGCCGTCGCGGTCGTTGAAGCTGGCACTCAGGCCGGGACGCTCCGGCGTGCCGGTGACACGCGCCTGGCCGGTGACCGGGTTCTTGTTGCGCCACATGGTCGTGGTGAGTGTCCAGCCCATCAGGCGGATCTGGCCGCCGAGCAAGGAGCAATCGACCTTCTGGCCGATGCCGGTGGTGCGCGCATAGGTCAGCGCGGCAAGCGCGCCACCGAACGCCAGGATGGCGCAGGTCTCGTCGGCGACGGAGACGACGCCGGTGCGCAACGGCTGGCCCGGGGTGGAATAGGCCTCGGCGATGCCACCGAGCGCCTGGGCCATGGAATCGGTGCCGGGAAGCGCGGCGTTCGGCCCGTTGGGACCGTAGCCCGAGATCGACATATACACCAGCTTCGGGTTCACCTGCCGCAGCTCCTCGTAGCCGAAGCCGTTCTTTTCCGCCGCGCCGGGGCGGAAATTCTGGCCGAAGATGTCCGCCCGCGCGACCAGTTGGCGAAGGATCGCCCGCCCTTCCGGGGTCTTCAGATTGAGCGTGACACTCTTCACGCCGCGGTTGTTGGTTTCGAAATAGGTGCTGGGAAAGCCGGGCATCACGGTCGAGCCCCGGGAGTTGTCACCGCCTTCCGGCACTTCGATCTTGATTACCTCCGCGCCGAGGTCAGCCATCAGCATGTACGGCACGGTGCCGGCCTGCGCGGTGGAACAGGCGACGACCTTCACGCCATGGAGCGGACCGTGTGATTCTGTCATGTCGAACGACCTTCTGGGTTGTTGCACCTGCCGCTTATCCCTCGGCATGGCGCCGGATTGCTCCGGCTGGTTGAAGCATGCTGCGGCATCATTGTCCTGTCTGTTGCAAGGCCCGGACTGGCGCAGCGGTCTGCTGCCCGGCGAGGCATCGCTCAGCGCCGGGGAGAATGCTGCGTCGCACGGCCGGTCGCAACGGGGACGGGGCCGAGCATATGGCGACACCGTGCGACGCCGGGGCCGAGGGATCACCCCGCCAGGTTCGCGGTTCGGCCATACGCCGCCCTCGCACCCTGGATACGCAGCAATTCAAGCGCGTTCAGCACATCCGCACCGGTGAGATTGGCTAGTTTCAGCATGCTATCCCCGGTCGTGGTGACGCCGTATGCCGCGAGTTGGGCCGGTGACCACGGCTGGGACGGCGCCGATGCCGGTGGGGCGGCCGTATCAGCGTGGACGACCGGCACGGGCCCGGATGCCGGCGCGGGGTTGTCCGCCGGGCGGGCAGCCGGCGCGCTGCCGGCCAGCAGCTTTTGGCCGGTCTGGTCCAGGTCGACGCCGGTGAGCTTCTCCGCGACCATGACGGCCAAATTGACCGCGACGCCGATCGGGCCGCCGAGCAATCCGCTGACGACGAGCGAACCGATCCGCCGCACCGCTTCGGGGATCTGGTCGCCCGTCACGGCACGGTAGATTGTGCCGATCACCGGCAGATATTGCAGGGGGTTCAAGGCGGAGAGCACGTCATGGAACGCGACGTGGTGGTCCTCGGGCGCGGATTTCGCTACCTGTTGAGGACCGGCGTCGGATGGCACTGGGGCAACGTCCAGCATGGCGGAACCTGGAAGACGATGGCAAACGACGGTGCAAGCATCGGGCCTGTCACCGCGCCGGCGGTGACGGTCCGTCAGGGAAGCGCGGCTGGCTGGGCATGGGTTCGAGGGATGGCGCGGGCCGCCGGTTCGCGTGTCGTCGGCGCGTTGCCTCGCTTGTGGGCCGCGCGGGGCGCCGCGGTTGCGGGGTTGGCCGGGCGCGGTTATATGCCCACCGCCTGTTTCGGCTGCCGACGTAGCTCAGTGGTAGAGCAACTGATTCGTAATCAGTAGGTCCGGAGTTCGACCCTCCGCGTCGGCACCAGGAAGTCCCTGAAATCCCACACAATTTCCTTGCTAAACCGGAAACTCTGGAATTTCCCGCGAAAAATGTCCGCA
>DATHNI010000439.1:0-3917 GCA_035486135.1 Acetobacteraceae bacterium
CGGAAAGTCGAGCAAAGATGACGCATGGCGAGCCAACCATGCTCGCCCTCCCCTTGAGGGACGCTGGACCAACGGGAGATGACAGTCGACCCGGCATCGGCACGAACTCCCGACGACACGCTTAAACAAAGTCCGGCGGCACGCGAGACGAAGCGTGCAAATACGCCTCGATCGTCGCCATCGTCAGATCAGGCGTCTCCCGGGCCAATCGCCCTGACGACTAAGCGCCGGTGACCGGCAGCCCCCTTGCAGGCCCGACGCCTGGACGCGGCACTGCAAAGCGCTTCAGCACGGAGCAAGGCGGAGAGCACGGTGAACACGGAGCATTACCGGTGGCGCCGCAGGCGAAGCGGATTGCCTTGTCCCTCCGTGTTCCCAGTGCTCTCAACCCTTTCTCCGTGCTGAAATTCTTACTTTCTTGCCCGCCTCACCCCGCACGCCTCACGTCTCACGCCTCAATCCGCGGCCGCCTGCTTGTCCTGCGTCTTCGTATCGAAATCGCTGGCGTCATGGCGCTCGTGCAACTGCATCGATGGATCGCCTTGCAGGCGATTGACCATCCGTCCGCGCCGCACCGCCGGCCGAGCGTAAATCGCGTCAGCCCAGCGCACGACGTTCTTGTATTCATGCACCGCCAGGAACTCGGCTGCGCTGTACTGGTTGAATTTCACCAGGCCGCCATACCAGGGCCATGCCGCCATGTCGGCGATCGTGTACTTATCGCCCGCCAGATACTCATTGTCCGCCAACTGCTTGTCCAGCACATCCAGCAGCCGCTTGGTCTCCATGGTGAACCGGTCGATCGCATATTCGATCTTCACCGGCGCGTAGGCGTAGAAGTGGCCAAACCCACCGCCGAGGTACGGCGCGCTGCCCATCTGCCAGAACAACCACGACAGGCATTCGGCGCGCGCACTGGGCTCGGCCGGCAGGAATTCGCCGAATTTCTCCGCCAGATACAGCAGGATGGCGCCGGTTTCGAACACCCGGATCGGCTTCGGACCGCTGCGATCCACCAGCGCCGGGATCTTGGAGTTGGGATTGATCGCGACGAAGCCGCTGCCGAACTGATTGCCCTCGTTGATGCGGATCAGCCAGGCGTCATACTCCGCGCCGGTGTGCCCGAGGGCCAGCAGCTCCTCCAGCATCACAGTGACCTTCACGCCGTTCGGCGTGCCCAGCGAATAGAGCTGCAAAGGATGCTTGCCGACCGGCAGTTCCTTGTCGTGCGTGGCGCCCGAGACCGGGCGATTGATGTTGGCGAAATGGCCGCCGCTTGGCTTGTTCCAGGTCCAAACCTTGGGCGGGGTGTACTCGGCTGAGTCGGACATGCGGGACCCTCCTGATGTTTGCCCGGCAACGTGGCTCCGCCGCGCGGCCGGCGCAAGCCGCGCGACCCGCCCTCGCGTCATGCCGCACCGGCCCGGCCGGTCGCGTGCGCAGGGCCATTGCGAGCGCGGCGAAGCAATCCCCGCCTGGCGAGCGTCAGTTGGATCGTCCGGCGGGGGATTGCTTCGCTGCGCTCGCAATGACCGCGAAGGCGCGCCGTTCGCCGTCTGCGGGACACGCCCGCATGGCGGCATCCCCGGGATGGTACTTGACCGTGACCGACGCGTTCATGTCGTGGCCTCCGTCGCGTCTTCATGCTTGGCGGCTGGTTGCAGCACGTCATGCCGCGCACCCCACGGATCGCGGACACGCCCGTCCACGTCCAGGTAGTCCGGACCGATCGGCACTTTCCCGTGGCCGCCAGGTATGTCCAGCACATAGGTCGGCCAGGCCAGCCCGGTGACCCGGCCGCGCAGCGAGGCCAACAGCCGCTGCCCCTCCTCGATCGGGACGTGGAAGCGGGCGGTGCCGGGCGCGGGATCAAGCTGGTGCAGGTAGTACGGCTTTACCCGGGCTGACAGCATGGCGCGGAACAGTGCCTCCAGCGCGTCGGCGCTATCATTGACGCCACGCAGCAGCACCGACTGGCCGAGCAATGGGATGCCGCGGGTCAGCACGCGGCGCAGGGCGGTGCGCGCGTCAGGGGTGAACTCGCGCGCGTGGTTGGCGTGCACCACCAGCCAGAGCGGCTTGTCCCCCTCCATCGCCGCCGCCAGGGCGTCGGTCACCAGGGCCGGATCGGCGACGGGCACACGGGTGTGGATGCGCAGCAGTTCGATATGCGGGATGGCGGACAGGGCGGCGACGATGGCACCCAGGCGCCGCGGCGACAGCATCAGCGGATCGCCGCCGGTCAGGATCACCTCGCGGATCGCCGGGTGGGCGGCGAACCAGGCATAGGCGGCCTGCAGGTCGGCCTCGGTGAGCAATCCGCCGTCGGGGCCGACATGCTCGCGGCGGAAGCAGAAGCGGCAATAGACCGGGCAGACCAGCAGCGGCTTGAGCAATGCCCGGTCGGGGTAGCGGTGCACCACGCCCTTGATCGGCGACAGCGCGTCGTCCGCGATCGGATCGGGGGATTCGTGCGGCGCGGTGATGAGTTCGGCGGGGTCGGGGATGAACTGGCGGCCGACCGGGTCGTCCGATTGCTCGATCAGGGCGCGCATGGCCGGGGTGATCGCAATGGCGTAGCGGCGTTCGACCGCGGCGATCGCATCGCGGTGGGAGGGGCCGATCAGGCCGGCGGCGGCCAGGGCCTCGGCGGTTCGCAATGTGGGATGGGCGGAAGACGGCATGGGCCGTGCGTTAGCGCGATCCCGGGCGGCGCGGTAGAGCAGGCCGGCGATCGCGAGACGGCGGCGCCAGGTCGGAACCCGCCTGACCGGACAGACCCGACCCAAGGTGCCGCTGGCAATTGCTGGGCGAAGCGCAGCCGGTCTATCCGGTCTGACGCTCCACCGATTGCTCCCCACCGGCCCCACGGATTTCCGCGGCCAACTCCGGATGTGCGTCGAGCAATCGCAGAAGCTGAACCGTGGGGCCGCTCGGTTCCACCAGGTTCCGCTCGTATTTGTCGAATGCCCTGGCACCGACGCGAAACAAGTCGCCCGCCGCACGCTGGCTCAGTCGCAGCTTGTGTCGGATGCGCCGGATCGTCGCCGGTGACGGCACGCCATCGACCTGCTCTTTCAACAGCCGCAGCGCGTCATCCGCCAACGCCATGTCGGCACCGACATGCACAGATTCGCCGTCCCCGTCCGGGTAGTAGCCGGGCAGATCGACAACCCTCTCCTGTCCCTTGTAGCGCACGGTGAACGGCCGCGTGTCGCGGCGCAGCGTCTCCCCGGTCGCCGGACAAGGCATGGTCGGCGGCAGCGCCTGCGCTTTCTCAGGCATGATCATCTCTCCTTGAACGACATCACCCGAAACTCAGTCACCACGTCCGCCTGGAACTTCACGTAGAGCACAAGACCATCCGCCGGAACGTGATAAACGTCCTGCCAGGTCCGGTAATCGGCCAGGGTCGTCATCGACTTGTAGAACATCGAACGCTGGATACTTTGAACCACATCCGCAATTCCCGCCCGATTGAACCCAAGCGATAGTGCATCCGAGAAGGCCGAGCGGGTGATCGCCAGGGTTTCGGCGGAACCAATGGCCGCCTTGATGGCGTCCAGGTCGTAGGTCGGCCTCCGCTTCTCCATCGCCGCATCGTGACACCATATTGGTGTCAACGCAATCCATGGCAAGCCTCATCGCGCACCCTGATACCCGACCCAGGCAGCCGGCCATGTCACAAGATCCAAACGACGAACCCACCTCTGAACTGCCGGAGCGCATTGCCGTGGATGCGCCGACCGCGAACCGGCGGCTTGGTCTGCTGGCGGGCAAGTTTGCCGTTGTTCGCAGCATCGAAATCATCGGCGAGGCTGCCCGCAGCGTGTCCCGCGGTTTTCAGCAAGCGCATCCTGAAATCCCCTGGGGCGCCATCGTTGGTATGAGGCACCGCCGCATCCACGACTACAACC
>DATHNI010000440.1:0-3980 GCA_035486135.1 Acetobacteraceae bacterium
GCGCTGCGGACATTGGTGGTGAGGATGGCAAGACCGCGATACGCCTCCATCCGCTGCAGCAAATAGCTCACCTCGAGATTGGCGTAGCGGTCGTGACTGTCCTTGACCTCGGTGCGCTTGCCAAACAAGGCATCGGCTTCGTCAAACAGCAGGATCGCGCCGCCGGCCTCGGCTGCGTCGAACAGCCGGGACAGGTTCTTTTCGGTTTCGCCGATGTATTTGCTGACGGTGGCGGAGAGATCGATGTGGAACAGGTCGAGATCGAGCCACCCTGCCAGCACCTCCGCTGCCATCGTCTTGCCCGTCCCGCTGGCACCGGAGAACAGCGCGGTCAGGCCGAGGCCGCGGGCGCTGGTATCGGCAAAACCCCAGGTTTCGTGGACGGTGCGGCGGTGGCGCAGATGCGCGGCGATCTGGCGCAGCATCTCGGACGGGCCGGCCGGCAGCACCAGATCGTCCCAGGTGGCACGCGGCACGATCCGGCGGGCGAGCTGCGCCATCGGCCGGCGCGCTTGCTCGCGGCAGATCGTCCAGGCGGCGCGAGAGAGCACCGGCGCCGGAGCGTCCGGCATCGCTGCCAGGGTGCTGTTGACCAGAGCGAGGCTTTCCGGGTCTGGCGCGAACTGTTCGATGACCGCGTCCAGCCCGCCGTCCAGCCGCGACGCAGCTTCGCCAAGCCCATCCCGCCAGGCGACGCGGCGCCGTGCCGCATCCGGCGCCGGCAACTCGACGCGCGCGGCGACACTGTCGTCGTCCAGCAACACCTCCTCGGTTGTGGTTATCACGACGGCGCCCTCCAGGCCGGCGAGGAAGGCTGCCGCGTGGCGATGCACCTCCGGCGGATCGGCGACGGCGATCTCCAGGCACAGCCCGCTTGCGGCCAGCCTGATCTCCCGGTTCCACAACAGGCGTAGCTGGGCACGTTCCGTGGCCTGCACCGGAATGTCGGACGCGCGCAGCAACCAGGGAGACAGGTCGGCTTGCAGGAGGGCGAGGCACGCCGCCGCGCGTCGCTGGCGAGCGGTCCGCCCGGTAAACCGCAGCCGCAGGCCGTCGCGCAGCAGGGCGTCCAGCCCGATGCCGCCGATCTCTTCCGCCAGCAACGCCACCTGTTCCGGCGCCATCCGGACGATGATGCCGTCGAACGCTTGCTCATCGTTTTCCACCCCGACGAGGCCGTGCAGAACGCGTTCACTGATACGCAGGCGGCTGGTTGCCAGCGTGTCGGCCCCGTGCATCTCCAGCAGCCGCCAGGCGCGCAGCGGCCGCGCAGGACTGAGCGCGCTCCAATGTGCCCCGGGCAATGTGGCGAGTGCCAGGCCGAACGTGGCATAGCCCCGGCCGGGATCGCCTTGCGCGGCGGCGCAGGCAGCAGCGATGCTGCTGTCCAGCTCGACGCCGGCGCAGAGCAGCAGCACCGAACGCTCGAAGCGCGACAGACCGAAGGCGGTGCAGATGCGCTCCAGTGCCGCGCAGGGCAGGGCGCCGGACGGCGTCTCGCCCGGTCTGCCGCCGATGGCCGCCGCCACCGGCTGGAGCGCTGCCAGCAATGCGGCTTGCTCGGTGGCCTGGTATTGATCGGCGGTCATGTTGCGGTGACCGTGATCGAGGGCTGCCATTGGCCGTGCTGGTCGAGGGCCACCCAGCTTTGTGCCCCATCCACCTGCACCCGCAGCGGCAGCGGCCCGCCGACCGGAAAGCCGGCCGGGATCGTGAATACCAGGCTGCTCGACGTGGCCGGCGCAGTCGGTGGCTGCTGGCCCAGCACCACCTCGTTGTCGCCGATCAGCAGAGCCACGTTCTGCCCGCGCACGACCGGAGGATTGACCGATAGTGTCAAGGTCGCCCCGATGGCGACGGAAGCGGGGATGGTGCCGGTCAAGGTTGGCACCAGCATGAAACTGGCGGGATTGGAGCTTGGGCCGACATGCGGATCGGCGCTGGTGCCGAACGCCACGCTTTGTGCCACGCGAACGATCCGCGGCCCCGCCGGCACGCTTGGCGGCAATGTCAGGGTCACGGTCTGCGCCAGCACAAGGTTTGGGGCCGCGCTGATCCCGCCATCGAACACCAGCGTCGTCTGGCCGGCACCCGCCAGGTTCTGGCCGGTGATCGTCAGCAGGTCGCCGGTGCGCAGCAAGCCAGGCGACAGGTTGTTGATGATCGGCGGCTGCAGCACCTGCACCTGGATGTTGGGCGACTTCTGCACCGGCAGGGCGCTGCGCACCGGGTTGGTCGCGCTGATCAGAACGACCGAGGCACGATAAGCGGCGGTGGCACGGTAGGAGGCCTGGAACGCGGTCCACAGCTTCCAGATGTCTTCCGTCGAGACGTTCTCGGGTACGATGCGTATCAGTTCGGCCTGCTGCGCGAGCGTTGTGGTAGCGATCGCCGCGAGCTCGCTGGCCACCGGCGCGCCACCGGCCACCGGTGCCGCCATGGCCTGCAAGGTCGTCTGGATCAGCGAGCGTGTCAGCACCGGGGTCTCGTGCAGCACCTGCATCGCCCAACCCAGCAGGATTTCGCCGTCGAACTCGCTCTTGCCGTAGGCGGACATCAGGAAATGCAGATCGAGCGGGAGCGGCGGGTTGGACAACAGCGCGCCGCTGGCGTTCCGCGACGGCAGCTCGGCATTTCGCCAGGCTTGGTTGAAGCTGACGTGATACAGGAAGACGTTGAGTTGCGGCGCTTCGGCGGCGCCGACCGTCACCCGGTCGGGCGGCAGGGCGGTCACCCCCGGCGTGGCGTTGAGCGCGGTGGAGAGCCTGTCGGTGACGGCGTTCTGCAACAGTGCGCGCACGATCGCGACGACGCCGGCGGCGGCGAGGAAGTCGCTCATCGGCCGCGTTCCCGTCGCTGCCGCTGGTAGTCCTCCAGGGAGATGCGCGGCCGCGTGGCTGCCGGGGTGCGAACCGGGTCCGGCGCTCGTGGTGGCGGATGCACCTCCACCCGGCCGATCGTGACATGCACATCAGGCGAGTGCATCTGCGGACGAACCTGCCGCTGCGCGAGAGCCTCCGTTGGGGACTGCCTGGGAAGCTGGCTTTCGATCTGCGGCAGCTCCTCATTCCGCCGGGCGTCGGCTTGGACCGCCGCAGCGGGCTCCAATCTGGCTGGTTCCGCTACGGCCGGTGCCGGCGGGAGCGGTGGCGCCGTCTCAGGCCGGCGTTGCGCCAGCCCGCTATCGTCCTGGGGCTGCGGCTGTCGAGCGGCGGCCGCCGCGGCAGCGCCGTCGGTCCGATGCTGCGGCAAAGCAGCACCCAGCGACACGGCCGGGCGGTTCGGTGGGTGCTCTGGAGCGCGCTGCGCCAATGCCGGCTCCGGCACGCCTGGTCGAAATAGCCGATGGGGATTTGCTCCGGCCGGTGGTGTCGCCGCAGAGGAGATGGGTGTGGGCTGTGGTTGCGGACCTGGTGCGAGGCCAGACCGGGCAGGTGGCGAAACCCGTTCTCCGCCAATAGTGGCTTGTGGCTCGGCGACCGCCGCCTGCCGTTGCGCCACCCGATCGGCAGGACGCTGTCCTTCCCCCATCGGGGGCCGCGGCGTCTCTTGAGAAAAGCCAGGCGGAACCGTCCGCACCACCGGCTCCGGGTCCCGCGCAACGACCTCGGTGTGCGTTTCCCTGAAGCCAGCGTCTTCCGCGCGCTGCCCCCACCGCGAGGGCAGCACCGGCTCGACGGTCGGGAGCGTCCCCCGAACGCGCCGGACCAGGCGGTCCAGCGCCCCGCTCACTGCCGCACCTGCGCCAGATAGGCCTGCCGGCGTGGCGGTGACAGCGAAAGGATTGCGCTCTCGCTCCAGCCATAAGCCCAGGCAAGCTCATGCACCTCGGTCAGTAGCCGTTGCGCGGCGTGACGCAACTCCCGCCACAGCACCGACAGCGGGTCCAAGGCCACCGTGTGCTGCGCCCCGCAAGCAGGGCAGGCGAGTTGCAGCAGGATCTCCGCCGAGTTGTGCAGCGCATCGGCCTCGGCCGCCGC
>DATHNI010000441.1:0-28033 GCA_035486135.1 Acetobacteraceae bacterium
CGGCTGGGTCTGGCTCGAGGGCCACTGGGCTTGATTATGACCTTGCCTCTCCCGCTCCGCGGGAGAGGTTTCCTTCGCTTTATACCAACCCGCGTTGTCATTGACTCTCGACGACATGGCACTGCCACCCGTGTCATGGCCTGCGAAGGCCGGCCACCCACGACTTTGCCGCGCGCAACAAAGGAAAGTCGTGGGTGGCCGGCCTTCGCCGGCCATGACACGGCGGGGCAGTGCCACGTTGGCCCTACGTCAGTTTCTCCGCGGGTTGGTATTAATCGATTGAGAATACGAACCGCATCGGCATGGCGGCCGGCACCGGCTGACCATCCTTCACGGATGGCAGGAAATGCCATGTCAGCACCGCCTCGCGCGCGGCCCGGTCGAGTGCGGCGAACCCCGAACTCTGCACCACGTCCACGCCGCCGACCAACCCCTCCGGCGTCACGTGGATCAGCAAAACCACCGCCCCCTGTTCGCCCCGGTATGCCGCTTCGTTCGGGTAGCTCGGCTTCCGGTTGTGGTACTTCACATCCGGGCTGGGCGGCACCATCAAATCGCCGGTCACCAGCGCATTGGTGTCGCTCTCCACCGAGGCGAAATCGAACGTCATCTTGTTGTCCGAAGCCTGCGTTGCCGGGGACGGGGGAGGCGGTGCGGTGGCCGGCGGCGGCGCGTCCTCGGTCGTGGGCGTGGCGGCAGGTGCTTCGGGTGCGGCCGCCGCTTCCTGCGTTGTCTCCGGTGCGGGCGGCTTCACCGGTTGCGGCGCCGCGGCGGGCGGTGTCTCGCCGCCGGGCGGCGACATCACCAGTTGCACCGTCGGCGGGTTGTCCGCCGGCTCCAGGACGATTGATGTGGACCGCCGTGCCCAAAGCACCGCCGCCCCGATCAGCGCGACGTGCAGCCCGATCGACACCAGCGCCGCCGGTCCCATCCGCCGCCGCCACCGGACCCGGAGCCGCGCCGGCGCGGCCACAGGGCGGCGGCTAAGGTTGAGCAATACGGTCATCGGGCGGCAGCAGACGAGGCTCGGGGTCGAGGCCGAAGCGCATGCCGAACGCGGCGGCGGCATAGGGCAGGGCATCGCGGGCCGGCAGGTCGGCGGTGATACGGCCGGATTGCACAATGATCACTCGATGGGCGAACCCGATCGCCAGGTCGATCGCGTGCTGCACCACCACCACCGCGCGGCCCGCCTCGGCGGTATCGCGCAGAAGCCGCATCACGCCGTGGGCGGCGGCGGGGTCCAGGTCGGCGGTCGGTTCGTCCAGCAGGAACAAGTCGGGCTCCGTGGCGAAGGCGCGGGCCAGCATGGCGCGGCGGGCCTCCCCACCGGAGATGCGGTCCACGCGCCGGTCGCGCAATGGCAGGATACCGCAGCTCTGCAACGCAAGTGTTACCGGGTTCGGCGCCGAGTCGCGATGCGGGATGCGGCCGAGCGCTGCGACCTGCCCGACAGTCAGTCCCCAGGCGCAGCGCGCGCCCTGCGGCAGGTAGGCGACGCGGCGCGGGTCGCGCGGCGGAGTGCCCGGCAGCAGCCCGGCGAGCGCGCGCAGCAGCGTGGATTTCCCCGCGCCATTCGGGCCGCACACGGCGACCAGCTCTCCCGGGCGGATCGTCAGGTCGATGTCATGGAGGATGGCACGGTCGTGCAGGGAGATCGTGGGGAGGGTAATCCTGGGGAGGGTAAGAGAAACCTCTCCCGCGGGAGCGGGAGAGGTCGAGACGCGGTAGCGGCGAGGGTGAGGGTGATCGGGTCGGCACGCACTACTTGCTTGCTTCGGGGCGACCGGAGCTTGGTTCGGGGCGACCCGATCGCCCTCACCCTCGCCGCTACCGCGTCTCGACCCCGGATCAAGTCCGGGGCAGGCTCTCTCCCGTTTCACGGGAGAGGTGACCGGCGGGCGATCGCCACGACGAACGGGGCGCCCAGCAGGGCGGTCAGCACACCCAGGGGCAGCGGCTGCGACAGCGGCAGCACCAGCGGGGCCAGCCGCACCAGCAGATCCGCCGCCAGCAGCAGCGCCGCGCCCGCGAGCAATGATGCGGGAAGCAGGGCGGCGGGCCGCTCGCCCAGCAGCGGGCGCAGCAGATGCGGCACCACCAGGCCGACGAAGCCGATCCCCCCTGCCACCGCCGCGCCCGCGCCGGCGGCCAGCGCCGTACCCGCCGCTGCGAGCCGCAGCGTGCGGCCGACCGGAACACCCAGGCTGGCTGCGGTCTCCTCGCCGAGGCTCAGCGCGTCCAGCCCGGGGCCCAGCCGCAGCAGGATCGCCGCCCCCAGCAGGATCGGCGGCGCCGCCAGCGCCACGTGCAGCAGCGAGCGGTCCGTCAGTCCGCCGAGCAACCAGAACGTGATCTCCGCCAGCGCGAACGGGTTCGGTGCCAGGCTCAGCGCCAGGGCCAGCAGCGACGCCGACAGCGCCGACACCGCGACCCCGGCCAGGATCAGCGACGGGCCGGAGGGTGCTCGTCCGGCGAACGCCAGCAGGCACACTGCACCGACCGCTGCGCCCACCAAGCCGCCGAGCGGCAGCGCGGGGGCGAAATGCGCGGCGAGGCCCCAGTAGAACGCCACCGCCGCGCCCAGACCGGCGGTGCCGGTGATGCCGAGCAATCCGGGGTCGGCCAGCGGATTGCGCAGCGCGCCTTGCAGCACCGCCCCCGACAGCCCCAGCCCGCCGCCGACCAGCGCCGCCAACAGCGTGCGAGGCAGCCGTATCTGCAGCAGGATCAGCCGGTCCGGCAGCGCCAGGATCCCGTCACCCACCAGGAGCGATGCGATCAGGAGCAGCGCCAGGAGGAGCGACAGGGTGGGTACGACGGGGGGTGACCAATGAACACTCCCCCTCCCCTTGAGGGAGGGGGGCGGGGGGAGGGGTTCGTGCCGCACGGACCCCTCCCCCCAACCTTGATCCGCTTCGCGGCTCAAGCCCTCAAGGGGAGGGGGAGTAGGAATGTTGCCCATCGCCCCACCCCTCATCGCGCCAGCTCGGCGACCGCCTGAGCGGTGAACGGGCCGGCACAGATGGTGAGCGGCGGCGGCAGCGCTCGCCGCGGGATAGCGGCGATGGCCGGGCTGTCCAGCATCTCGGTGGCCAGCGATGGAAAGTCCGGCGTCGCCGGCACCACCAGCAGGTCGGGCGGGTGGCGCAACAGCGCCTCCAGCCCCAGCCGCCGGCCGTTGGAGGCGTTCGTCAGGCCGGCGGCCCGCAGCACGGCGTCCATCAGCGAGCCGGGACCCGCCGTGTAGCCGCGCGGTTCCCAGGCCACGACGGTGATGCGATGCGCGGGAGGCCGCACCGACCGCAACGTCGCGTCCATCGCCGTGATCAGCGCCGCCCCGCGTGCCGGCACCCCCAGGCGCTCGGCGACCCGCGTCGTCTGCACCCGGATCGAGCCGAAATCCTCCGGCATATCCAGCCGCCAAACCGGCACCCCCTCCTGCTCCAGCAGTGCCAGGGTGGTCCGCGCGCCAAACGTGCCGGCAAGCACAAGGTCGGGGTGCAGCCGCAGCACCGCCTCCGCCGAGTTCCGTACGACCGGCAAGGTGGCGGCCTGCGCGGCGACGAAGGACAGGGCTGGGTCGCGCGCGAGAGGCGACAGCGCGACGACTTGCTCCGGCGCCAGCAGCACCAGCAACTGGTCGCTGCACAGGTTGAGCGAGACGACGCGCTCCGCCGCCGGCGCAGGGGATGCCAGTAGAGCAGCGCTGCCGGCAATGGCTGTCATGGCAAATCGAATCCAGCGCATTCGACGGGCGGCCGTGACGAAAGACTCCCCCTCCCCTTGAGGGAGGGGGAGCGCTGTGCCGTGCGTTGTTCGCTTGCCGCCTGGCCCTCACAGCACCGGTACCCCGTGGTGTTTCGCCTTTTCCGGGGGCTCGACATGGATGGTCACGACGAGGTGGGCCATCTCGCGTTGCAGGGTCTCCTCGATCCGGTCGCAGATGGCGTGGGATTCAGCGACCGTCATGGTGCCGGGAACCACCAGGTGGAACTCCAGGAAGGTCAGCCGTCCGGCATGGCGGGTGCGCAGGTCGTGCGCCTCCAGCGCGCCGACCGCGCTTTCGGCCACCAGTTCGCGGATGCGGTCGAGCACGGCGGCCTCCGGCGCCGCGTCCATCAGCCCGCCGACCGAACTGGATATCATCCGCATGCCGGACCACAGCACATACACCCCGGTCGCCGCCGCCAGCAGCGGATCGAGCACCAGCCGCCCGGTGACCACCGCCAGCGTCACGCCCAGGGCGATGCCGACCGAGGTCACCACATCCGCCAGCAGATGCCGCCCGTCGGCCTCCAGCACCGGCGAGCGCAGGCGCCGGCCGGTCCGCAGCAACACGAACGACCAGGCGCCGTTGAGCACGGTGGCGATCGCGTTCAGTCCGATGCCCTCGACGGGCATGCCAAGCACGTGCGGATCGCGCCAGGTGGTCCACGCCTCGTTGAAGATCGACAGGGCGGCGATGATGATCAGCACGCCCTCGATCACGGCAGCGAAGAATTCGGCCTTGTCGTGGCCGTAGGGGTGGTTGGCGTCCGCCGGGATGGCGGCGAAGTGCAGGGCGCCCAGGGCGAGCAGACTGGCCGCGACGTTGACGGTGCTCTCCAGCGCGTCGGAATACAGCGCGACGCTGCCGGTGATCCACCAGGCCGCGCCCTTCAGGGCAAGCACCAGACAGCCGATGCCGATGCTGCCGATCGCGATGCGCTCGCCGCGTGCCACGCTGCCGGCCCCTCGTTGTGTCGATCGGCTCTAGCAAACCCCACAGCCCGCGTCAGCCGGGACGCCGTGATGAAACGCCACTTGCCCGACGCGGGGGTTATGCCGGATAGAGAGCAGGCTGACCAACGGGGAGACGCGCTAATGCGCCGTATGATACTGAGCCTTGCCACCGCCGGCACGCTGGTTTGCCAGCAGGCATCGGCGCAACTGCACTGCATGTCGCCTGCCGACCGGGCCACCTTCGACGTGCAGGCGTTGCGCAGCGAGATGATGGTGCTGGCAACGGGGTGTTCCGACGACGCCCAATACAATGCCTTTATTACCCGTTACCAGTCGGAACTGCAGGCAAACGAGCGGGACATCGACGCCTTCTTCAAAAAGAAGTTCGGCAAGCGTGGCCAGACCGAGCATGACCGTTTCGTCACCGACCTGGCGAACGCGCAGTCCAGCGCGGGGACAAAGCTGGGCAGCGATTTCTGCCCTCACAATGCGATGATCTTCCGGGAAGTGATGGCGCTGGAAACAGCGCGCGATCTGCCGCCGTTCGCCGCCGGCCAGAACCTGGTGCCGACGTCGCTGGACGTGTGCGCCGAGGAAACCGCGCAAGCCGAGCCGGTCCGCCGCGTCGCCACCAAGAAACGTTAAGAGAAAAGAGAATCTCTCCCGCTGCTCGGGAGAGGCATGCCCCGGGGCAGTTGACCCGGGGGTCGAGGCACCCTTGCGCCAAGGGTGAGGGTGATCGGGTCGGCACGCAGCAGGTAGAGCGTGACGACCCGATCACCCTCACCCGGCGCCGCGCGCCGCCCTCTCCCCTGCGGCGGGAGAGGTTTTCTGCGCCTAACGCGGCGTCACCGTCACAGCCACGCGCAGCTCTGGCTTGCCGGGGAGCAGCGTAACCATGAACGTATCGGCACCGCTGAAGCCACGGTCCGGCGTGTAGTCGATGCGCGTGTCGTCGCCGACCGGGTGGATGTACACGTTGCCATGCTCCGGCGCCCGCGTCACCAGCCCCGCGTCGTATGGCTTGCCGTCCTGCGCCACCGTGATGCCGCACCAGCCGCCGTCGTTGCCGACCTTCATGTTGGCGGAAGACTCCTTGCCTTCCTCGAGCTTGGGTTTCGGCGCGACGCAACTCTTCGCGCCCCCTTGGAAGTCGGAGGCGAACAGCCGCGTCTGGGACTGTGCGGTTGCCGGCTTCTCCGCGCAGCCCTGCAACACCGCGCCGGCAAGCGCGAGCGCAACCCACGCCGCGCGACGGATCGGCTGTTGTCTGATGTTACCCAAGTCCATGCCTCCGCGACTCCATTGCCCCCGGGACGGGGAGCGCGCGTCTAGCAGATGCGGAGCGAGGCGTCAGCCCGCGCGGCCGGTTCACGTTGGCGTGGCCCCGCCAGCCTGCAGCCGCTGTGCGAGATCATCCACCAGCCATCGTCCGGCGGGTCCCGGCGGGCGGCCGCGCAGATGCACGACATGCACCGCGAACCTGAAGCCAAGGCCACGGTGTTCGGCGACGTCCAGGCGTTTCAGCCGCCCCGCGGCGATATGCCGTTCCACCAGGTGGAGCGGCATGTGGCACCAGCCGAAGCCGCCCAGCAGGAATTCCAGCCGGTTGCCCTGGTCGGCGAACCGCCAGATCTGCGCGCCGATGACGCTGCCGCTGAACCCGGCACTCAGCGTCGTGCGATCGGTGAGCACCAGTTGCAGATGGCGTTCCAGCACCTCGCGCGACAGCGGCTCGGGTTCGCGGGCGAGGGGATGGCCGGCCGCGACCACCGGCACGGCCGGGATGTCGGCGAGGAAGGCCATCTCGAGGTCGGCGGCAGCGTTCGGCAGCAGCGGGAAGATACCCAGCCGTGCCGTGCCATCCCGCAGGCATTGCTCCGCGCCGCCGAGGGTCTCGGTGAACAGCGTGACCGGCAGATGCGGATAGCTGTCCCGCAGCGCGTGCAGGCTGGCCATCAGCACGCGATTGGGGAACACCACGTCGATTGCCAGGGTCAGGGCGGGCTCGACGCCGGCGGCGATCGTCTCGGCCCGGGCCCGCAGCGTCTCCGCGCTGCGCAGCATGTGCCGCGCGTCGTCCAGCAGCGCGTGGCCGGCTTCGGTCAGCACCGGCGTCTTGGCCGTCCGGTCGAACAGGCCCACCCGCAACGTGGCTTCCAGCGACTGCACCGACTGGCTGATGGCTGACTGCACCCGCCCGAGCAATCGCGCGGCAGCGGAGAAGCTGCCCGTGTCGGCCACCGCGACAAGGATGCGGAGCTGGTCGAGGGTCAGGGGGTCGAGCATCTATCGTCAGGACCGATGGGAGTTATCAGAATTTGGCCGGTTGGACCGATCGACGCAATACCCAATTGTCCGGCCATCGCTATTCATTCTGGAGGCTTCCCATGCATCGCTTGCTGTTCGTCACCTCGAGCCTGTTCGCCGAGGCGTCGAAGTCGCGCCTGATCGGCGCGGAATTCGTTGCCGCCTGGCGCCGGGCGCATCCCGGCACCACGGTGGTGGAGCGGGCGCTGTCCGCCGACACCATGCCGCACCTGACGCAGGCCACGCTGGCGGCGGTGGCGACCCCGGCCGAGGCCCGGACCGCAGCACAGCGGGACCTGGCGGCGTTCGCGGATGCGCTGATCGCGGAAGTGGAAGCGGCCGACGTCATCGTCATCGCCGCGCCGATGTACAACTTCACAATCTCCTCGACGCTGAAGGCGTGGCTCGACCATATCGCCCGCGCCGGCCGGACGTTCCGCTATACGTCCAATGGTCCCGAAGGGCTGCTGCGCAACAAGACGGTGTTCGTGGCGACGGCCCGCGGCGGATTCTATCGGGCGGACAGCCCCGCGATGGCGCTGGATTTCCAGGAGCCGTATCTGCGGGCGATGCTGGGGTTTGTGGGCATCACCGACGTGACTTTCGTGCATGCCGAAGGGCTGGCTATCGATCCTGACACCGCTGCGCGCGGCATGGCCGAGGCGCGCCGGCTCCTGGCCGAGTTGCTGCCGGCGGCGCAGGCAGCGTGACGCGGCGGCGCGCTATTACGCAGCGCTCCGCAGCTAGGGCGACATATAGGACATATAGAAGAGTGTCATGGCCGGCGAAGGCCGGCCACCCACGACTTTGCTGTATGGCACGAAGAAAAGACGTGGATGGCCAGCCTTCGCCGGAGGTTGCCCTTCGTATGTGAACTCAGGCGATGTGGATCAGCGGAGCTCGTGGTGCAGGCGTTCGTCGAACGGACTGCCCAGCAGCGGTTGCATCTGGGCACGGAACTGCCTGGTTTGATCCGCCCCTGTAAAGGCATCGAACGCCGCCTGGTCCTGCCACGCCTCGAGCAAGACGAAATGGTTGTGCCGATCCGACTGCTGAAGTAGCTCGAACCGCACGCAACCTGGGACCTTGCGGCTGTTGGCGGCGAATGTTCGCAAGATGCCCTCGCCCTGGCCAAGCGCCGTCGGAACGACGTCAACATAGGTCACGACGTAGACGGCGCCTCCGCTGTTTTCGGCATACGCGGTTATCGGCGCCATCACCGCGACTGTCATGACGAGCAATCCCGCAATGGCCAAACTGGTCCACCGTGTCATCGGTTCAACCCCGGCGTGCTGTTCTCACCAATCACCCGCCGACCATGCTCCCGTAAGTTGCGGTTATCAATCAGCTAACGACCAGTAATACCGACCGGCGAAAATGCCGACGTACTGACAACGTCGCTCGCGCCTTCTGTGTCATGGCTGGCGAAGGCCGGCCACCCACGGCTTCGCCGCTGTCAACAAGGGAAAGTCGTGGATGCCGCGGCGAGACGAACCCGTCTGTTCAGGGCACCATCGCGCCCTGGTCGTTCACATAAAGCGCATAGACCGACGTGCTGCCGCACATGAACAGGCGGTCCTTCTTGCGGCCGCCAAAGCACAGATTGGCGCAAGGCTCGGGCAGATGGACCTTGCCGATCAGGTCGCCATTCGGAGCGTGGCAGCGCACGCCGTCCTCGGCGGCATCGCCCCAGCCCATGCTGCACCAGACATTGCCATCCACGTCGCAGCGTACGCCGTCGGTCATGCCTGGCTTGAAGTCGGCGAACACCCGGCCGTTGTGCAGCTTGCCGCCGTCCACACGGAAAACCCGGATATGTGCCGGCCCGCCATGCGACACGCCGCTGTCAACGATGTAGAGCAAGGACTCGTCGGGCGAAAAGCACAGGCCGTTGGGGCGGACGAAGTCGCCGGCGACGACGGTGGCGGTGCCGGTTGCGGGGTCAACCCGATAGACGTTGCGCGGCAGCTCTGCCGGTGCCTTGTGGCCTTCGTATGGACCGTCGATGCCGTAACCCGGATCGGTGAACCAGACCGCGCCATCGCGCGCCACCACGACGTCGTTCGGCGCATTCAGCGGCTTGTTATCGTAACGGTCGAGCAATACCGTGATGCTGCCGTCGTGTTCGGTGCGGGTGACGCGGCGGGTGTCGTGCTCGCAGGTGATCAGCCGGCCCTGGCGGTCGCGCGTATTGCCGTTGCTGTAGTTCGACGGCGCGCGGAACACCGACAGATGCCCGTCTTCCTCCAGCCAGCGCATGATCCGGTTGTTCGGGATGTCGCTGAACAACAGGTAGCCGCCGTCGCGAAAATACACCGGTCCCTCAGCCCAGCGGAAGCCGGTGGCGATGCGTTCGACCGCCGCGTTGCCCTGCCGGTAGGTGAAGCGCGGATCGAGCGGTTCGACGTGCGGATCGGGATAGCGCGAGTCGGGCAGATTGCCGAGCGGCAGGGACATTGATCGTTTCCTCCCCAGTTCCTGGGCTTACATCAGCGTTCGGATCGCTTCTAACTGTGCGGGATTGTCCGCGGGGCACACCGGCAGCGCATCGTCGTCGCCCAATTGCTCCGGCCGCACGCGCCGTTCGCGGGAAGCTGGCGCGGGATGGTGGCGATGCCTATGCGCACGATGCGCTCCGTCTGGGTGATATGCCGGTCATGCTACCGGCTGGGGCTGGCCGGGTCGAGCGTCTGACTGCCGTAGTGGCGCCACATCCTCTCGCCGGAACGAATTTCGTTGTCATCTCGCCTGCCGGATCGTTATGATATCGGTGCAGGCTCGGCCTTGCCTGGGGGAAACAATGGAAAATCGGTTTCGCATCCTGTCGCTTGACGGCGGCGGACCGTGGTCGCTGATCCAGGCACGTACCCTCGGTAGAATTTTCTCGCCGGATATGGCCGGGCGCGATCTGCTGTCGCACTTTGATCTCGTTATCAGCAACTCCGGCGGCGCGGTCGTTATCGCCGGCTTGCTCGCCGACATGACTCCCAGGTCGATCGAGACGAACTGCTTCGCGGATCAGACTTGGGTTCGCAAGCTTCGCCGACGCGCTCGCGGTGGCCCAAGGCTTTTGGCCGCCGGCGACCGGGCCCCAAGGACCCGCCGAGGAATAACCACGTCAGGTTCAGCGTGAACGGTGCCCTGTGTGTCATGGTCCGCGGAGGCGGACCATCCACGACTTTCCTTGGTGCCGGTGGCGAAGTCGTGGATGGTGCGCCTAAGCCTGCTCCCGGGCACTCGACCCGGGGGCGCACCATGACGCCGAGAGGCCAGCGCGTTGCCCCGACTGATTCGTTTATTTCGCCGCGCATCCTAACGGTCGCGCATCCTAACGGTCGCGCAGCTTGGGGTCGAGCGCGTCGCGCAGCGCGTCGCCGAAGATGCTGAAGCCGAACACCGTCAGCATGATCGCGACACCGGGAAAGATTGCGATCCATGGCGCGGTGGAGGCGTATTCCTCGGCGCCGCCTTGCAGCATCAGCCCCCAGGCCGGCACCGGTTCCTGCACGCCCAGGCCGAGATAGGACAATGACGCCTCCGCCAGGATCGCCTGGCCGACGAACGCGGTCAGCATGATGAGGAATGGGGCCATCACGTTCGGCACCATGTGGCGCAGGATGATGCGCATGTGGCCGTAGCCGCAGACGCGTGCCGCATCGACATAGGCCACCTCGCGGATCGCCAGCGCGCTGGAGCGCACCACGCGGGCGCAGCGCGGAATCAGCGGAATGGTGATGGCGATAATGACGTTCTGCACGCCGGTGCCGAAGATCGACACCACCGCGAGTGCCATGATGATCAGCGGAAATGCCATCATGACGTCGAAGAAGCGTTGCATGATCATGTCGATCTTGCCGCCGAAATAGGCGCTGGCGACGCCAAGTACCAACCCGGAAAAGCCGCCGACGAACGCCGAGGAAAGTCCGACGACGAGTGCGGTGCGCGCGCCGAAGATGATGCGCGACAGCAGGTCGCGGCCGAACTGGTCGGTGCCGAGCCAGTGATCCCAGCTCGGTGCCTCGGTCATCGATGCGAAGTCGTTGGCGGTGGGGCTGTATGGTGCGATCCACTCGGCGCTGAGGCCGGCGGCCGCCATGATCAGCACGATCGCCATGCCGAACGTGCCGAACGGCTGGCGGCGGCAGAAATCCAGCGCTAGGCGCGGGAAGGATCGCCGTGCCGCTTCGATATCGTCGGCCAGGGTGGCGGGCAGTCTCGCGTCGCCGGGCAAGGTGATGGACATGGTGCGGCCTCCGGTCAGGCGAAACGGATGCGTGGATCGAGCCAGGCGTACAACAGATCGACGGCAAGGTTGCACAGCACGAAGACGGTGACAGTCAGCATGACCAGTGCCTGGGTCAGGGTGTAGTCCTGGTTCTGCACCGCCTGCACGAACAAGCGCCCGATCCCGTTCAAATTGAACACTTGCTCGGTCACGACCAGCCCGCCGATCAGGAACGCGAACTCGATGCCGAGCAAGGTTACAACGGGGAGCAAGGCATTTTTCAGGGCGTGGCGGTTGATGATGATCTTGTCGATGAGGCCCTTGGCGCGCGCGGTGCGGATATAGTCCTCGCGCATCACCTCCAGCATGGCGGAGCGGGTCATGCGCATGCTGACCGCGGCATAGCGGTAGCCGACGGTGATCGCCGGCAGGATGGCCATCGAGAGGTTGCGCACCGGGTCCTTCCAGATCGGCACATAGTCGATCGGCGGCATCCATGGCTGGCCGAACACCGCGTTGGTGACGTCGAGCACGACCAGGATGGAGACGATGCCAAGCCAGAACGACGGCGTGGCGATGCCGCCGATGGCAATGGTGCGTACCACGAAGTCGATCCAGGTGTTCTGCTTCAGCGCCGAGATGGTGCCGAGCGGGATGGCGATGGTGATCGCGACGGCGGTGGCCAGCAGGGCGATTTCAAGCGAGATCGGGAGCCGTGCGGCGATCTCGGTCGCGACCGGCTTGCCGGACCACATCGAGACGCCGAAATCGCCGTGCGAGAAACCCCAGACGAAGTTGAGGAACTGGATGTAGAGCGGTTTGTCGAGACCGATCTCGGCGTGGCACAGGGCGACCGCGTGCGGGTCGAAGCTGTTGCCGCCGGAACCCAGGCGCACGACGCAGATGTCGCCTGGGATCAGCCGCATCAGTGCGAACACCAGCACGGCTGCGCCGAGCAAGGTGGGGATGACCAGGAAGACGCGCTTGGCGATGTAGCGGTACATTTTATAAAACCTGTCCCGCTCTGCGTGCGGGGTTGGGCCGCGAAGCGGACCGGCGCGCCGCGCAGCGGCGGGTGAGGGTGATCGGGTCGGCAGGCAGCACCTTCCTGTCTCGCGGTACCGCGATGCAGCGTGCCGACCCGATCACCCTCACCCTCGGCGCTCCGGCGCCTCGACCTCTCCCGCGCGCAGCGCGGGAGAGGTCATTCCTTGTCCAGCCACACATTGGCCAAATCCTGGTTGACATAGTGGCTGGGACCGATCCTCCAGCCCTTCACATAGGACCGCAGCGGCACGATGCGGTTCCACCACAGCATCGGAAACTCATAGGCCTCGGTATCCACCACGCGCTTCTCGAACGCGCGCATCAGCTCGCGCTGTTTGGCGAAGTCCGTCTCGCGCACCAGCTTCTGGTAGATGTCCGCCACTTCCTGGTCCTCGTAGCCGCCGTAGTTCTCAACGAACAGGGTCTTCGGTAGGTATTTTTGAGTGTCCATCACGGGGTTTACGACGCCGTTGCAATTGGCTTCGACCACAACGTCGAAATTGCCGGTGCGCATTGCTTCGAACCACGGGCCGGTCGGCACCACCTTCTGCGTGGCATGCACGCCGATCTTGCTCCATTCGTCGACGATCCAGGTGCCGACGTATTTGTAGGGCTGATCCACGTTGCGATTCAACAGCTCGAACGTGAGGCCATCGGCGCCGGCCTCGTGCAGCAGGCGCTTTGCCTCGGCGCGCGACTTGTCGATGTCGGGCCAGAAGCCCGCCATCTGCTGCAACTCCTCCTTGGTCGCGGCCAGCGGCGAGCCGGGGAAGACCATCCCGCCGACCGTGTGCACGTTCGCGATCTTCGACAGTGCCGGCGCGCCATGCCACTGGTCGATCGCCAGCAGCAGCGCCTTGCGCACCCGCACGTCGTCGAACGGCTTGTGTTTCGAATTCGGTGTTATCAGGTTGCCGCAGTTCCAGTCGCTGGTCCGCACGGTGATCTTGTCGCCCAGCTCCTTCTTGAGCTGATCGATCGCCGATGGCGGCAGGCCACGGAACTCGCCGGCCGCGCGGTCGGCGCGGATCGCTTCGGTGCGGACCACCTGCTTGTCGGCGTAGATGCCGACGAAGCCGTCGAGATAGGGTTCACCGGCGTGATAGTAGTATGGATTGCGCTCGCCCTTGATCGACTGGCCGAGCTCATAGCCGGCGAACTTGAAGGGCCCGCTGCCCATGATGTTCTTTTCGTACCAGTGCGGGTCCTTGTCGATGATGTCCTTCTTGTAGATGAACGCGTAAGGATCGGCGAGCGCCGGCAGAAAGGTCAGCGTGGCGAATTTGAGATGGAACACCACGGTGGTGGGATCGGGCGCGGCGACCGTATCCACCATCTCGTACCAGTTCGCGCGCGCGCTGTTATAGCCGGCCGGAGGGTGGATGATCTCGTCCCAGCTTGCCGCCACGTCGGCCGCAGTCAGCGACGAGCCGTCATGGAATTTCACGCCCTCGCGAATCTTGAACGTGTAGGTCTTGCCGTCATCGGCCGGCGCCGGCATCTCCGTGCACAGGTCGCACACATAGTGCGTGGTGTCGGCCGGGTTATCCGGATTGAGGCGAATCAGCACGCTGTAGAACGGCGCCACCGAGTGCACCACGGCATAGGTGGTCTCGCGATGCCCGTCGAAACTCGGCGGCGCGTCGGCCGGGATCATGTAAGTCAGGATGCCGCCGCGCTTCGGCGGTTCGTCGGCGCGCGCCGGCAGCATCGCGGCAGTCACGAACGCTGCTCCCAATCCCGCGGCCACTATGGTTCGTCTCACGTTTCGTGTTCTCCCTTGGTCGGCTTCTTGTGTGTTCCGCCGCGAGGCTGCTTTGCGGCAAGCCCTGCGGTGCCGTCCCGCCGGTTGTGCCGGCGGGTTACTCCGTCGCGGTCTTGTCGAGCCAGATGTCGGACAGATCCTGGTTGATGTAGTGGCTGGGCCCGATTTTCCAGCCATGCACGTAAGACCGTTCCGGTATTTCGCGGTACCACCACAGCATCGGAAACTCGTGTGCTTCCGTATCGACGATGCGTGTCTCGTATTCGCGCATCAGTGCCCGCTGCCTCGTGAAATCGGTCTCGTGCAGCATCTTGTCGTAGATATCGGCCTCAACAGGATCGCTGTAGCCGCCATAGTTTTCCACAAAAACATCGTGCGGCAGATATTTTTGCGTGTCCAGCACGGGATTCACGACGCTGTTGCAGTTGGCCTCAACCACCACGTCGAAGTCGTCGCTGCGCATCAACTGGAACCACGGACCGGTCGGCACGACCTTCTGGGTCGCCGTGACGCCGATCTTGCTCCACTGGTCGATCAGCCAGGTGCCGACATATTTATATGGCTGGTCAACGTTGCGGTTGAGCAATTCGAAATGCAGGTTCTCCTGGCCGGCCTCCTTCAGCAGGCGCCTGGCCTCGGCGCGCGACTTCTCGATATCCGGCCAGAAGCCGGCCATCTTCTCGAGTTCCGCCTTGGTGGCCGCCAGCGGCGAGCCGGGGAAGACGATGCCGCCCACGGTGCGCACATTGGCGATCTTCGACAGGGCCGGCGCCCCGTGCCACTGATCGACCGCCAACAGCAGCGCCCGGCGCACCCGCACATCGTCGAACGGCTTGCGGTGCGCGTTCGGCGTGATCAGGTTGCCGCAGTTCCAGTCGCTGGTCTGCACGTTCAGCCTGGCACCGAGCGACTGCTTGAGGTCGTTGATCGCGGCAGGCGGCAGGCCGCGGAACTCCATCGCCGCGCGGCCGGCACGGATCGCGTCCACGCGCACCACCTGCTTGTCGGCGAAGATGCCGACGAAACCGTCGAGATACGGCAACCCCTTATGGTAGTAGTCCGGGTTCTTCTCGCCCTTGATATCCTGGCCGATGTCATAAGCAACGAACTTGAACGGGCCCGACCCGAGGATGTGTTGCTCGAACCAGTGCGGATCCTTGTCGAGAATCTTCTTCGGGTAGATGAACGCATAGGGGTCCGCGAGCGACGGCAGGAACGTGGCGGTGGCGAATTTCAGCTTGAACACCACGGTGGCCGGGTCGGGCGATGCAACCGAATCCACGACCGAGTACCAGTTGGCCCGCGCACTCAGCACGCCCGGGCGCGGAAAGATGATCTCATGCCAGCTTGCCGCGACATCGGCCGCGGTCAGCGGCGATCCGTCATGGAATTTCACCCCCGTGAGAATCTTGAAGGTGTAGGTCTTGCCATTATCCGTTGGCGCGGGGATCGACGTGCACAGGTCGCAGACGAACTGCGTTGTATCCGCCGGGTTATCCGGATTGACCCGCATCAACACGCTGTAGAACGGCGCCACCGCATGTATGAGCGCATAGGTTCCCTCGCGATGCCCATCCAGGCTCGGCGGCGCATCGGCCGGTATCATGTAGGTCAGCGTGCCGCCATATTCCGGGGTTTCCTCGCCAGCCGCCAGTGCGGACGCAGCAAGGCCGGCAACGAAAAACGCGCCGGCGGTCAACAGGATCGTTCGCATGGCACTTGCCTCCCTTGGTCTGTGTCGTTCGGCCGTACTGCTCCCTCAGGTTCGAAATCAGACTGTCATTGCGAGGATCGCTGCGCTTCCCGCAATGACAACCTTCTATCCTGCTTCGCTGCAGGCGACGAAATGCCCAGGCTGCAACTCGCGCATTTCCGGGCGCGCGGTCCGGCAGCCGGCCACCGCGATGGGGCAGCGCGGATGGAACACACAGCCGGATGGCGGATTGATCGGGCTCGGCACCTCGCCCTGCACCGGCCGGAAGGCGCGCGCCGCTTCCACGGAAGGATCGGGCACCGGCACCGCCGCCAGCAAGGCCTGCGTATAGGGGTGCAACGGATTGCCGAACAACTCGTCGGCGTCGGCCAGTTCGACGATGCGCCCGAGATACATCACCGCGACGCGCTGGCAGATATGCCGCACCACCGACAGGTCATGCGCAATGAACAAATAGGTCAGGCCGAAGCGCTCGCGCAGATCCTCCAGCAGATTGATGACCTGCGCCTGGATCGAGACGTCGAGCGCCGACACCGCCTCGTCGCAGACGATGAACTCCGGCTCCAGCGCCAGGGCGCGGGCGATGCCCACGCGTTGGCGCTGGCCGCCCGACATCTCGTGCGGGTAACGATCGGCGAAGCGCGGGTTCAGGCCGCAGACGCCCAACAGATCGCGCACCCGCACGGCACGCTTCGCCGCGTCGGGTTCGATGCGGTGCACCTTCATCGGCTCGCCGATGATATCGCCCACCTTCATGCGCGGATTCAGCGAGCTGTATGGATCCTGGAACACCACCTGGATGCGCCGCCGTAGCGCCAGCAATTCCCCTCGTCCCAATCCCGCAATGTCAACGCCGTCATAGATGATGGCACCCTCGGTCGGTTGCTCCAGCCGCAGGATGCAGCGCCCCGTGGTGGTCTTGCCGCAGCCGCTTTCGCCGACCAGGCCCAGTGTCTCGCCGCGCCGGACGGAAAAATCGATACCGTCCACCGCCTTCACCTCGCCCACCTTGCGGCGCGCGACGATGCCCTCCGTGACCGGGAAATGCATGTGCAGCCCACGCACTTCCAGCAGCGGCGGCGCGTCGACTGGGGCGGTCATGTGCCGGGTCCCATTGTCATTGCGAGGAGCGCAGCGACGCGGCAATCCCCCGCCCGACGAACAGCGGCGGCTCCCCGGGCCGGGGATTGCCGCGTCGCTGCGCTCCTCGCAATGACAATGGTTCCGCTCATGCCGCCGCGCCTGCAGCGCCGATCTCGTGGCTGCGGAAACAGGCCGCGAGATGCCCGGCCGTTGTCCCCGGGCCTGACCCGGGCGTCGCCGCCTCCAGCGCCGGCCGCGCCGTCGCGCAGATCTCGACCGCAAACCGGCACCGAGGCCGAAAAGCGCAGCCGGCATCGAGCCGCGTCAGGTCCGGCGGCTGTCCCTCCACCGGATCGAGCCGCGCCTGCCGCGGCCGGTCCAGCCGTGGCACCGAGCGCAGCAGTGCCATCGTGTAAGGATGCAGCGGCCGATGATAGATGTCGGCCGCCGCGCCGCTCTCCACGATGCGCCCGGCGTACATCACGTTCACCCGGTTGGCGTAGCGCGCCACCACGCCGAGGTTATGCGTGATGATCACCAGCGCCACGCCCAGTCGCCGCGTCAACGCCTTCATCAATTCGAGGATCTGCGCCTGGATGGTGACGTCGAGTGCCGTCGTCGGCTCATCGGCGATAATCAGCTTCGGCTCGCAGGCCAGTGCGATGGCGATCATCACGCGCTGCCGCATGCCGCCGGACAACTGATGCGGATACTGCTTCAGCCGCCGCGCCCCGTCAGCGATGCCGACCAGGACCAGCAGTTCCACCGCGCGCTGGTACGCCGCTGGGCGAGCCATGCCGCGATGTTGCTCCAGTGTTTCGGTGATCTGGCGGCCGATCGTCAGCACCGGGTTCAGCGAGGTCATCGGCTCCTGGAACACCATCCCGATGGCGCCGCCGCGCACCTCGCGCATTGCCTCGGGCGACAGCAGCATCAGGTCGCGGCCGCCGAACCACACCTGGCCGGCGGTGATGCGGCCGGGCGGATCGGGAATCAGCCGCAGGACGGATAGCGCAGTGACCGACTTGCCGGAGCCGCTTTCGCCGACAATCGCGACGGTCTCGCCCGGATCGACAGTCCAGGAAACGCCGTCAACCGCGCGCACGACTCCCGCACCGGTATGGAACTCGGTGTGCAGGTCGCGAATCGCGAGGAGTGGCTCCACCCCTTCTCCTGACGTATGGCCTTCCCTTGTCAGGTTTATAGGCGATCTGCTGCGATCCTGCCAGCAAAGCCGTCACTGCCGGCCATGTTCGCCGGCTGGGGCGTGGCCGGCCGCGGCCCGGATTGAAACTATTTTGTAACCTTCGTTGCGGCAAATGGTGACAGCAAGCTTGCAGAATCACGGGGAGATGACGGCCATGGCGGCCTCCCGCCTTCACTATCCGCCGGAAGAATTCACTGTCCGGCTGCGGCAACGCATACCGATGAACGTCTGTTTCACCTTCACCAGCGAGCAACTCGACGCCTTGCGCCGCGTGTTCGGCGACCGGTTCGACGGCCGCCACACCGTCGACATGCGCGGCCGGCTGTACCTGCCCTGGAGCCGCTATTATGTCGTGCTGCAAGCCGGCCGCGACCGCCGCACGGATGTGCGGCGGATAGGTGCGTCGCAACTGGGGCGTATCGCGATCGACAGCGTCCTGTGCGGCCTCTCCGTCACCGGGCTCGCGGCAGGTGCCATCTGGCTGGCAATGACATTGCTCTGATCGGCGCCGCGGCGCCGCGTCAGAACGGCGTGTCGCCGCGCACCGTGATACGATGCATGATGCGGGTTTCCGCCGGGTAGTCGTTGACCGCGAAGTGCTGCGTGCATCGGTTATCCCAGAACGTCAGCGTGCCGGTTTCCCAGCGCACCCGGACGGTGAACTCCGGCCGGGTCGAGTGCTGCTTCAGGAATGCGATCAGCGGCTCGCTTTCCTCGTCGGTCATGCCGTCGAAATGCTGCACGTGGCCGCCGATATACAGCGCCTTGCGCCCGGTCTCCGGATGGGTGCGCACCAGCGGATGCACCGACGTGGTCTGCACGTCGCCGGGGTCCTTTACCTTCATATGCGCCATCTGCCGGTCGTAGCGCTGGGCGCGCGACTGGCCGCCATGCTGCTTGAAGTTATCGCCGACGCAGACCGTCTTTAGGTCGGCGAGCATCGCCTTCATGCCGTCGGACAGGCTCTCGTAGGCGAGATACTGGTTGGTGAACAGCGTGTCCCCGCCGGCCGACGGCACTTCAAGCGCGTACAACATGGTGCCCATCGCCGGCTGCGGCGAAAACATCTGGTCGGTGTGCCAGGACCCGCCGAAGTTCTTCTTGTCCTGCGGCGTCTTGACGATTTCGAGGATCTCCGGGTGGTCCGCCATGCCCTGCATGAACGGGTGCAGGTGAATTTCGCCCCAGCGCCGGGCGAAGCTGAGCTGTTGCTCTGGCGTGATTTTCTGATTGCGGAACAGGATCACCAGGTTGTCGAGCAAGGCAGCGCGGATTTCGGCGAGCACGTCGTCCGGGAGGTCCTGGGACAGATCGACGCCTTCCACTTCGGCGCCGAGCGCACCGGCGATCTTGTGGGTCTCGAGATAGCGATACTGCGTGTTGCGCGGGGCATTCATCGGGGCGTTCCTCCGGTCATTGGCAAAAGGATGCCGGGAATTCCCACGATTGCAACCTCTCCCGCGGGAGCGGGAGAGGTTGAGGTGCGAAGCACCGAGGGTGAGGGCGATCGGGTCGGCACGTAAGCAGGTTAGAGCGAGGCGACCCGATCACCCTCACCCTCGCCGCTATCGCGTCTCGACCTCTCCCGCCGCAGGCGGGAGAGGTTTTGTTCCACCTCAATACATATGCTGCCCGCCGTTGATCGACAGCGTCGATCCAGTGACGAAGTCCGCGTCGTCCGCGGTGAAGAACGCCACGCCACGCGCAATGTCGCCCGCGCGCCCCAGCCGCCCGACCGGAATGCGCGACACGATCTTTTGCAGCACCTCGCCCGGCACCGCGCGCACCATGTCGGTATCGACATAGCCCGGCGCGATGGCGTTCACCGTGACACCGTAGCGCGCGCCTTCCTGCGCCAGCGCCTTGGTGAACCCGTGGATGCCCGACTTCGCCGCGGCGTAGTTCACCTGCCCATATTGTCCCGCCTGGCCGTTGATGCTGCCGACATTGACGATGCGGCCGAATTTCCGCTCGCGCATCGCTGGAAAGGTCAGCTTGCACAGGTTGAAGCAGGAGCCGAGGTTGGTGTCGATCACGGCCTCCCACATGTCGCGGGTCATGCGCTGCAACGTTGCGTCGCGCGTGATGCCGGCGTTGTTCACCAGGACCTCGATCGGCCCGATCTCGGCGGTGATTTGCTCGACCGCCTGCTTGCAGGCGTCGAAATCGCTGACATCGCACTTCCACGTGCGGATGCCAGTCTCCGCCTGGAATTCCTGCGCGGCCTTGTCGTTGCCGGCATAGACGGCGACGACCGTGCGGCCCTGCGCTTTCAGGGCGCGGCTGATCTCGGCGCCGATACCCCTCGTCCCACCGGTCACCACTGCGACGCGTGCCATGAGCGTGTCCTCCGTCTTTTTGACCTTTGTCCAGACAGTTCTACCACGTTCGCCCTGTGTGGCCAGAACCCGCCGGGTCACATCACGGCGCCAAGCTCCGCCATGCAGGCGCACACCGCCGAGGCGCCGGCCGCGCGCAGCCGTTCGGCGTGGCCCGGCCGGCAGTGGCTGCCGCCGCTAAAGCCGATCACGCGCATGCCGGCGGCGACCGCGGCCTGGACGCCGGGCAGGCTGTCCTCGATCACCACGCAGGCTTCCGGCGTCGCGTCCATCCGCGCGGCGGCGAACAAGAACAAGTCGGGGGCCGGCTTGCCGCGCGCGACCTGGGTCGCACTGAAGATGTGAGGCTCGAAATGCGGGAGCAGTCCGGTCAGCCCCAACGAGTGCCGCAGCCGCTCCGGCGCGCTGCTGGACGCGACGCAGCGGCGCGCCGGCAGGGACGCCAGGGCGGCCTCGATCCCCGGCATCGGACGCAGATCGGTTTCGAACGCGATTGCTACGCGCCGGCGCAACGTGTCGGCGAAGTCCCGCGGCAAGGCGGGCAGGCTCCTGTCGTGGCGGGATTCGAGATCGGCCAGCATCACAGCCATGCTGATGCCGAGATACCGTTCCAGAAGCTCCTCCGCTGAAACCGCAATGCCGAGCTCCGAGAGGTAAGCGGCTTCGGCGCCGCAGGCGATCGTCTCGCTATCGATCAGCACACCGTCGCAGTCGAAGATCAGCAGGGGGTCGGGGCGCACGTCGTCCTGGTCTCCGTCATCGTGGGCCGCCGCTGTATGGACGAAAAGCCTTCCCGCGTTACGTTGGTTGCGACGCATATCGCCGCCGGCAATTCGCTCACACGGCTGCTGGCGCTGGCCGTCGCCGACGACTTAACCTTGGTCACGCGCGCCGGTCGTGCGGACACCCTGACGATTCGGTTGTTCCCCGGGCGGCGCTATCCCAGCCATCAGGATGGTCGCGTAGCGCCGACTATTGACCCGCACGTCGCCCGCAGGAGCCAGCGACGCCGGTAATGCGGCTCGGTCGATTTGCTACCGTGCCACGGGAGACACGCATGTAGGCCTCGGGCCTACCGACGGTCAGGAGAGGCTGACCGGCGACAGACCTCCGCGACGTGCAAGCTCTGCTGCCGCAGCCATTCGAGCCTTGATGGCGGTAACAGATTCAGCACGACATAAGTATCCGGCCTCGATGTTTGTGAGGCAGTCGACGCCGTGGCCGAATTCTTCGTGCCAGAACTGTTCAAGAGGTCGTCCATGCTTCTCTTGTAGCGCAGTCAGCGTCGCAACGCGAGTCGCGATTTGCCGCGCCTCTCTTGTTTCCGTTAGCGTCGTCATGGCGATCACGTGCCCGCCACCATGCTCTATGAATCCCCGCAGATTAGCCAACGTGCCGCCGAATCCGACATGGTCATCGACAAGAATGTAATCAGCGGCCGAAACGACATCACCGGTGAACACGGCTGGTGTTACCAAACGATGCCATCCACCTGCTCTTGTATGCCCGACCTTGTTCGCCTGTATAATCGTGCCGGCCACGACCTCGGATTCCAAGCGCTCGGCGAGGATTTCAGCCATCGCATCAGGAATCGCATTAAATCCGCCAACCTCGTCTGCGGTCACACCAACGACAAACGGGTGCCTACCCGCCAAGAGACCTGCGAGACGGGCCGTGCTCTCGATTGAGAGCAATTCTCTGACGAGCGCGTTCGCGGCCTCCGCATCGCCAGCTTTTGCCGCTGCGTACGATGGGTGCCGGTTTCTGGCCTGCAGGTCATTATGAATGACGACATCCGGAAACTCAGGCGGCCAAGGTAATCTTGGTATCAGGAGTGGCATTTTTCCATTTTAGCTGTTGCGCCACATCGCGGAAGTCATGACATTATGCCGAAGCAGGATCGTCATCGTCCGAAAGCCCCACCAGCCATTACCCCGCCCGGGCTAACGCTGGGGGATGGCAAGCCTCTCTTCAACTCCTGCTCCGAGGCGGGACGCTACGCCGCCAAACGCTGCACCACCATCATCTTCGCCGACGCGCCTGCCTGGTACTCAAGCTGCGCTGGGAAGCGATATCGGGGAGTCAAGGAGCTGGCGAGGCTGTGGATATTCATGCCGTTTTGCGGTGGTCAACCATCCGCTCGGGCAGCTCCCGCACCTCCTGCTCGCTGATCTCTTCGGGGAAGATCATGGCGAACAGCCAGGGGTTGTACCAGCGCAGTAGGAAGCGCCCGAAGGTTTTCCTGTCGGCCCCCAGAGCGTCGGCCATTTCCGCGTAGCGTTCGGGTGGTAGCGAGTTCCGGCCCAACTCGATGGCTGAGACCGCGGTGTCACGCATCCCCAGCGAGCGGCCCAACTCAAGCTGGGTCAGACCCCGCTGGGTACGTAAAGCAGCCATGTGATCACCGACGATCCGTCGGTTGTCGAAGCCTACGTCATGGCCTCGGTCTCCTCGTTCCTGCCCCTTGCGTCCAGCCAGGGGGTTCGTCACGACGGCCACAGGTACTCTCGACATTGGCCCACAAATCCGCACGCAACCAAGTGCTTACCGCTCCAGGCACATCGCGACGCCCATCCCGCCGCCGATGCACAGCGTCGCCAGGCCCTTCTTCGCGTCGCGCTTCTGCATCTCGTGCAGCAGCGTCGTCAGCACGCGCGCGCCGGAAGCACCGATCGGGTGACCGATGGCGATCGCGCCGCCGTTCACGTTCACCTTCGACGTGTCCCAGCCCAGGTCCTTGTTGACCGCCAGGGCCTGTGCCGCGAACGCCTCGTTGGCCTCGACCAGGTCAAGATCGTCCGGCTTCCAGCCGGCGCGGCCCAGCGCCTTGCGCGTTGACGGGATCGGCCCGGTGCCCATCACCGCCGGATCGACGCCGGCCGTGGCGAAGGCGGCGATGCGCGCCAGCGGCTTCAGCCCGCGCTTGGCGGCCTCGGTCGCCGTCATCAGCACCAGCGCCGCGGCGCCATCATTGATGCCTGAGGCGTTGGCCGCGGTCACCGTGCCGTCCTTGGTGAAGGCCGGCCGCAGCCGGGCCATCGTCTCCAGGTTCGCATCGTGACGGATGTATTCGTCGTCGCTCACCACTGTGTCGCCGCGCCGGCCCTTGATCGTCACCGGCACGATCTCGTCCTTGAACCGCCCGGACTTCTGCGCCGCGCTCGCCTTCTGCTGCGAGCCCAGCGCGAACTCGTCCTGCTGCTCGCGGCTGATCTGGTATTTGGTGGCGACGTTCTCCGCCGTGTTGCCCATGTGATAGCCGTGGAAAGCGTCCCACAGCCCATCCTTCAGCATCGTATCGATGAACTCCAGCCCGCCCATCTTCTGGCCGTTGCGCAAATGAGCAGCGTGCTGCGACAGGCTCATGCTTTCCATGCCGCCGGCGACCACCACGGCACTCTCGCCGGTGCGGATCTGCTGCGCGGCCAGCGCCACGGCCCGCAAGCCGGAGCCGCAGACCTGGTTGATGCCGAAGGCGGTCGCGGAATCCGGCACGCCGGCGGCACGCGCGGCCTGGCGCGTCGGGTTCTGCCCTTCGCCGGCCGCCAGCACCTGGCCGAGGATCACTTCGTCCACGTCGGCGGCTTCCACGCCGGCACGCTCGATGGCGGCCTGCAACGCGATGGCGCCCAACGCGTGCGCCGACAGCGAGCCGAGCGCGCCGTTGAAGCTGCCCACGGGCGTGCGGGCGGCGGAGACGATGACGATGTCGTCCATGATCGATCTCTCCCATTGTAGGGGCGTTATCTTATGCCCTTTGGGGAAGGTGCGACAGCGGCGGCGCAACGACAAGGGCGCCCGGCGCTGGGCTGATCCGTGGCCTGCTCGGCCCGGTGCGGCTGCAGCCGGAATGACCCCAGCCGGCGTGGAAATTAACCCTTGGCAACGCGGCACGCGCGCCCCTGTGTCATGGCCGGCGAAGGCCGGCCACCCGCGGCTTTCCTTCGTTGCATCGGGCTAAAAGCCGTGGGTGGCCGGGCCAAGCCCGGCCATGACACGGAAGGCGCGTGCCGGGCATCAGGGCCGATGCAGCCCGCGCGATTGCGCGCAGCCCGCGCTATTGCACCAACGCAGTCGAGTAGCTCGTTGACGTGCTGGAAGTGCCCGGCACGCTGGTGAAGGCCACCGCATTGAGCGAGCCGCAATTGCCGTTCAGGTACGTGGCGCCGGAGAGCGTGATGTTGTCCGCGATGATCTCGAGGCAGGACGTGCCTGAAGCGCCGAGGCCGTTCGAGCCCTGCGAGTTGAAGGTCGCATTCGGGAAATACACCACGCCGGTCACCAGGAACTGCGGGTTGCCCGACAGCGTCACGCTGGTGCCCGATCCGGCCAGCACGACGCCGGCGATCTGCCATGGTCCTGCCGTGGTCGGGCTCGGCATGACCGTGGTGCTCGGTGCGGTCAGGTTGTAGTTGAACGTGTTGGCCCCGGTGAACGTGCCGGTGGTGAACACCGTCACGCCGGTCCCGTTATGCGTGGTGTTGTTGCTCAGGTTGACGTTGCCGTTGAAGACGTAGCCGCCCCCCGCGTAGTTGAAATAGTACGGCCCGCCCGCAGTGACGCTGAAGCTGCCGTAATTGCCCGGCTGCAGGTAGCAGGTCACGCTGCCGCTGCCCTGGCCGCTGCAGTAGGTGCCGTTGATGACGGTTGCTCCCGAGGCACTCGGCACCGAGATCCACCCGGCCATCGCTTCGCTGGCCACGGTCTGCGACACGCTGATGGTATAGGTGCCGGCGCCGCCGGTTCCCGTCCCGCGCGCGGTGATGGTGGTGTTGCTGGTGACGCCGCTGCCGGACAGCACGTCTCCCACACCGATGGTGCCTGTCGTGACCGCCGTGACGGTCAGGGTCGTGCCGGAAATGCGGCCGGTGAAACTTGGGCCATAATAGCAGTTCTGGTTGTAGCACTGGAGGTTCTGGCCAGTCGTGCCAGGGGCGTTGGTGATTGCGGACTGCATCGCGGTATTGGACGCATACGGGTCCGGCACCACGGTCGCTCCGCCATGCACGTAGGGGTTGGACACGAGCAAGCCGTTGGACGGGTATGGATTGCAACCGTTGTTGCTGCTGCTGCCGTTGATCGTGGCCCAGCAGGGGAGCGTGAGATTGGGGTAGCTGCTGGAGCCGACCTGGCCGACGGCGTAGATGCCAGCGACGCTGAGGCTGCTGCCGCCGGAGTCGCTGAAGCTGCTGTTCGACACCAGGCTGCAACTTGGTGCGTTGACCGTTATCGAGCCGCTGGCGTAGATGCCGGAGGTGGTGCCCGTACCGGTCTGCAAGGCCAGGATGCAAGGCTGGCCACCTGACCCGGCGATCGTGGTGGTGATTGAGTGATTGGTCACTTCGCTGATCGACGTGGCGCTGACCGTCACCGAGGGTGTCGAGCTGAAGGCCCGCGAGATGGTCAGCGGGATGGTCTTCGACACGTTGACCTGCACGGCCGCGTCCGAACCCGACTGCAGGCCCTGGACGATCTTTGCGGTGATCAGGTTGTCGGCGTAGGTTCCGGTATTGTAGCCGTTGGTCGTTGTGGCGGTCCAGGTGGGGTTGCTGGAGCCGGTCGCGCTGTTGGCCTCCGCCAACTTTGCGGCCAGGGTAGCGGCGGCCTGGCCCGCGGCGGCATTGGTCAGGCAACTGCCGCCGTTGGTTTGGGTATAGTTATAGCACGAGATCGCGCCAGCCCGCGCCGACGCATCGGCCATGCGCTGCAGATCCACCTGGGCGCCCGACCAACTGGTCACCTCGACGCCGAGCGCGACGGCGCCGGCAAGCACCGGCGCCATCAGCGCGACGTAGATCGCTACCGCCGCACGGCGGGAGCGCATCAATGCAACCCGGACATGTTTTCGACTCATGGGGCCCTGCAACCGTTTGACCGGTCAAAGTCCGGCAAACGGCAGCTTGCCGCGGCTGTGGTAACAACACGGTTTCGCCTTCGTGCCGTTACGGCGGCGGCGCCTGTTCCCGCCGTTATATCACCGTTACAGGCGTCACCGTTACGGGGCGGGGCCTGGCCGCAGCCAGGCGGCACCCCGCGGCAGCGAGGCCGGCGGCGCCATCGGGCTCGGCGCCGCCGCAACGGTCAGGGCCGGCCGGCACAAAGCTGGCCCGCCCTCTCCGTGGCAACCGGCCGCTGCTATTGCACCAGCGCGGTGGCATAGGTCGTCGTGCCAGGCTGGCTGCTGAAGGCCAGCGCATTCAGCGACGAGCAACTGCTGGCCAGGTAGGTGTTGCCGGAGACGGCGATGTTCCCCGCGATGATTTCCAGGCACGTATTGGTCGAATTGCTGAGCCCGTTCGAGCCCTGGGAGCTGAAGGTCGCGTTCGGGAAATAGACGACGCCGGTCAGGTTGACGTTCACCGAGCCGGACAGCGTGACACCGGTTCCGCCGGTGGGATCGGAGGTCGTGCCGGCCAGGACGACTCCCGCGATCTGCCACGGGCCGGCCGTTGTCGGCGTCGGCATGACGGTCGTGCTTGGCGCGGTCATCGTGTAGTTGAAGGTATTGGACCCGGTGAATGTGCCGGTCGTGAAGATCGTCACCCCGGAGCCGTTGTTCGTGCTGTTGTTGGTGAGGCTGATGTTGCCGTTGAACACGTAGCCGCCGGCCGCATAATTGATGGTGTACGGTCCGCCGGAGGACACGCTGAAGCCGCCATAGTTGCCCGGTTGCAGGTAGCAGGTCACGCTGCCGCTGCCCTGGCCGGAGCAATAGCTGCTGTAGACGGCGGCGGTTCCGGTGGCGCTCGGCATCGGCGCCCAGCCCGCCATCGCCTCGCTGGCCGCCGTCTGGGACGTGCTGACGGTGTAGGTGCCGGTGCCCCCGGTGCCGCTCCCGAGCGCGGTAATGGTCGTGCTGCCCTTTTTGGTGCTGATGCCGCTGCCGGTCAGTGTCTGTCCGACGGTGAGGCGGCCGTTGGTCACCGCCGTGACCGTCAGGGTCGTGCCGGAAATGCTGCCGGTGAAGTTCGCGCCATAGTAGCAGTTTTGGCTGTAGCACTCGAGGTTCGGGCCTGTCGTGCTGCCGGCATTGGCGACCGCGGCCTGCATCGCCGTGTTGGACGCGTACGGGTCGGACACCGCGGACGCACTGCCGTGCACCGCTGGATTCGACTGGAGCAAGCCCGAGCTCGGCCAGGGCGAGCAACCGTTGTTGTTGCTGGTGCCGTTGATCGTGGCGCCGCACGGGATGGACAGGGTCGGGTCGCTGGCCGCGCCAATCGTGCCGACCGCATAGATGCCGGCGAGCGTCCAACTGCTGCCGCCGGTATTGATGAAATTGGTGTTCGACACCAGGGCGCAGGTCGGTGAATTGACGTTGATCGACCCGCTGGAGGTGATCCCGGACGTGCTGGTGACGGTCTTTTGCAGTGCTACCATGCACGGCTGGCCGCCGGTTCCGGCAGACGTGGTCCCGACCACTTCGCTGGTCGAACTGGCGCTGACCGTCACCGAGGACTGCGAGGTGAGCACCCGTGAGATGGCCAGCGGCACCGACTTCTGCACGCTCACACTCACCGCGCTATCCGAGCTGGACTTCACGCCCCGGACGATCTGGGCGGTAATAAGGTTGTCGGTATAGGTGCTGGTGGCGGAATTCCAGCTTGGGGTGCCGGAC
>DATHNI010000442.1:0-7331 GCA_035486135.1 Acetobacteraceae bacterium
CCCCCTCCCTCAAGGGGAGGGGGAGTCTCTTTTCGTGGACGCGCGGCTGCGGCGCTATCACGTGAAAAATTCCCTCACCCGGGTCAGCGCGTCGGCCAGGAAGTCGATCTCCTCGTGCGTCGTGTAGATGCCGAAGCTGGCGCGCGCGGTGCTTTCCAGGCCGAAGCGGTGCATCAGCGGCTCAGCGCAGTGATGACCGGCGCGCACCGCGATGCCCTGGCGATCCAGCAACGTCGCCACGTCATGCGCGTGCGCCTTGTCGAGCGCGAACGACACCACGCCGCCGCGGTCCTGCGCGCTGCCGAGGATGCGCAGGCCCTCGATCGCCGAAAGCCGCGCCAGCGCGTGGTCCACCAGCGATTGTTCGCGCGCGGCGATCGCGTCGTAGCCGATCGCCTGCACGTAATCGATCGCCGCCTTCAGGCCGATGCCTTCCAGGATCGGCGGCGTGCCGGCCTCGAACTTGTGCGGCACTTCGGCCCATGTGGATTTTTCATACGTCACCGACGAGATCATCTCGCCGCCGCCGAGGAACGGCGGCATGCGATCCAGCAGTTCGCGGCGACCCCACAGCACGCCGATCCCGGTCGGGCCATACAGCTTGTGCCCGGTCCAGGAATAGAAGTCGCAGTCCAGCGCCTGCACGTCGATGCGACGATGCACCACCGCCTGGGCACCATCGAACAGTACCTTCGCGCCATGCGCGTGGGCGATGCGCACGATGCGCTCGGCCGGCGTGACGGTGCCCAGCACGTTCGACATGTGCGTCATCGACACCAGCCCGACCTTGCCGTCGGCCAGCAGCGCCTCGAACGCCTCGAGATCGAGTTCGCCGGCATCGGTGATCGGTGCCACGCGCAACTCGATGCCGCGGTCGTCGCGCAGCAACTGCCAGGGAATGATGTTGGAGTGGTGCTCCATCGCCGAGATCACCACCGCCTGGCCCGGCTTCAGCACACCGCGGCCGTAGCTGTGCGCCATCAGATTCAGCGATTCGGTGACGTTGCGGGTGATCACCACCTCGCTCCGGTCGCGCGCGTTCATCAGCGAGGCGATGGCGTCGCGCGCGGCTTCATAAGCGTCGGTGGTGCGCTCGCTCATCCAGTGCAGGCCGCGATGCACGTTGGCGTATTGCGTCTCCATCGCGTGGCTCATGGCGTCGATCACCGCGCGCGGCTTCTGCGCCGACGCCGCACTGTCGAGGAACACCAGCGGCTTGCCGCGGATCTTCTGCGCCAGGATCGGGAAATCGGCGCGAATTCGCGCGATGTCGAAACCGTGCGACAGTGTGGTGAGATGGGTTGCGTCGTTCATGCGGCCTGCCTCTGCCACCAGCCTTCGACGGCGGCTTCCAACACGGCGCGGGCGGTCTCGTGCGTCACGGCGTCCAGCGCTTCGGCCAGGAACGCGCGCACCAGCATCGAGCGCGCCTCGGTGTCCGGGATGCCACGACTGCGCAGATAGAACAATTGCTCTGCGTCGAGTTCGCCGACCGTGGCGCCGTGGCTGCACTTCACGTCGTCGGCGAAGATTTCCAGTTCGGGCTTGGTGTCGATCTCCGCGTCAGGCGACAGCAGCAGCGACTGGCTCATCTGGTAGCCGTCGGTCTTCTGCGCCTGGCGCGCGACCTCGATTCGACCCTGGAACACGCCGCGCGAGCGTCCCGCCAGCACGTTCTTCACCGTCTGGCGCGAGGTGCCGTGCGGCGCGTCGTGCCGCACCACGGTGGTGAAGTCCGCGTGCTGCGTGCCGGAGAGAAGCTGCGCGCCGTTCAAATGCGTGATCGCGCCCGGACCGGTCAGGCGTGCGTGCACTTCGGTGCGCGCCATGCGCCCGCCGAGGTTCAGCGCGAAGCTGTCGTAGGTGCCGCGTGCGGCGATCTCGGCATATAGCGTCGAGAGATGGAACGCCGCGGTGGATTCGTCCTGCAAGCGGATATGGGTCAGCGAGGCGCCCTCGGCGACGTGCAGTTCGGTGACCGGCGCGTGCAGGTAGGTGCCGTCGCCGAGTGAGGTTTCCAACACTGTCAGCGTCGCGCCGGGGGCGAGGCGGATGCGGTGGCGCGGATGAAAGTCGGCGGCGCCATGTGGCGTGTCGGTCGCCAGGCTGACCAGGTGGATCAGGCCGGCGTCTGTGTTCTCCGGCACCTCAATGCCGGCGCCGTCTTCCGCCAGCATCGTGTTGAGCGCGACCATCTGTTCGCGCTCGGGACGGGCCAGAGCGCCGAACGAGGGGTCGTCGGCGAAGCGGGTGAAGCGCGCTGCGGCCGGCAGCGTGGACAGGTCGTTACGGAACCGGCCGTCGACGAACACCAGGCGAGCGCCGTCGATGTGCGGGGCGCGGGCGAGCAGGGCGGCGCAATCCGTGTGCTGGTCCAGCGGTTCGTGGAACGCGCCGGAGGCGATCGGGCGAAGGTCGGTGTATTTCCATGCTTCGACGCGGCGGCCTGGCAGGCCGGCGCGGCGGAACGCCTTGGCGGCTTCGTCGCGGGCGTGCAGATCGCCTGGCAGGCGGTCGCGCAGGTCCGCATAGCGCGCGAGGAAGCCGTCGGCACCGGTAAGGATGGCGTTCATCGTACTACTTCACCTCTCCCGCTGCGTTGGAGAGGTCGAGACGCGAAGCGGCGAGGGTGAGGGCGATCGGGTCGCCACGCTGCACTTTGCCGCGTGGCGAAAGGGAGAGCGGTGGGGTACGCAGCACCCTCACCCGGAGCGCTGACGCGCTCCGACCTCTCCCACTTCATGGGCGAGGTTTTCATGCTGCCTCCGCGATGACTTGCGCGTAGCCTTGCGCTTCCAACTCGCGCGCCAGATCCGGCCCGCCGGACCGCACGATCCGCCCGCCGACCAGCACGTGCACCCGGTCCGGCACGATGTGATCGAGCAACCGCTGATGGTGCGTGATCACCAGCGCCGAGAATTCCGGTCCACGCAGCGCATTGACGCCATCCGCGACGATCTTCAGCGCATCGATATCGAGCCCGCTATCCGTCTCGTCGAGAATCGCCAGCTTGGGCCGCAGGATCGCCATCTGCAGCACCTCGTTGCGCTTCTTCTCGCCGCCGGAGAAACCGACATTCACGTTCCGCCGCAGCATGTCGTCCGGCATCGCCAGCCGCTTGGTCTCGGCACGTGCCAGCTTCAGGAACTGCACCGCGTCAAGCTCGCTCTCGCCACGCGACCGGCGCAGTGCATTCAGCGCGGTGCGCAGGAAATTCGCATTGCCCACACCCGGCAGTTCGATCGGTGCCTGGAACGCCAGGAACACGCCGAGCGCGGCGCGCTCCTCCGGCGCCATGGTCAGCAGGTCATGCCCGTCGAATCGCACCGACCCACCAGTCACCGCGTAGTCCTCGCGCCCGGACAGCACATAGGCCAGCGTCGATTTGCCGGAGCCGTTCGGCCCCATGATGGCGTGCACCTCGCCCTGCGGCACTTCCAGCGAGATGCCATTCAGGATGGGTTTGTCGTTGATCGAGGCGGCCAGGCCGCGAATTTCCAACATCGTTGTTATCCCAATTCCGTCACGCCGATGCCCGGCCATGACACATACGGCGCGGCCTGCGCCGGTTCCGACAAGTGGCACATCGTCATCCCACTGAACCTTCGAGGCTCACCGCCAGCAGCTTCTGTGCCTCGACAGCGAACTCCATCGGCAATTCCTTCAGGACGTCCTTGCAGAACCCGTTGACGATCAGGTTCACCGCATCCTCCTCCGACAACCCGCGCTGGCGGCAATAGAACAACTGGTCGTCAGCGATCTTCGATGTCGTCGCCTCGTGCTCCACCTTCGCCGTCGGATTGCGGCTTTCGATATACGGCACGGTGTGCGCGCCGCACTGGTCGCCGATCAGCAGCGAATCGCACTGCGTGTAGTTGCGCGCGCCCGCCGCCGACGGCAGCATGCGCACCAGCCCGCGATAGGTGTTGTTCGACTTCCCCGCGCTGATCCCCTTCGACACGATCGTGCTGCGTGAGCCGCGGCCGATATGGATCATCTTCGTCCCGGTATCCGCCTGCTGCCGGTTGTTGGTCACCGCGACGGAATAGAATTCACCGACGCTGTCCTCGCCGTGCAGCACACAGGACGGATATTTCCAGGTGATCGCCGAGCCGGTTTCCACCTGCGTCCAGGAGATCTTCGAACGCGCACCCCGGCACGCGCCGCGCTTGGTCACGAAATTATAGATCCCGCCGCGGCCTTCCGCGTCGCCCGGATACCAGTTCTGCACCGTGGAATACTTGATCTGCGCGTCGTCCAGTGCCACCAGCTCGACCACCGCGGCGTGCAACTGGTTCTCGTCGCGCATCGGCGCGGTGCAGCCTTCCAGGTAGCTGACATACGCGCCTTCCTCGGCGATGATCAGCGTCCGCTCGAACTGGCCGGTGTTGCGCGCATTGATGCGGAAATAGGTGGACAGCTCCATCGGGCAGCGCACGCCCTTCGGCACAAAACAAAAACTGCCGTCGGTGAACACCGCACTGTTCAATGCGGCAAAGAAATTATCGCCGGTCGGCACGACGGTGCCGAGATACTTCTGCACCAGCTCGGGATAGTCGCGCACCGCCTCGCTGATGGGACAGAAGATCACGCCCGCCTTGCTCAGCGTCTCGCGGAACGTCGTCGCGACGGACACGCTGTCGAACACCGCATCGACCGCGATCTGCCGGTTCTCCACCGAATCCGGATCGACGCCGGCCAGGATCGCCCGCTCCTTCAGCGGGATGCCCAGCTTCTCGTACATTTTCAGCAGTTCGGGATCGACCTCGTCGAGGCTCTTCAGGCCGGGCTTCTTCTTCGGCGCGGCGTAGTAGTGCAGATCCTGGTAGTCGATCGCCTGATGCTCGACGCGAGCCCAGTGCGGCTCCTCCATCTGCTTCCACGCGGCGAACGCCTTCAGCCGCCATTGCAGCAGCCAGTCGGGCTCCTGCTTGCGGTCGGAGATGAGGCGGATGATGTCCTCGTTCAGCCCCTTGGGCGCGAGATCCATCTCGATCTCGGTCTCCCAGCCCCACTTGTAGCCGGACTGGGTGACGGACTGGACGGTGTCGAGCGTTTCGGTGACGGCGGGCATAAGGAGTCCCTATTCGGCGGGCAGCGCAGGGGCTGGATGGGTGCCAGGACGGCGGGCCGGCACACCGGCCGAGCGTCCCGGCACACGGAAGGCACGCGGGATCGCCGCCGCCTGCATGTCGGCAAGCGTGATCGACGACAAAGCGTGATGGATGGCGTCGTTCACCGGATCCCAGCGGCCGCGTATTGGGCACAGGCCCTGGGATTCGCATTCGGTCAGCGAGCCATCCACGCAGGCGGCCAGCGCGATCGGTCCGTCGATCGCGGCGATCACGTCGGCGACGGGGATGTCGGCGAGCGGGCGCACCAGCCGATAGCCGCCGCGGGCGCCACGCTGCGACCCGACCAAGCCACCGGCGGCGAGCGTTTTCAGCACCTTGGCGACGGTCGGCTCGGGGATGCCAGTGGTGGCGGCGATGCCGGGCGAGGTCTGCACCCGCTCGGAATCGGCCAGCCGCACCAGCACCACGACCGCATAGTCGGTCAGCTTCGACAGCCTGAGCATGGCTTTTCGAAACCCTTCAGCCCCTGGCATTGTGTTAAGGCGTTGTGTTAACTGGACCGGTCCGGTCCTGATTGCCTGGAAATGGCGTATCGGGGGGGTATCGTCAAGGGGGCATGTGACCGCGTTGTCTGCAATGGATCTGGGCCAGGCGGGCAACGCGACGGCCGCCGTTTCGCCGACCGCCGCGCGGGTCGCATCCCGGCCGTGCCCATGGACGTTCGGGAGCAGTCGTCAGCCGGGAGGCTGACGCGGGAGATTTGATATTTGGCAGGCCACGGGCGGCGCCCGGGTACGATAAGAAGTTTTTCGGCATCGCGGCCTGAAGCGGCTGTATGAATGTGGCGGCAGGTCTCGAGAACGGGTCGATATGCTCGTGAAGTTGGAAATCCTGGTGTTGCGACTCTGACGCTTCAATCCCGTTTCTGCCAAACTTGACAGATTACCGCGATGCGTCAGTCCGCAAGCAGGTTCACCACGAAGGCACAAAGTTCATTGAATCTTTGCGCCTTCGTGCCTTCGTGGTGAACCTGCTTGCGGACTGGCGGTGGCCCGGGTCGAGGCGCGGGGATCACCGCACCACGGTCTTCAGGAGACCGAGTGGGTGATTCTCATTGCTCGGGCAGCGGGGAGTCGCATGGGTCCCGGGCTTGTTGGCTCGGGTCGCCGGCAGGGTCCTTCTGGTAGCTCGGGCGCACCCAACGGTTCCCACTATCCCGTCATCGTCACCATCGCTTCACGCCGCACGATCCATCAATGTGCATCGGTGGTTCCATTGCCTTGCTTGGTATCGCCGATGGCGCGCCAAGCAAGGGTATTGGAACCACCGATGCACACCGATGCCCGTTGATGGATCGTGCGGCGTGAAGGTCTGTTGGCAATCCGCTGGTTTTCGAGCCGTTTGGCCGGGATTGCAGCTCGACTACGACATGGCGCTGGCAATCAAACATGCCGAGCGGATCAACGTCCGGCGCGTATCGCAGCCGGCGGCGGGAGGGCACCGAGCCCCGCATTGAAAGCTGCGTCTTCAGACGAAGCGCCAAAGAAAAGGGGCGGACCCTGCGGCCCGCCCCTCCCATTCGCAACCCGGACGACGGGATCAGAAATCCATGTCGCCCATGCCGCCGCCGCCCGGAGGCATCGGCGGGCCCTTCTTCTCCGGCTTCTCTGCCACCATCGCCTCGGTGGTGATCAGCAGCCCGGCCACCGACGCCGCGTCCTGTAGCGCAGTGCGCACGACCTTGGTCGGGTCGATGATGCCGGACTTCACCAGGTCCTTGAACTCGCCGCTCTGCGCGTCAAAGCCCCAGTTGTACTCGTCCTTGTCGAGGATCTTGCCGGCGATCACGGCACCATCCTCGCCAGCGTTCTCGGCGATCTGGCGCAGCGGCGTCTGGATCGCCTTGCGGACGATCTCGATGCCGAAGCGCTGGTCGTCGTTGTCGGCCTTCAGCTTGGACAGGATCAGCGACGCCCGTGCCAGCGGCACGCCGCCGCCCGGAACGATGCCTTCCTCGACCGCGGCGCGGGTCGCATGCAGCGCGTCATCGACGCGATCCTTGCGCTCCTTCACCTCGACCTCGGTGCTGCCGCCGACGCGGATCACCGCGACGCCGCCAGCCAGCTTCGCCAGCCGCTCCTGCAGCTTCTCGCGGTCGTAGTCCGAGGTGGTCTCCTCGACCTGCGCGCGGATCTGGTTGCAGCGGCCCTTGATGTCGTCCTTCTTGCCGGCGCCTTCGACGATCGTGGTGTTCTC
>DATHNI010000443.1:0-5027 GCA_035486135.1 Acetobacteraceae bacterium
TGAGGCTAGTCGGATGGCAAGCACAATGCACGGCGCGAGGTGTCATCGCCGTTTGCGTGAAGTTGAACTTCTGGTTGCAAACCCGGCGATTATCCGGAAATTTATCCCGGCATATTCGCAATCGCGCGCGCATACGATTTGCTTGCGCAGCAAGCACAAAAGATTTACCGATTGTTAACCATATAATTACGCGCAGGGAGCAGACGCCATGATCGCTCGCCATTCCGCCGCCGGGCCTCTCGTCATTTCCGTCAGTTTGGCAGCGTTGCTGATGGGTTGTGCAGCGACGCCGTTGGGACCGACGGTTCAGGCGATGCCCGGTCCCGGCAAGACGTTCGACGCGTTCCAATCCGACAATAATTCCTGCAAGGCGTTCGCCGCAGACCAGGTCAAGGGCCAGGCCGATGCCGCCAATCAGCGGGCGGCGGGCACAGTGGCGCTCACCACTCTCCTGGGCGCCGGACTCGGCGCGGCGGTCGGCGGCTCCGTCGGAGAAGCAGGCAACGGCGCCGCGATCGGCGCGGCGAGCGGTGCCGCAACCGGTTCGGTGTACGGCGCGGGCGGCGCCGCGAACGACCAGGCCATGATCCAGCAACAATACGATAACGCGTTCTCGCAGTGCATGTATGCCAAGGGCGAGCAAGTGCCGGGCTTCGCGCCGGTCGTCGCGGCAGCGCCCGCCGGCCCTGCGCCGGATCCGCTGGTGCGGTCCAGCCAGGCCGAGCTGATCCGGCTTGGCTTCCTGCACGGTTCGGCTGACGGCTACATGGGTCCCAGGACGCGCGCCGCGATCATCGCCTACGAACAATCCCATGCGCTGCCGACGGACGGTTCGCCGTCGGCCGGCTTGCTCGCCAGGTTGCAATCGACGCCAACCGGCGCGGCGGCGACTGCCACCGCCTCGGCGCCCAGCACCAGCGGCTGGGTCGCGCCAACCGGGTCGGCTAACGCGTCGGCACCCACGGCGGCGCCCTCCAACTGGGTCGCCCCGGCCGGATCGACGCCGAGTGCGACCCCGGCGTCGGCCACCGGCCCCGCGCCTTCCAGTTGGGTAGCGCCCACCAAGCAGTAAGCCGACCAAGCAGTAAGCCGACCAAGCAGTAGGCCCACCGGGCAGCAGCCCTACCGGGCGGCAGGCCCACCGAGCAATACGTCCACAAAAAAGAGAAGAGCAGTACGACTGTGCACTTATAGGTCGGAGAACAATTCCATGCCGGCAGCGCGCAAGAACGACTGGGGTGGGAGCATGCTGCTACGCGGCTGCGCTCTGGTGGCCTTGGGTTGGGCCGGAGCCGGCGGCGCCTGCGCCCAGCCGGCGGATCCGGGCAAGGCCGCCACTCCAAGCGCACCGGCGGCGGCCGTCAGCGAGGCGGGCGGCCTCGATATGGACGTCAACCCGAACGCGCCGGCCGCCGCCAATCAGAACCAGGCCGGCGGGCTGGATATGGACGTCAATCCGACAGCGCCCGTGCCGGCGCCGGCCGTTGCCAGCAAGCCCGGCAATATCCAGGCCCTGTCGCCCGATAACGTGGTCGACGGCGTGCATATCGCCATCACCAGTCCGGGGTTGCTCGAACCGCCGCAAGCCGGAGGGCAGCCGGGATCGCAACCGACCGCGACCCCGGCCTCATTGACGTCTCCCTTGGCCGGCACAGCGGCCCCGGCGACGGACGCACCGGCAACGGGAGCACCGGGGGCCGGGGCGCCGCCCGCGGAAGCGCCGGCAACCGGGGCACTGCCGGCGGTGCAGCCGGAACCGGTCAATATCGACCACGCGACGGTGGTGGACACCGCCGACCTCAAAGCCGGCGACCGGATCGTACCGCTGTATGGCATCGACGGCTTGCAGGGCGAGGCTGCACAGGGGCTGCAAGGCTTCCTGGGATCGACCGAGAGCCACCTCACCTGCCAGGCGCAGAGCGGCTCGGGCTTCGTCTGCCTGCTGCCGGACGGGACCGACATCGCCGAGGTGGCGCTGGTGAACGGTGCGGCGCGCGCCAAGGACGATGCGCCCGATGCGTATCGTGACCAGGAGGCGGCAGCGCAGGCCGCGCGGCGCGGCATATGGGCCAACCTGCCGCCGCCGCCAGCGACGCTGAAGCATCCCTCGGTGCAGGACACCGCGACATTGCTGGCCGACGGACAGACCTACACGCTGAACGGCATCTTGGGGCTCGGCGCACCGTATGCGGCGCAGTTACAGGGCTATATCGCCGCCAATGGCGACACCCTGACCTGCCAGCCGCAGATCGAGCCGGGTCAGTATATCTGCGTGCTGACCGACGGCACGGACATCGCCAAGGTCGCGCTGGTGAACGGCGCCGCACGAGTGGCGCCCGATGCGCCGGACGCCTACCGCACGCAGCAGTTGGATGCGCTGAACAACCATCGCGGCCTGTGGCTGAATCCGCCGCAGGACGTGTTGCTGGCCGCCTCGTCTGCACAGGCCGTCGAGGTGTGCTGCGCGCTGCAACCGGGGGACGACGGCACCGACGGCATCGTCTATGTCGCCGGCGTGCCGGAAGCGGTGATCGATGGCGAGCCCGAGTTCCTGTATTACGGTGGCGATCTCGGCTGGGGCTACTACGACCACTTCCACCACTGGCGCGGCGCACCGGACCGTTTCCGGCACCACCTGGAGCATTTCCACCCGGACGGCCACGGCCTGCGCGGCTACGGCCACGATGCCGAAGTGCGCCGCGACGTCGCGATGCATCACGAGGAAGCGGTGCGGCACGATGCGGTAGCGCGTGGCGAGGTCGGGCGTCCGGGCGGCCTGGGCGGAGGGGTCCACCCCGCGATGGCCAGCGCAGTGCATCCGGGCATGGCGGGCGCGGTGCATCCGGGGATGGCCGGGGCGGTTCATCCGGGCGTGGCCGGCGCAGCGGGTCACCCCGGCACGGCAGGCGGCTTCATGCGGCCTGCGCCCTCGGCGGGCGGGTTCCATCCGGGTGGGGTGGCGGCGCACGCGCCGGCCCCGGCCATGCATGCCAGCGCTGGTGGCGGCGGCGCGGTCAGAAGGAAGTAGAACCAGGGCCAGGGGCTTTGCCCCTGGACCCCACCAAGGGGCTCTGCCCCTTGGATCCCCGCCAAGGGCCGAGCCCTTGGAACCCTTTACTGGAGAGGTTGGACGGGAGGGGGGCCGGCATCGGTATGGTTGCTGCTCGACCGACGATCGTCGGTCGAGCAGCAACCATACCGATGCCGGTCCCCCCTCCCGTCCAACCTCTCCAACGAATGGATTGCAAAGGCGCTGCCTTTGCTGGGGGTTCAGGGGGCAAAGCCCCCTGGCGGGGTCCAGGGGCAGAGCCCCGGGTCTAGTTCAGGCGGCCGCGCAGGCCGTCCATCATTGAACGGATCCGCGTGGCCGTCTCGCCGCGCGGCACCAGCCTCAGGCAGCGCTCGAAGCAGCGCAGCGCGGCGGCAACCCGATCCAGTTGCTGGTTCAGCATCGCCGCCTGGCGCCACAGCTCCGCCTGGTCGGGGGCAACGCGCAGCATGTCCTCGATGCAGGCCAGCGCGCCGTCGAGGTCGCCTGCCTGCATGCGACGCCCGGCGATGTTGTTCTGCAGCCGCAGCAGCACCTGCCTGGCATTCATCGGCAGCAACAGGCCGGGCCGCAGTTCCGCATTGTCGCCTTCGATCCGCTGCAGCAATGTGCGCAGATCGCGGGCGCCCATCGCGACACCGCCGTGGAACACGTCCAGCACGATCTGCGTCGACTTGCCTTGCAGCGCGATCATGAAATGCGCCGGGAAGTCCACCCCATGCGCTTCCCAGCCGGCGGCCCGCGCCGCATGCAGCCAGATCACCCCGAGCGCCACCGGCAAGCCGCGCCTACGCTCGATCACCCGGATCAGGTTGGCGTTCGCCAGATCGTCGTAGGTGTCGCTGTCGCCGAAATAGCCGTGGCGGGAGGCCAGCAGGTCCGACAACGCCTCCGCCTTCTCCGCCAGGTTGCCCGCGCCGGACAACGCAACGGCGTCGCGGGCGATCTCGGACAGGTGGGCGCCTGCCGCCTGCCAATCCGCGTCCGGCGCATCGACGCGCGCCAACTGGAGCGCGGCACCGGCGATGTCGATCTCCGTGTCCGGCAGCAATCCGATCGCCTCCAGCGCTACCCGAGGATCGGTCCCGCGCGGTTTGCCCCTGGCCGTCATGACCCGGAGTGTGGAGGCACCTTCATCGACGCGCAAGAATGGGGACCCGATCCCAGGTGCGCCGGTCACCCCGGCAGGATCGCCACCGCCCGCGTCCATCCGGCCGAGGCGCGGTGCACTTTCACCGGGAAGCACACCACCTCGAACCCGTCCCCCGGCAGTTCCTCGAGATTGTGCAGCTTCTCCAGGTGCGAATAGCCGATCTCGCGCCCGGCCCGATGGCCTTCCCAGATCAGCCCCGCGTCGCCGGTTTCCGCCACCCGCTTGCGGGTGATCGAGAACGGCGCATCCCAGCTCCACGCATCGGTGCCGGTCAGCCGCACGCCGCGTTCCAGCAGCCAAAGTGTTGCCGCCTTGCTCATGCCGCAGCCCGAATCGACGTAGTCGTCCTGGCCGTATATCGCTCCCGCCGCGGTGTTGACGACGACGATCTCCAGCGGGCGCAGCGTGTGGCCAATGCGCTTCAACTCGGCTTCGACGTCGCCGGGTGTTGCCACGTAGCCGTCCGGCAAGTGGCGGAAGTCCAGCTTCACGCCCGGCTGGAAGCACCATTCCAGCGGCACCTCGTCGATCCGCCAGGAGGGTTCGCCGCCCGGCTTCAGCGCGTGGTTCATCGTGGAGAAAAAGTGGTAGGGCGCGTCGAGATGCGTGCCGTTATGCGTGCTGATCGCGACTTTCTCCACCGCGGCGTACTCGCCATCCGGCAACTGATCGACACGCACGCCCATATACTCCGCCATCGCCGGCGCGGTGGCGTGATGGTCCAGGTATTCGATCTGCGGCAGCATGTGCGGGGGATCGCTTTTGATCCCGGCCATCAGCGGCGACGAAATGTCGATCAGCCGGCGCGGCATGGCGTTCTCCTTG